>JAKSRF010000120.1 GCA_024403755.1 Clostridia bacterium
CGGCTGTTTTTCTCACCAAAAGGTGAGATTTTTCCTTGATTTTGGTGAGATTTAGATTAGTATTGTTGCAGTTGGTATATTTGTAGCAACAATTGTTTTCCCTTCTGCGTCTTGTTCCTGTTTATTTGCAGAGGCGTCAATCATTATATGTCTCGTTCATAGATTGAAAATATGATTTAGATTATTGCTCGTAATAGTTTCTTCTATGTTGTTATTTATAAAACTGCATATTAATGCAGCTATCATAGTAGTACTGATGGGTGAATAACCGGTTTCTCCTATAATTAGTAAATTGCGACCGATTATGTATTTACTTGCAGTATACTTGGAGAGGTCACTTTGAAATTTATCATAGTACGATTCATTATCAAGCATGCCGGCAACTTCGCATGGAAAGCATTTGTTAATTATTGGAACAGCTATAAAAAAATCCGTAAATTTGCTTTTCCCAAACAATTCAATTTGTGCTTCATACTTGTAATCCAGATTCAGTAAATCTAAGATTTTTGCAACATCTCTTTCGAGTTTGGATCTCATTGGCATTCCGTTATAGATTAATGTGTGATTTTGCATGCCGAATATATTACGTGCTGATTCTGTTGTTAACGTATTATAGTATTCCATGTCATTGAAAGCTGAACAGTCATGCATCAGCATATTGATAACCGATTTACTGATTACAGTGAGAGGTTTTGAAGTTTTACATATCCAAAGTTTACGGTAATCTCTGATGTTTTTGATTAACTGCTCCTGGTATAAATATGCCTGATATGTTTGTTGTCCTTTTACGGTTTTCAAGTAGTATTCGTGCGAGGTCGAATCATCGTGTATTACTCGTATGCAAGGGATGATTTCATTATTTACTTTTCTTTCAATCACCTTAAACTTCGGCATATCACTAAGTATCGTCTGCCAATAGTTAATCATGAGCGCTATGTAGTGTTCGCAAAAGAAATTTCTGTAATCCGTCATTGGCTGTTCTCCTTAAGAAAAAGTCATAATTTTATTCTAAGAACTTTTATTCTGAAAAAATACGACGTTTTTCCGACAAAATGCGCTTAAAATCGACAATTTAGTAGTTTTTTTGTTTTCCTTTTCGAAAAGGGGGGGCAGGAGGAACAAATAAGTTACACAACTTAACACAAAAAAACGCCCTGCCGAGGCAAAGCCCAAGCAGGACGCGATGAATCAATTTATAAATTAAGAAGCGAAGTAAATTACTTCATGCACTCCTCAACAGCAACTGCAACAGCAACTGAAGCACCAACCATTGGGTTGTTACCCATGCCGAGGAAGCCCATCATCTCAACGTGAGCAGGAACAGAAGATGAACCTGCGAACTGAGCGTCTGAGTGCATACGACCCATTGTATCAGTCATACCGTAAGAAGCAGGACCTGCAGCCATGTTATCAGGATGGAGTGTACGACCTGTACCACCGCCTGAAGCAACTGAGAAGTACTTCTTGCCTGCAGCAATACGCTCCTTCTTATATGTACCTGCAACAGGATGCTGGAATCTTGTTGGGTTAGTAGAGTTACCTGTGATAGAAACGTCTACATCGTTAGCCCAGAGAATAGCAACACCTTCACGTACATCGTCAGCACCGTAGCAACGAACCTTAGCACGTGGGCCGTCAGAATAAGGAGTCTCCTTAACTACCTTAAGCTCACCTGTGTAGTAGTCGAACTGTGTCTGTACATATGTAAAACCGTTGATACGTGAAATAATGAAAGCAGCGTCTTTTCCGAGACCGTCAAGGATAACGTTGAGTGGGTTTGTACGAACCTTGTTAGCCATCTCTGCAATCTTGATAGCACCCTCAGCAGCAGCGAAAGACTCGTGGCCTGCGAGGAATGCGAAGCACTTTGTCTCCTCACGGAGAAGCATAGCAGCAAGGTTACCGTGTCCGAGACCAACCTTACGGTCGTCAGCAACTGTGCCAGGAATACAGAAAGCCTGAAGGCCGATTCCGATAGCCTCAGCAGCGTCAGCAGCCTTTGTGCAACCCTTCTTGATAGCAATAGCAGCACCTACAACGTAAGCCCACTTAGCGTTCTCGAAGCAAATGTTCTGTGTATCTTCACAAATCTTATAAGGGTCAATACCCTTCTCATCACAAATCTTCTTAGCCTCTTCGATTGAAGAAATACCGTTATCGTTGAGTGCCTTGTTGATTTGATTTATTCTTCTGTCATAGCTTTCAAACAATGCCATAGTGATAATTCTCCTTCCTCAATTACTCTTTACGTGGATCGATGTAACGAGCAGCCTCAGCGAATCTACCGTAAGTACCAAGGTTATCCTTGTATGCTTCGTTAGCGTCCTTACCACCCTTAATCTGATCAAGCATTGGTCCAATCTTCAAGTACTGGTAACCGATAATCTGATCATCCTTATCCAAAGCGAGCTTTACGATATAACCCTCTGTAAGCTCCAAGTAACGAGGTCCCTTCTCAAGAGTAGAGAAGATTGTACCTGTCTGTGAACGTAAGCCCTTACCTAAGTCCTCAAGACCTGCACCGATAGAGAGACCACCCTCAGAGAATGCAGACTGTGAACGACCGTATACAATCTGGAGGAACAATTCACGCATAGCTGTGTTGATAGCATCGCAAACGAGGTCTGTATTCAAAGCCTCAAGAATTGTCTTGCCCGGGAGAATCTCACCTGCCATTGCAGCAGAGTGTGTCATACCGGTACAACCGATTGTCTCAACCAAAGCCTCCTGAATAACACCTTCCTTAATGTTCAAAGAAAGCTTACATGTACCCTGCTGTGGAGCACACCAGCCGATACCGTGTGTATAACCGGAAATATCTTTGATCTCTTTAGCCTGAATCCATTTGCCTTCCTCCGGAATCGGAGCAGGTCCATGATTGCAGCCCTTTGCTACGCAAGTCATTTGCTCAACTTCATGTGTCTTAATCATGTATGTTAACCCCTTTCGAGTAAAATAGCGTGTACATAAAATACCGCACACCGAATATATTATATATTTTTGACCGAGAAAATTCACTCAAAAAAAGCCACTTTTCAAGCAAATTTTTAAGAAATCATGGGGTATAATGCTAGTTATCAGTAAAGTGATTTTCACCTTTTTTCGAAAAGGGGATAGAAGGAGAAAAAATGTCTAAATTGAAGTTTAATGTGTACGGTATGAATTGTGCCGCGTGCAAGGCGAGGGTGGAGGCTGCCGTCGCGAAGCGTTTGAACGAACTGCATATAGGCGACACAACGAATTTCAGCGTTAACCTGGTATCTGCGCAGATGACGGTAATTTGTGAGGATTCATGGGATGAGGCTCTCATACAGGAGCTTCCGAGAGTAATCGCGAAAGCAGGCTACAGAGCAGAACAGAATACGGAGACCTTCAAGACACGACGTGACGCCCAGGCCAAAGCCAGGGTTCATGAGATCCATAAACTGAGAGTCAGATTCTATTTTTCTCTGGCGATTTTGATTCCGCTCGAAGTTATTGCTTATATGAACGGACCGAACTTGGCGCAGTTGATTCTCGCTTTAATAATTCTCATTACAAATATTGATTTCTTTACAGTCGGTTTTAAGCATTTGTTTAAGGGCTCGCCGAATATGGATTCGCTCGTGGCACTCGGAAGCGGGGGCAGCTTTATATATAATCTTGTTTGCTATTTTATGGGCAATGAGGTTATGTTCGGCGGTTCCGTGATGGTGCTTACCGTAGTTACGTTGGGCAGACTCATTGAGGCAAAGTCCAGACGCGGGACGGATGATTCCGTAAATTCACTTATAGATATGGTTCCGCAGACTGTATCGCGTGCGGACGGGACTGTTGTGTCACCGTTTGAATTGCGACGCGGAGACAGAGTTTTGTTTCGTTCGGGTGAGACTGCGGCCGTGGACGGCATTGTTCGTAAAGGAAATTGTGTAATGAATGAGTCTTTCATTACAGGTGAGAGCGATCCTGTCGATAAAAGCGAGGGGGATGAAGTTATATCGGGTACCATTGTTCTTAACGGCACAATCGAGGTTGAAGTTAAAAACGTGTGTGAAGATTCGGGACTTGCTTCCGTAATAAATGCAGTAAACGATATTAATGCTTCGAAGCCTGATATACAGCGGTTAAGTGATAAGATAGCGGGTGTTTTTGTTCCGATAATAATTATTCTTTCCGTTGTTATCGGTATTATATGGTTTTTTGTCGGTGATTCTTACGAGGCGGTGCGACATGCAGTTAACATACTCATGGTATCGTGTCCGTGCGCCATGGGACTTGCTACTCCGCTGGCGGTTATGGTCGGAAGCGGACGTGCGGCAAGTGAAGGAATTATATTTAAGGACGGACATGCCATAGAGCAGTTGGCAGCTGTTCGTACGGTTGTTTTCGATAAGACCGGTACACTTACCGAGGGTAAACCGGAAGTGTCACAGTTTAATATACCGGATGAGGACGTAATGGCTGTGTATTCTATTGAGAAAATGAGTTCACATCCGCTTGCATACGGTATAGATAAATATGTTGAAGCAAACTATGTTGCAGATGATAAGGGTACTGCTGATTTTCAGGAATATCCGGGACTCGGTGTATCGGGAATATATAACGGTAAGGTGTACAGAATAGGCAATAAGTCCTTCGTAGCTTGCGCCGCCTCCGATATTCCTTCCGATACCGGAACAGAATTATATGTGGCCGCCGACGGCAGATATATAGGTTCGATTACACTGGTTGACAAAGTGCGTTCATCTTCAGCGACAGCAATTGATCAGCTTAATAAGATGGGTGTAAATACAGTTATGATTACCGGCGATGAAGAGGCAGAAGCGAGAAGAATATCAGATATGATTCATATGAGTAAATTCGTATCCGAGGTTAAGCCGGAAGAGAAAGCAGTCAGAATATCCGAACTCACTTCGCCTGTTGCCATGGTCGGTGACGGAGTCAACGACAGTCCGGCTCTCGTTGCTGCGGATGTCGGTATAGCTATCGGTGCCGGAAGCGACATTGCCGTCGAAGCAGCAGATATAGTTCTCATGCATAACAGACCTTCTGATGTTGCTGAAGCACTGTTACTCAGCAGAAGAATTCTGAAGACGATTAAAGAGAATTTGTTGTGGGCATTTATATATAACATTATATGTATTCCTATAGCGGCCGGTGCTTTGGAAACTGTCGGCATTGGCTTCAATCCTGCCGTTGCGGCTGCATGCATGAGCCTGAGCAGCATTTGTGTTGTAATGAACAGCTTGAGATTGAAGAAGTAATGTAAATTCTTGAGTTGAATTTTGTCGCCAGCCAAGTGTCCCCCACCCCACACACAATGACCAATTTTAGTGACTCAGGGCGTTAAAACATCAACACATATCGGTAGTAATCACTACATAACCATAGGTAATTGTCATTGCAA
>JAKSRF010000121.1 GCA_024403755.1 Clostridia bacterium
TCGAGAAGCTCGCTGCCGAAACAGGCGGTGAATGCTTCTACACGGAGAACAGCTCAGGACTTACTGAGATCGTACAGGCCATCTTCTACAATTTACGATAAGGAGGATCCCTCCCTTCGCAATTTTATGTATTTACGCAAATATATATAAAAAACAGCTGGGGGTGTCTCATAACTACTGATTAGTTACTATTGTTGATATGTCTCTCGGTTAACTCTTTGGATAACGATGAAGTTTTGAGACAGCCCCATAAATGTCAGTAAATAATCTTTTCGAGAAGACAGAACTTATGGCTTGACACTCCCATTGCTTTAGCTGTGGGAGTGTCAAGTAAAATCTTCTACGGTAAATGAATATCCATTGGTAAAATCTATGTCATTATAGATTGTCATACTAAAATCACTTAAATTATAAACACAAGACCACTCAGTATCACCACCACTAACTTCGGACAATAACTGTGCAGCTTCACTCTCAGACAAAATATTATTTTTTTCTGTTAATGTCTCCTCTATATGTGGAAGACGTCTATCAGCTCCAATATCATAGTATTTACCTGGTGTGACTATAGAGTTTGTTGCACTGTTACGCTCATTAACTACCAGTTCGTTTTCAATCCATTCAACAACGACAGTTCGACCTGTCGCATCAGCTATAAGAAAATGGCTTGTTACACCATTATCAGAATGAATATCATAATTTTGGAGAAAACTTACTACCTCATCAACACTTCCACATCTCTCAAGAGCAACACGAATAATTGCATATATCTGAAGATCAGGTTTACCATTATCCTGATGTAATTCCTCTGTATCAAGTTGAAGAATCGATATTCCAAGTCCAGCTTCATTCATTCCATCGCAAATAAGATATGGTGCAAATATCATCTCTATTCTTCCTAACATAGAATCTGGATGAACAGAATCACCATTTCCAACATCTATCAAAGCAAGATCAGCAACACCAATTGATGCATAACCATCATCTGGATTGTTATAAATGATAACATTATCTGTCTCAGGATAGTCAAAATTACGTCCCATGATAATATCGCCTTCATCACTTTTAGCCGCAAAAGCAGAACATCCAAAATTACTTTTATCTATGCTAACAGGATATCCAAATAAATGATTATCTGAATACCATTTGCAAAAATCTTCAACGCTGGTTGTATTAGCTTCTAGCAAACTGTCTATCTTCAAATCCTGTTTATTGGTCAGTTGATAACAACCATCACTTACTTTTCGTATAGTAAGGACAGTCCTAATCTTACTTCCAAATATGATAAAAGCGAGAAGTATTATAACTAACAGTATACTAACTAATGTAATAATAATTTTCTTACCAGATAATCCACAAACCTTAGTTAGAAAAAACATTACCGATATAAAAACTGTAATAATTCCAAGACCAAGCATAATTGACTTCACGATACGAAGTGTCGAATTCTCAACAATTTTAATATGGTAATCTGACACTCGATTACATAAAAATTCAATGGTTGCATCATCAAGCGCATATTCGCCCAAATAAGGATTCTGCATATCATAGTAATCTCTTATTGCTTGTTTAAATTGCTCGGTCTCTTCTTCGCTATTTCTGACTATCTTGCCCTCTATAGAAGTCTCAGGAAATTTATATGCATTCTCAAAACGTTTACTCGCAGATTTTGGTATTACAACTCCATAAAAAAACACATTCTCGTCATATCCAATAGAAGCAAGAACCGTTTCAGTACCATCACTTCCAACACCAACATTCATACAACCATTAGAAAGTGAAATACTTACAATATGGCCAATATCGTTATCACTAACATTGACAGGATCGAATTTATCACAACATACTCCACTCCATAAATCTGCATACAAACCGATAAAAACAAAAACTATCCCTAAAAACAAAATCAGAATCGACTTTATCACATTCTTTTTTTTACTCTCTCTTTGCATAATATAATTCCCCCTTTTTTTACAGCAGACATAAAGCTTAATCTCATTTCTCGAAAAGCGAATATCAAATATATCTTACATCCAGTCATTATAACACGAAAATTTTTTTCCCAACTCACAATAAGCAAAAAAATTTTAAATCGAAAATAATAAAATGCTGTAACGTTTTTGGGACTTAACTTGTTCATATAGTATAAACACTTATCGGGAGGATTACTGTATGGATAAGAAATGGCTTGATGATATAAAGGCTCTGGCATTCGTAGCAGCACTGATTTTTGTAATGGCAATTCCGGACATAATTAATGTGATTATTTTGCCGCACTACAAATATAATCGTGCGATGCAATTTAAGGCTGATGGAAAGTTTGAGGAAGCAAGAGAGATTTTTGGTGAACTGTTCAATTACAAGGATGCCAAGGAACAAGTTACGGAGTGTGATTACTGTAATGCCGTAGCGTTGACGGATAACGGCAAGTATCCTGAGGCACTGGCTTTATTCAATGATTTGAACGGATATAAGGACAGCATAGATCTCATATATAAGATTAATTTCGAGGATGGCTATATCGGTACGTTGGATGTCGGAGATACTTTTCTTTTCGGAAACAAATACGGCTGTATGTACGAGTGGCTGATTCTCGATAAGAAAGATTCCAAACTCTTGGTTACTACAAATGTAATAATCGGTAAAGCCGGTTATAGCAAAGTGAAAACAAATGCTGAATGGGGAAAGTGTTCGCTCAGATATTGGTTGTGTAATGATTTCTATGAGACAGTTTTGACTGAAGAGGAGAAAGCGAAGGTTCTTTTGACCGATGTGCCTGTGGATTTGCATGACTGTTTTACTCAGGACAGAATGTTCCTGCTGAGTGTTGAGGAAGCAGAGAAGTATTTTCCGACAGAGGAATCGCGTAAATGTATATATTCATATGATACCTCTGTATCTTCAGAAAAATCACCTCAGCTATCAGATTCATCGAGTGGGTATTTGGCTTGGTGGCTTCGAACCCCCGGCACAGACGATCAGTACTGCACAGCCTACGTTGATTCTGACGGTAGGATAGATTTGTGCGGCGTAGACAGCGTGGATTTTAAAGGATTAGGTATCAGACCTGCCATGTGGATAGATATCGATATTTAATGTAAGTGTATTTTGTGCATCGAGAGGATACTTATGGGAGAGAAGTTGAAAGTGAATTTAAAGGCTCTGGTATTCATAGCAGGATTGATTATTGTGTTGATAATTCCTGATATTTTTCGTGTAGTTATTATTCCTCGCCGAAAATATGATGAAGCGGTAATTCTGATGAATAACGGTCAGTATGATGAGGCTGAGCTTGCTTTTAACGAACTGGAGAATCGCTGCTTTTACAGGGTAGAGGATTGCCGATACAACAGAGCAGTTATGCTGATGGAACGCGGCAATTATACGGATGCTATGCAAATATTTCGTTTTATGGACGGTTATCGGGAAAGCTATAAAATGATGCATGATATATATTTTAAGTACGGATATATCTCGTGTCTTGATGTGGGTGAAGATTTCCTTTTCGGACATGCCGATAATGGAAAATCGTATAAATGGAAGATTCTGGATGTCAGTGGAGACAGGGCTCTTATAATTGCAACAGAGGCAGTAGAAAAATGTGCATATTCTTGGGTTGATTGCAGTACAGAAAATGAAGAAACATGGGAAAACTGCCATTTGCGATCATGGCTTAACAGTGATTTTATAGAAAACACATTTGTAACAGAAGAACGAGACAGAATACTATTGACTTGTGTAGAAGCTGATGCCAACCCGGACTGGAGATGCAGTACAGATCAAGGCGGGAATACAGCGGATAGGGCTTTTCTTCTCAGCATAAATGAAGTAAACAAATATCTTACTGAAGAAAGTGACAGAAAATGTTGGAATGAAGGCGGAATCTATTACTACGATAGTTGGTGGCTTCGCAATACAGGTGTTTATCAAGACTATGCAGCTGTCGTTCGTGCTTCTGACGGCGAGATATTATGTTGCGGTGCCAACAGGTATACAGAGTGTCTTGTTCGACCTGCCATGTGGATAAAAATCAGATAATTTTGAATTGTCGGCAGAATTAAATTGACTCTGAGTATGCGGATGAAAAACAGATGCATCGCGTATTATGAAGGAGGCTTATGATGGTACTGCAACATATAATCATGAAAAGAATGAATTGACACTTAATGATGCAGTGATTACGAAAATTTGTGATATTGATGATTTCAACGATGGTATACATTGTCATCATACACCCCGATTCGATTCAGAGCCTTAAGTTGCTGAAAAAAGTGGGGAGGAATCAAGTATTTCACTGGAATTGAAATCCGTCGTGAGCAGGCGGTGCCTTGCCGACTCGTCGCCTCGCTGTTCCGCCAATCCGCCAATCCGTGCCAATCCACGCCATTACGCTGCTTTTCGAGTCTTATGCCGCTCTGCTCCCAGCCCCGTTGCCCTACAGCAAATTGTCCATCAGTCAAACCTTTGTTATAATGCAATTACATGTTTTGAAGGAGAAGAAAAAGAAATGGGTAAAATTTATTACAACAAGATAAGCGAGCAGCTTGAGAAATCGATATGCAACAACGAGTTGAGCGAAGAGAAGTTAACTCAAATATATGACTCTCTTAAAGTTGAGATTAAAAAGAAAAAGCAGCCAGTGCTGTTCATAGTGATTTTCTTGACAGTTATTTGGATTTTGTTAGGAATTGTTCCTGCTATAGTTGAGTCTGTTGATACCGGACTGCTTCAAATAATAATAGTCGGAGGCCTGATTTTTATCGGCTTGTTATCCGTATTTGCATGGTATATCTCAGCCGGCAAAGTAACATTGAAGTGGAATAAGCTGATAAAAGAGTACTATCCTTCCGAGCGCGATAAGCTTAAGCTCTGATTAGTTTTCCTTTTCGAAAAGGCGCATCCAAGTATTCGGTCGGTTTGTGTTATAAAATTTAATTGATTTGACATGTAAAGATGATAATATAAATACATTGTTTAAAAGAAGGAGGAATCATAGCTTATGAGGAAACGATTATTATCAATAATCCTCAGCATGACTATGTGCGTGTCGGTTTTGCCGATGACGGCATTCGCGGGTGTAACAGAGTATGATTTGTGGGTTAACGGTGAGCGATTCACAAGCGAGAAATTAACAATTGAGTGTGGTGACGGTACTGCAAAATTTGATCCGAATAAGGATGAATTGACGCTTACGGATGTTACGATAACTGAAAATTATTACAACGAAGGTGCAATATGTGCCAAGCAGGATATTGATATTGTAACAGTAGGTACGAATGTCATTAATCTGGATGACAGTAAATGTTCTTTCGGTATATATGTGCATGGTGATTTAACATTAAGCGGAGAAGGTTCACTTGATGTTACGGTTGCTAATGG
>JAKSRF010000122.1 GCA_024403755.1 Clostridia bacterium
TATTTTCTTCTCCTTTCGCTTGGTTAAACCTAAATGATTATAAATTACGGCCGTCACGCTTCTGTTGGATAACAGAGGTGGGGCGGCTGTTTTATATTTGTTTGCCGTGTTATAATTTTTATGTTGCCGATAGAAGTGATAACCAAAGAAGATTGAGGTTAGCGGAATGAAAACTGAATTTACAGATACACTGTTTGACTACATAACACATCGTATGGATGAAGATGCTTGTGATTCTACAAAGCCGGAATATGCATCAATGAAGTATCCGAAGCTGATTCCGTTTATGAGATTTACGACCAAAAGATATCACTTGGATGGTTTTGGATCTATCATGGTTATGAGCACCAATGCAATGGGCGGCCTTATGAAGCTTTTGACAGTATCTTTTACACCGAATGAAGGTTTGAATGTCCCGTTTCTCTTGGTGGATTGTATGTCCATGAAGAAAAAGAAACTTGCGTATGTTGAGTATTATGACTGCACCGGTAAGAAGCTTTGCTTTGATGAGCTTTCAAGCCTTGCTGAGAAATACACAAACGTTCCCGATTATGCAGAGAAAGAAGCATGGTATGTAAAGGAACGGATGCCCGCTTCGATGATAAAAGGCGGCGAAGGCGTAGATTCATCAACGCTTCTTGAATTGGCTGAAAGAAGTATCGATGCTTATCTTGAACTTGTCGGGAAGGCAGAAAAAGACGAACAGAACCTGAAGGGACTCAAGGCGTTTCAGGAACGAATGGTAACAGAAGGTAATCCTTCATCCGAGACAATGAATAAGGTTCTCGGTGAAGAGGGACAGGTAAAGTTTTTCAGAGATTATGTTATGCCTCTAATACCATAACAAAAAGCATGTACTATATACATACATTGATAGTGATTACAGCCGATGGATGACACTATTGTGTTGCGGTTACTATAAATTCCGTAAGAAATTGTAAGTTTTCTTCGAATTTTATGGACACACCTTATGGAATTGTTGTTTCCAACCCAAAAATTCCCGTGAAATCGCATTGTTTTTTGAATTCGATGTCCGCATCACGGGAATTCGACAATTTATATTACAAAATACCGTGAAATCACTGTTTTCATCAAAAAGTGTGACTGAATCTCGGGAATTTACTGTTCCAAAACCCAAAATTCCCGTGAAATTGCATTGTTTTCTGAATTTTGTGCTCTTTCCACGGGAATTTGACAAGTTGTGTTACAGAATTCCCGTAAAATCGCTGCCGCATCCGCACAGCATGCATTTTTCACGGGAATTTCTTTAACCGGCAGTCCGCATCGCTCATCATGCCGCCCGTCGCGCGCCCCCGTCACTACTCATCGCATCGTTCGTCGCGCCGCTCATCACGCGGACCCGTCACTACCCATCGCATCGTTCATCACGTCGCTCGTCACTACTCATCACGCAGCCCGTCACCCCTCGCTCGTCGCGCGCACCCGTCACTACCCATCACTCACTCCCCACGCACTATCTTGCATCAGGTCACCTTTATCACTTCTAATCCTTTATTTGTTGCATACCACAAGGCCTCCTTGGTTCCGCCGGGGGCACCGGTAAAAACACCGATGATTCGGGAGGAATGATCTACCATCCAGTGGTTGCGTTCAAAGAAGGAGGCCCGGCAAGGTTTGGTGCCTACATAAATTACCTCGTCGGCTTTGGCGAGGATATTTTGATATCTGTCAATCCAGGATTGTTCCCAGCCGTTTTCCATGCCGTCCCAGGCACAGGCGCAAATGAGCTTGAGAGGTTTGCCCTGTGCTTTAAGGTCTGTGACAAGTTCGGCTGCCCAGATGTCCACACCTCGTTGCATGCCGGAGATGAAGCAGGTATAGCCGTCGTCTATGGTTTTCTCTATTTGTTGCTTGAGGCCGGCGATGGCCTTTTCTGCGCTCATGTCGAGCCTTTCGGGTCTGTGCCCGGTAAAGCAGCATACTTTTTCGTGCATAATATTTCCTCCGTTTGAATCGCTGACTGTAATTTACAACCGACCATGCGTAAATAATCGGACATTGGAGGAAGTCGGGATAGTTTTCCTTTTCGAAAAGGGGAATTCTGATAAAATAATAAGAAAACGTTGTGTGGCAGGAATGAAAATTTATATAGATTTTGATGATGTTATTTGTGAGACGGCGCAGTTCTTCTCGGAACTGGTGAAGAAGCGTTTCGGCGTGGACGTGCCGTATCGGGAGATGCGATTCTTTAATATGCAGAAGGCATTTGATTTGACGGATGCTCAATATGACGAGTTGATGCGGGAAGGGCATCTTGCGGAGAGCCTGCTTTCCTACAGGGAAACAGAAGGCGCTTCGGAGACTATAAATAAATGGGCCGACGAGGGGCATGAGATTTATATAATTACGGGGCGGCCTTATGAGTCTTATGCGGCGTCCGAAGAATGGCTTGCCAAGCATGATTTGGGGAGGATTCCGCTTTTCTGCGTGGATAAGTACGGGCGCAGTAATGACCGATGCCGGGGCGAGCACAATATAACTTTGGAGCAGTTATATGCTATGGATTTTGATTTTGCAGTTGAGGATTCGCCGGAGGCTCTCCGACATTTGCTGCACTTTGCAAAATGCAGAACCGCTGTGTTCAGTCGACCGTGGAATTCGCGAACGGAGCTTCCGAATGACAGCTTTGTGAGATGCGATGGATGGAAGGCTACGGATGAGTTTTTGAAGCAGCAGTAAAGGCTGGGACACGGAGTTGATGCGAATTTATAATAGGTTGATAATGTTGTGTCAATTTGCTATAATTTGCTCTGGCGTTTAGCTTTACTAATGATTTTGGAGTTATTGTTTAGGAGGAAAAAGAATGAAATCATTTGTGGATTTTTTGACGGATACTAATCCAAAAACTGTCAACAAGGTTACCAAAGCATTTGATAAAACCGGCAGTTCAGCTTATATGTCAGCATTTATAGAAGAGGCAACAAGTGGTTCGGAGGTTGACTTTCCGAAAGTAAAATGTATGATTACAAACAATTTTATTTGCGGATACGATATGACATTCATAAATAATCAGATATTTGTTTTACCGCTTAATCAGGTTACCAATATTTACAGAGGTAATATCAATTATGAAGATAAGTATGATTTCTCAGGATTCAGTCTTTTTGTTGATACAACTGATGGTTCAAGAGTGTCAATACAGCATACTTTATGTTCCACTAAGAAGATTAACATATACGATGAAGTAATCGACTATGTTAAAAACAAGCTAAGCATAAGCGGTAAGGAGGCATAATATGGGCGTTGTTATTTACGGTGTTAAGCAAAAAGTAAAAATTACAAAATCTTTAGGAGTACAGAATTGTCCTAACTGCGGACATACGGTTGATCTCGCACTTGCTCGTGAGACAAAGGCAGGACATATCTATTATATCCCGTTGTTACCAATGCCGTCATTGAAGATTAAAGCTTGTCCTAACTGCGGATTGGCAGAGCTTCTGACAAATGAGGAATATAAGCAGCTCAAGAACAGCTGATTTTAAGTTTAAGATTTACAAATAGGACTGTCTCGAAAGAAAACTTTCGGGGCAGTTTTTTTGTCGTTTGCCATGGCGCCGGCAGCGCGAATTTAAGAGGACCGGTAGGTATAAGAGCTGCCATGCGGATAGATATAAGTTGAATTTTGTGAGGGATTAAACACTGGATTTTCGAGAAGGAACTTGGAAGATTTTTCAGGTTCCTTCTTTCTTCGAAAAGAAAAATTAATATATTTCGGAACGTGATAATGATAATATGAATACACTGTTTTATGAAGGAGGAATCATAACCTATGAAGAAAAGATTATTGTCAATAATCCTCAGCATGAGTATGTGTATATCGTCTTTACCGATGTTGGTATCCGCGAGTGTTACAGAGTATAATCTGTGGGTTAACGGTGAACGATTTACAAGCAGAAAATTAAAAATTGAGTGCGGTGACGGTATTGCAAAATTTGATCCGAATTCAAATGAGTTGACTCTCACAAATGCGACAATCAGCAGTCCGTATATTACCAGGGGTGTTGCCAGCGGTATTTGTGTTGATATCGGAGAAGAATTAATTGTCAATGTTGTTGGTACAAATAACATTGATTTGTCTGATGCAGTTTATGAATCCGGAACATATGCCTGTGGTATATATAGTTTTAATTCTGACAGTGCAATTACGTTAAAAGGAGGCGGCAGTGTAAGTATTGATGTAGAATCGGATTGTTCCGGGCAAACATATTCAATTATGACTTACTCTGATTTAACATTTGATGGTGTTTCGTTAAATTGTGCGGTTGCCGATTACGGAATATTTATATCCGGGGATTTGATCTTAACAGATATAGATGAGTTTAAAGTAGCTTCAAGAAAATCTAATTACTTGCTTAAATCAAGCAAACTGAATTGTGATTTTAGTGATTATAGAGTTTATGTATCCAACAGTGCAGACGGTAAAGATGCAGAGCTTTGGGACAAAGAAGGTTCTCCTAATGAATATAAGTATATATCAATGGAATTAATTAACTATGGTGTATGGGTTAACGGTGAACAGTTTACGCGTGATATTACAGAAATTAAATGCGGTGACGGAACTGCAAAATACAATCGAAATAAGAAGGAATTGACACTTAATAATGCAGTAATTACGGAAACTTGTGATATTCGATATTTTAGTGATGGAATACATTCTAAGTATCCGCTTAATATTATCGTAGAAGGAACAAATTCAATTGAAATCGATGATGGTGATGATGGTATTTATGCAGATGGGAATATCACATTAAGAGGTACCGGTTCTCTCGATATTACTATAGGTAGTATCATAAATGAAAAAAGTAATTGTGGTATATTTAATGTTTATAGCGGCAGTATCTTGATTGATATGGATGGCAAATTAACTGTTAAAGCCGTGAATAATGGAATTGCCACAAGTGTGGGTGTATTTATAGAAGGAAGCGGAGATATAGAAGTCGAATCTTTATATAGTATTGCTATAGCTGTAACTAAAGGTTCAGTAGTATTGAATGGTGAAAACAATGAAATAAAGTTTACTTCCTCTAAAGGAAGACAGACTGTATACAATGGTATAACATACGATATAGATTTTGTAGTCGGTGACAATATTGATAAGTATGATGTAGAAGGTGCACCGGAAGAGAGTTCGCTTAAATACACATTGAAAACCTATAATGTAACCTTTGACATGGGCGGCCACGGTGTGGCTATCGACAATCAGATTGTTAAAGTGGACAAGACAATCGACAAACCTGACGATC
>JAKSRF010000123.1 GCA_024403755.1 Clostridia bacterium
TTTAACTTCATATCCTTTGGCTTTGATAAGCTGTATAAAATGCTCGTAATCAAAAGAGTAGCTGCTATAAATACATCACTGTTGTCATTTACAATTAAAAAGATAACAGACGGAATGAGAACCCATAATATACTGTAAACATACTTAAGCCAATTATCTTTGTGCTGACAAAGATATTGATAGAATACCGGCATAGCTGTAAGGATAATAATAAGTATAAAGCTTTCTCCGAGAAGCCCAAGTGAATTGTTAATCATTTGGATTAATAAAGAAAGAACAGTAGATAATCCCAAAAGAAATTCGCTTCCTGAGAAATAGAGCGGATTATTCTTTATTATTGCAAACAAGGCAAAAACTGCAAGATTAATAATGAAAAATATGAAATCAAAATCCATATCTGTGCCGTATGATATGCACCATATCATTATCTCGAAGAGAATAACAACCGGAAGAGAATAAAAATTCTTTTTCTTGTACAGTCCGCATAAGATAAATACAGCCATTGCAATTAATATTTGCGGAATGAATAACCATGTAAAATCGTCGATCATAACATTAAGACACATTGGAAGCGTTGAAAGAAATGTCATAACAAGTCCTGTAACAAACAATACTTGAGAGAGCGGCCTTTTTATCAGCTTTACAAACGAAAGTGTTACAAAATATATTCCGACTATTAACCACCAAGCGGCAACAGCCACATCGGAAGAATTGTTTATTAATTGTCTGCTTCCTAATAAAATGAGCAAAATGTGCGGCAGACTTAACAAATTGTATTTTGTATTGTAAAAAGATCCAATTAGAAAACCTACGCCCAAAAGGATAATAAAAATACCGGATATGATTCCTTGTTCTGAATATGCCAAAGCACATACAGTGAGAGCATAGTGATTAAATATAGCAAAAGGTTCCGCTATTGCACCTATGGAAGATAAGGAGGTATTTTGTGTAACCCCCTTCATAAACGGTGCAATAACAGTAACTGCTGTTGCGCTGAGTACAAAGAATAATACATCAAGATTATAAGGCCACTCTCTTATTGTAACCAAAGAAATGATAACTGAAGTAATACAAGCAAGAGAAGTAAAAGCAAATACTCTGCTTTTGAAGAAGGCGGCACCGAACATTGTAAGTAACATAAGACTTATAAAGGCAATTGCAAATGTATAATGACCGGTTGTACCATTAATCCCAAAGCTTTTTCCCAATAATTCAAATGCACTTGCACCGATAATGGTAATAGGAAGAGCGGCACTTCCTATTGAATAGAATGCAAGTGATGTACTTGGTAAATCAAGTTTTGCTTTGGCAAAAATACCTGCAGCAAGGAATATAGCACTGAATGATAGCAGGAAGAGTGCTCTTATTCCGGTGGAGAGAATACTCCATGTGGCTGACATAAAGCCCACGGAAGCCAAAAGCAAAAGAATTACCCCTATTGTCAGAACAAGACCGGTGTTTGAAGTATCAATAAGATCTTTGAGCTTTTTGTCGTGTTTGTGTTTTACTTCTTTCGACGATTGAACTGCTGTTTTAACAGGAACCGGAGCGGATAAAGCTGATAATTTATTTTCATCAAACTTTTTAGGCGGTGTTGAAGTAACACTTACCGCCTTTGCTTCAGAAGTAACTGAAGTATTGTTCAATTCGGCAGCCTTAAGTTCTTTTTCAAGCTTGCTGTTTTTTTGTTGTTCTTTTCGATACAAATCAAGAATGTTTTTTGCTTCATTATTCTTCATTATGAATAATATAAGAAGCGGAATAGGAGACAATAAGTAAACTATTCCCAATATACCCCAAAATATCATGTTTCTTTCCTCTTACATACAAAATATATACATCCACTAACATTTGATAATAAAATATTTTGATTATCAAACTAATTATAGTATACACTCGGTTTAATGATGTGTAAATACGGTTATTGTTAATTAATTATGAATGAGAAAAAGAACAGCGAAGCGGGCTGTAGTTGCTGTTCATAGTTCTTACGGAATTCCATGTGTTTTTTACTTGACGATTTTCTTAATTAACGGAATTTCACTTAAAATCCAAATGCTCAGAAGCGATACTGTAAAAGTTATTACGCTGAATAAAGGTATACCGTAACAGGAAGGAATATTCAGAACCGGAAGAGTACGTACAATTATGTCAAAGTATATAATGTGAATAAGGTAAACACCGAACAGGAGCGGAGAGGTAAAAGAAAGGAAGCGGGTGAAGAATCCTATTTTAATCTCTCTGACAGAGATAATCAGAAGATATAAGCTCAGGGAAGCAAGCATTACAGGAAGACATCTGTAAGCCAGGAATTGCGAATAGAAGGAATCGTTGCGGAATGAGTATAATAAGGTTCCACCTATTGTTACTGCGTCGGACAGTATGAAGACAAGCGTGAGAACGCATTTATTTAATTTAAGACCGTTCTTAACTGCTTCATACAGAATACTTCCGGCAAGGAAGTAGCCGAGATAATATGTACCTTGGACTAACGGAATCTCATATGAGAGCGTAGTCTTTATTTCAAACCAATCGAAAACAATTCTGAGAAGACTGCTTCCGCCGCAGAAGATAATCCATAATGCCAAAAAGTACTTTTTTTGATTTTTGCTCATATGTACCGCAAGAATTCGGGCGAATGGGGAAATGATATATAATGCAATTATTACGTACATAAACCACAGATGCGGCTTAAGATTATCATAGATAAGTGTCAGGTATTGTTCTTTTGTAAATTCATACTTCATAAAATATATATCGAAAATGATATATATTAATGTCCAACTTACAAGTATAGACAGGAAGTGAATTATTTTGTTTTTGAGTTTTTGAGGAGAGATGTCACGGTTAAGAGTAAGTGCACCGCTGATCATGAAGAAGAGCGGTACAGATATTCGCCCTATAGCGTTAAAACAAGATGCTGCAATGAATGAGACTGATTTTATCTGCGGAAGATATCTGCAGTACTGATTACTGAAATGTATTACTACAACCAGTAATGTTGAAATGAGTCTGATAATGTCAAATCTGTATTCACGTTCCTTCAATTTTAATGTTCCTCTTATTAACGTCTGTTTTTGTCCACCAATGATTATATGGATATCACGGAATAAAAACATATCGGGAACTGAACAAAAAAACAGCGATTTAAGCTGGGTTTGTTGTTATATAGGATAAAAAAGCAACACCGGAGTTGCCGAACCGATGCTGCTAAAAATGAGTTTATAACATGAAATGAGTTATTCAAATTGTTTATACATCTAGAATACAAGATGTATAAAGTTTTTTCTACCCGATAAATTCGATAAAAAAACAGGAAAAATTTATAGTAATTGGCAAAAAAGAGTGTATTTTATTGTTGTTTTACACCTTTTTTACCGCAATTTGAATTAAAGTGTATGTAAACATAGATGTGATGAATTTGTAAGGTTATTCTTATATAAAGTTTACATATTTATTCAAGAAGGGTTATTGAATGAGCAAAATAAAAGTAATATTTGATTTGGACGGAACACTTATAGATACAGAGAAGTTATATCGTAAATACTGGCCTATGGCATTTGCGGATTACGGATATGAATTATCTGATGAACGGGCTTTGATGTTGAGATCGTTGGGAAGACCGTTCTCGCCGATTCTGATGAAGGAATGGTTCGGAGAGAATTTTGATTATGATAAGGTAAGGCAGCGTCGTAAAGAATATATAGAAGATTATGTCAATAAAAACGGAATAGAATTAAGACCCGGTGTAATTACTCTTCTTGACAGACTTAAGTCGGACGGGATTACAACCGCTATAGCAACTGCTACGGATTTGGAGAGAACTTCGAAATATCTTCAAATGGTGGGCCTGGAAAAAGAATTTGAACATATTATTTGTGCGACAATGGTAAAGCAGGGAAAGCCTGCGCCGGATATATATGATTTTGCGGTAACAAAGCTTAATGCCGACAGGAACTTTACGTTAGCCGTTGAAGATGCTCCGAACGGCGTTTTGAGTGCGTACAGAGCAGGGCTTAAAGTAGTATATGTTCCGGATCAAACTCCTTCGGATGATGATATTCGTCCGTACATTTATTCAGAGGTTACAAGAATAGACGGTATTATTGACTTAATTGAAGCACTTAAAACGGAGGCAGAAGTTTTATGAGTATTTTGTTTATAAACGCAGCATGGAGAGACAAATCAAGAACAGAAAGACTTGCACGTGAATATTTTGCTTTATATCCTGAAGTTGATTGTACAGAAATAAAACTCGGTGATATGGCTTCGGAAGTGAAGCCTCTTAATACTGATTCCTTGAAAGTATATAATGAATCGGTAAAAAAAGCAGCGTATGATGACAGAATGTTTGAATTTGCTAAGCAGTTCAGAGAATTTGATGAAATTGTAATTGCTGCACCGTTTTGGAATTTCAGCATACCGGCGCTTCTTCATGATTATTTGGAACTTGTTTTAACTCAGGGCTTATCTTTTGATATGGGACCGGACGGTCGATATGTAAGTCTCTGTAAAGCACGACGACTTGTGTTTATTACTACCGCCGGAGGACATATTCCGGAGGATAATCATGCTTTTATGTATATTAAGAATTTGTGTGATGTCTTCTGGAACATTTCTGACGTAGAGTACTATAAAGCAGAAGGTCTTGATATTTATGGTGCTGATGTTGAGCAACTGTTGTCAGATACAGTAGCTATAATGAGAAAAAACGTATAAACCAAAGAACGCACGTCGAACCGAAGTGCGACATGCGTCTTTGAAAAAGAAATGGAGTATATAGAGAAAATTGTCATAATTAATATGCTCTATTAAATAAAGCATATCATTTATACCAAATTGAGAGTATTTGTCAATACCATATTTGGTATATTTTTTCTTTTAATCGAATTGAGTGTTTAAGTATCGACTGTCAGAACACGTATATAAGTTGTATGTATAGTTTATAAGGAATCATATAAATTCTAACGTTTGAATTGCAAACACTGAACTGACAATAATCATCGGCGCACCACCCCACGCCCCGGCAAAACTTCTCCAAATCAAGGCATTTTCTTCTCCAACGGAGAAGTTTTAGGGCCGTTTTGGAGAACTTTTACAGAAACTTCTCCAAATCGAGGCATTTTCTTCTCCAACGGAGAAGTTTTAGGGCCATTTTGGAGAACTTTTACGGAAACTTCTCCAAATCGAG
>JAKSRF010000124.1 GCA_024403755.1 Clostridia bacterium
TGGTCTGCTTTTACGAGGATTGGCACTTCTTTACATCCTGCCTATTTTTACAAGACGCATAACACAAGTCTCGATGAATTTACGAAGTTCTTTCTCATAGTCTTCAGGATCCTTGTCATATGCTCCGCAATGTCCGGCATCATTTATCATTACCATACGTTTCTGGCACTCAAGATTATTGTAGATATTACGTACGCCGTCAGGAACTGCTACATCATCTTCCGTGCCGACATAGAGAAGAACAGGTACTTGAATGCTTCGCGCAAAATCTGCAGCATTACAGATAGACATATCAAACTCAAGTTCCGTTTTAACCTTTACATTAATTTTCTTAAGCATACGGGTAAAATCGATATTATATCTTTTCTTGCCGATATGAACGAGAACATTATTAAGCGAATCATAAGGGCAATCAGCCACAACACCTGCAACATTAGGAGCAACATTAGGTTGAGCCGCGCAAATAAGGGATGTAACAGCTCCCATACTTCTGCCCATGAGATAGACACGCGTAGCAGGACCTCCCTGTTTAACGGCAAAACGAATCCAAGCATTTAAATCCTCTGTCTCATATATGCCATAAGTACAATACTTACCGTAGCTCATGCAATGTGCACGCATATGCGGAATCAAAATGTTGCACTTAAAATTATTCATAAACATCTTTGCATACGGAGCCATCTCACTCGGATGCTCATTATAACCATGCAACAAAATCACGGTATTTTTACAGTCCTGATCTCCCGAACGTCTGTAATAAGCTGCAAGTCTTGTTCCGTCATAGGAGCGAATCACCACATTTAAATATTCACGTCTGTGTGTATAAAACCAGTTCTTGGCACGTCCCGAAGGCTTATCCTGAGGTATGTTACGCGGAGAACGGTCAACCTTCGGCATCGGAGCAGGTCTGCTGAAAATTTTCTTATACAAGTTGTCAGCTATTCGACAATACAGCAAATAAGCAAGCAGGCACAAAATAACAACTCCGGCAACTGCAATAGCTATCCAAATAACTGTTGTATTAATCGATAAAAGCACTTTCAAAAACAAAATCCTCCAGACTGTCACAGCCGCTGCTCAGAAGTCTGCATCCGTCTGCAGTTACGAGAATATCATCTTCTATTCTGAAGCCTATCCCCCACTCCTCTATATATACTCCCGGCTCAATTGCAAGAACGTTTCCCGCCTCAAAAGGGGCATCCTTTATACAAACATCATGTACATCAAGTCCCAAGTGATGTCCTGTGTTATGCCAATAATAACGGGATACATCTTCATCTGTATAATTTACATCAAGAAGGCCTTCCTGTACAAGCCAATCACCGCACACTTTTCTTACAATTAGATTAAGGTTTTTGAAATTTAACCCCGGTTTTGTCTCAGCATATACTGTTGCACGCAATTTCACTATGAGTTCATGAAGACGAATTATTCTTTCCTCCCCGGTCGAGTCAAAATCATCCTCAGACCTCGTCATATTCTTAACATAAATCGCACGCGAAATATCGGCGCAATAACCTTCATATCTTGCTCCGACATCCAACTGAATCAGATTACCATTGTGAAGGATTTTATCATCCTCAGGATCGCTGTGATGCAAATAGAATACATTGTCATCTATTGCAACAATAGTCTCAAAAGCAGGAATAAGCGAACCCTGTCGCGCCATTCCGTATTCCAGAGCCGTGTACAAAGCGGTCTCATTAAGCGGCCATATTAAATCAGCCGCATCACCTGAATCTGAATTATGCTCAAGGCGTTCTGCCATAAAGCTCTTCATATACTCAACAGCATTTTCCGTCATTACGGCAGCTTTGGTTATAGCCTCAATCTCGCATGGCTTTTTTACCATTCTCATTCTTATCAAAGTATCAGATACATCCAAAATCTGATCATTGCGGAGGCCACCGATTTGCTGTCTTAATTTCCTCGGTCCTTCCATAATGGATGAGCCGTCAAGAGCGAGCTTATATTCAGAATCCTTTATTATCTGTAGAACGGCCTCATCCCAACACGAATCAGCTTCAACCGAATCTATTCCGCTTATCAGCTCAACATCTTCAAAGCTCGGTCTCTTCCCCTGCCAGCGTTCCTTAAACGGATTCTTATCCTGAACATACATACGTTCCTCAAATCCGTTCTTGAGACTGTCATCTCTGATAATCAAAAGCATCGCACCGGCTCTTACAAAACCGGTTAAATAATAAAAATTACGATCTACCAAAAAGCGATAATCCGTATCCGAACTCATTGCCTTATATTCGCCGGAAAAAATAAAAGCTGCACATTTGTCTGGCAGCTTCATTGCGAATTCTTTTCTGTTCTCTATAAAGAAATTCTTATTCAATGTCTATCTCCTTATACACCGCCCGAACGAACATTATATTCATCGAACGAAATTGTATTATTTATATAACTGAGTGTTGCACCAGGAGCACGTCTGATAAGACCCGGATTACCGATAACTATAGAACCGTCCGGTACATCAAAGTTAACATATGCACCCGGAGCAATCAAAACATTATTACCGATATTAATATTACCGACAATAACTGCATTAGCACCGATCCACACATAGTTACCGATTGTCGGAGCACCCTTACGCTTACCTCTGAATTGTGTACCTATTACTACACCGGTTGACACATTAACATTATAGCCGATAACAGTCTTAGGATGGATAATTACTCGCCCGAAATGAGCAAGATAGAATCCCTTGCCAATCTGTGTATCATACGGAATCTGGAAATGATACTTGCGTGAGAGACGATTCAATCTGAAATTAGAAAAATTAAACTTAAACTCATAAAGCTTACGTCTCAATCCGCCATACTTCGGAATCTGTCGGCTGTAATACTGCGTTCTTCTCAAAACGCTTATGTAGCTGAACTCCGGGCTCGATGCACGTTCCTGAAGATACGTAAAATAAATCTGCTTATGGCGCTTGGTATTACCGGTGTACCTAAACAAATCTGCAAAAACAATATCTTTCAGTTCGTCGTTCATATTTGCCCTCCTTCCAAATGTATATAAAAATTTTATAACTTTTATGCAATAATCTCAATATAAAATATGTCAAATATATGGAAAAGACATGAAATTGTTACTTACATCAAGTCGTTCATGAATTCTATTCCGCGTATACCGCACCACAGCCTGAGACAACTGCACAATTCTGCATAATCCTTATATGAATTGCGCGGACCGGCTGCACGGTTAATTCCGAGGCAATATTCCTTCTCAACGTTATTCGCCGTAATCTTAATCCAAAAGCAAGCTGTCTTGGAGATTTGATAAGAAGCCGGCGTTACTACTATTGTCTTTAAGGAAGATGCCACATGTGTATTCTCATCCACTATAATTCGTTCACTTTCAATTTTAATCATCCTCGGAATTTTACTTTTGGCATTTCTCACAGAGATAATCTGCACCGCCAGTAATGCTAAGCCTGCCGCGAAAACAAGAAGCGTCAGTATCCAAGTATCCTCATTAACGTCAGCAAACAACGTGAGCACACCGAATCCAATCAACGTTATTCCCCAACCAAGTAAACTCTTTGAACCCTTATAAAACAGTCCCTTGGAAACCTCTTTTTTATCTATCTCGAAAATGCGATTTACAGTATCATCATTTGCCAATTCTTTATTTTCAACACTTTCAAGCTTCTCAACATCATTACCTTTGGCCAAAAACGAGCCATAAACTTTTATTTCTTCTATATCGTTAACTGCTCGAGTAAAATCATCAGAATTATAGTGCCATGCAAGAATTTTCTTCTTACCCCTCTCATCAATAACTTCAATACTCCTGGATGTACCGCTGTAAACACCGTTCGTATAATTCTTTACAACATTGGAACGCACATAAGCATCAATATCATAAGAATGAGTAATTTCTCCCTTACGATTATAGATCTTTATGCCGTCTGCACCGACAGTCCATTTAGATTTACCTATACTGTCAAAAGCAGCCAGCTTGATTCCCGTAAATATTCCCAGAGGAATCGCAACAATCGGAGGAGTTAACAAAATAATATAATCTATACCGTTGCCGGACAAAGCTACGTCAATCAACAGAGCCGCTACAAGATACAATATTATAAAACATATCGACAAAATCACCTTTTTGGTGCGTTGTTTGAATTGTATAGGTACCGAATGATATTCATGCGGCGCTTGATTGGTTGCGAATTGAAGTGATTCATTCACTTGCTCGTTAATGCTCGTATTACTGTCCATATTGCCCCCATATTTGCCTATAATCGTAAATATCATAGCATTATGATATAAACTTTCAACATATTGAGATTGAATTTTCGGTAATTTTCTTATAAAATTATACAGGTCATTTGGAGAGTTACCGAAGTGGTCGTAACGGGGCTGACTCGAAATCAGTTTGCCGGGCTTTCTCGGCACAAGAGTTCGAATCTCTTACTCTCCGCCACAAATGCCTGTAAACACTGTGCTTTATGCGGATAAGGCAGTAATGCAAAGACAGAGCATAGCATCAGTTTACAGGGACAGAGACCGATGGGATTTTACATCCTGTCGGTCTTTTTCTATCATTACATAGACATGGCTTTACTTTTGACATAAGCCTGTCTTACGACCTCGGAATGGAAGGGGTTGTCTCAAAACAAAATGAGATAGCCCCTATCTATTACAAAAGAAAACGGGTCCCGAAGGGCCCATTTATTGTTAGAATATTTTTGTGCAGAAACATCTAACATTACAGTCTGACTATAGCAAAAACGGGGGCTATATTCAACTGTCACTTCCAATTCAAACCGAATGTTTAATTCCCGTGGACGATTCAGTGAGACTCATAGATCAGGTCTTAGAGGAGATAGATTATAGAGAATTGTACCTGACCTACTCGTCTGAAGGACGAAATCCTGCAGTTTCACCGAAGACTCTGTTTAAGATAATGGCATATGCGTATTCGCAGCACATCTATTCCTCCCGGGAGATAGAGAAAGCATGCAGGCTCAACCTAGCTTTCATATATCTGCTCAGAGGAGAGAAGGTTCCTGACCATAACACCATTGCA
>JAKSRF010000125.1 GCA_024403755.1 Clostridia bacterium
TAATAATTTCTTTTCTCGAATGATTCGTATACAATATGATTGCATACATTAACTACAGAGGACAATTCTATGTTGCTGCCTTTAAAATTATTCGGAATAGTATTTTTGATTCCCGGTTTAATAGTTCTTTGTCATGGACTTCGTCTCGGAAAAAGACTTAAGCGGGAGTATAGGTTTGATGCTGAGACTACGGGTACGATTATCGGTATTTCTCTTTATACGGACAGCTATTCGGATCAGCAGTCAACTTCCGGAGTTCTGACTTATGAGTATTGGGTGAACGGTGAACGTATCACCTACAAAGAACGCATTACCAAAATCGGCGGTCACAGGTTTTTTTTGTCACAAAAAGCTTTGCTGGATACCATTGAAGCTTACTATCCGACAGGGTCAAGTCAGACGGTTCACTATTGTGCCAATCATCCGTCGATTTCATATGTTCACCGAGTTCAGGGGAGATATAACGGAATTAATCCGGATGAAGTAAGCGTTCTATATGGCAAATATCTGCTGTTTACGGTTTTGGGATGGATAATGTTGTTTTGCGGAACGGCAATAGCAGCCTGTATTATTTTTATCTGAGTTATGACAAAAAGCCACAACCACCGAAAGTTTTTGATGTGGTTGGGACGTTTTTTTACATTAAAGCAGGATTACATGCTATCGTCGAATCAGCATCTTCACGGGCCGTAAAGAGAGTTGTTTGAATAATCGCCTCGAAAAGGTCACGTTTATCACTGTCGGGTTCTTCGTTAATGCGGTCGATAAGATTGAGTGCAGCGGCAAACATGATGCGACGTGAAGTAGGATTTCCCAAGAGTCCGAAGCCTTTGAGTTTCTTCAGATAATCGGAACATTCACAAACCTGATCGGCAGTAACTCCGTAGAGTGCAGAGAGGGCAATGAGACAGGTCTCATTGCTGTGCCAGTTTGTAGAGAATTTGAGATCCTTGATAAGTGTTATGACTTGTTCACACTTACGTTCCGGGCTTCCGTCGAAAAGGATGAGTGCTTCGGAGATGCGGAGTGCGGCATCTTCATTGATAGAGTGCTTGAGTTCTGTATAGCTGCGTTCACTTAAATCGGCAGCCATGTCCGGAGAGATGCCGTGCTTGGCGAGAGCCATGCAGTAGAGAATATCGTTACTGCTGGTCAGAATTTCGTGGTTGCGAGAGATGCGTTTGTATATTGCATGACTGTCTGTAATGAGACGTTTACAGCTGTCCGCAGAGAAGTTCGGGTCGCAAGCCAAGTAAAGTGCAACTATATGAAGGTACTGTGTTAAGGAACCGAATTCTTTGCGTAAGCACGGTTCTGTTTGAAGAACATTATCGAGCAGCTCTTTCGGATTGTCTGCAAGTGCCATTCGGCCGACCAAAATAGGAGCGAAGTTTCCGCGCATATTTGAGAATACCCCGGCGTTTTGTTTTAGCAGATTGTAGCAATGCTTGAGCTTGTCGATATCTACTCTTTGTCGATACCAAAGATGGGAGGTGGCGATTGAAGCACCATCGGAATCTGAACCGAAGGTAAAGACTGTGCGTCCGTTGTTTATATTGTAACTGAGCAGGTCAGCATCACTTGTAAGAATTGCGTTCATACGAATCTCCTCTGTATTTTGTTGGTTTATTGTCAGCGTATTTTAACATTCCGGTCGATATAAGTTAAGATACTTTTAGGATAATATTTTCGAAAATGTGATAAGTAGAATTCAGACAGACGGTGATTATTTACAGTCATTTAATAATATGGGCAGATTGAATGTTTATAATAGAAATGTACAGCATTGATGTTGTTTACTTATATTGAGAGGAAAAAATCACATGAAAAGAAAATTCGCGTTAACAAAAGGCAGTATCGGAAGACATTTTGTTTGCATTCTTTTAACCGCAGTAATGGTTACTGCACTTATGCCGATGACGGCATTTGCGTCAGCGCCGGTTCCGATTGATATATCAGTTATTACACCGGGCAGTACACTTGAGTTAGAAGCAGATAATACTGATACGGTAGAAACAATCAAAGCAAAGATTTGGGACAAGACAGGAATACAGCCGAGTGATCAGTCATTGTATTTGGGAGCTCAGCTGCTTCAGGATAATCGCATACTGGAGGACTACAGTTATCAAGAAGGAGATGTGATTGTATTCAAATTTGCGCATGAAGCACAAATCGGTACGACAGAGTACGGAACCTTAAGCGAGGCTGTTAAGGCTGCAGGAACGGTCATGGAGATTACCAATGATAATGCGACAACCATAAAGCTTTTGTCTAACATATATAATGAAGGTGTTTTTGCAATCGGAGCCGAAGAGACGATGCAGAATATAATCATTGATCTTAATGGTTACACGATTACACAAAACATCGGAGGTCCGCATTCAATATTTACGGTTATCGGATATTCCAAGCTCACAATAGATGATTCATCACAGGGGCAAACAGGTAAGATTACCGGCGGCGGATATGAGCAAATGCGCGGAATTGATGTTGCACGAGGTTCCTGTGTTCTGAAGGCGGGTACGATTACCACATCTACTAAATCGTTGTCTCAATGGAGCGGCGGCGGAGTAAATGTTTGGAGTACCGGTGTCTTTAATATGAGCGGTGGTACGATAGACGGTTGCAGTGCAGGAAAGCATGGCGGCGGAGTAAATGTCGAGAGCCAGGGGATAAATACAGGTATTTTTAACATGTCCGGCGGAGAAATTAAGAACTGCACGGCAAATACAAGCGGAGCCTGGGGCGGCGGTGTGTGTGTCACCGGTACCTTCAATATGAGCGGCGGTACGATATCAAACAATACAACTGCCAACGGTGGCGGCGGTGTTTCTAACGGCGGAACGTTCAATTTTAATGGCGGAACCATTAAAGAGAACACGGCCAACGGCGGTGACGGCGGCGGCGGAATATGCGGCGGCGGTACTGTCAGCATCAGCGAAAATGCTGTAGTTACGGATAATACATGGAAAAATACAACGAATAACTTGTATTTGCGAGACGATTGTTTAATCAACTTAACTAAAATCAAAGAAGGTATGAATGTCGGTATAACTATGCAAAGCGGCACCGGTAAAATCATATTGGATGGGACCGCAGATGATGTTAAACATTTTACGTCCGACAATTCAGATTACTGTGTTGCATATAGTGAAGGTTATCTTGAATTGAAGGTTAAGCCGACTGTTGAATTGACCGGAATTGAAATCACAACACCGCCGACTAAGACAAATTATGTTGTTGGTGAGATATTTGACACAACAGGTATGGTTGTTACGGCAACATATAGTGACGGCAGTACCAAGCCGGTGACAGAATATATTTATACTCCTTCAGGTGAACTTATGTTAACGGACACTGCGGTTACCATAAGTTATATTGAAGACGAGATACAGAAGTATGCGACACAGGATATTGCCGTATATGCAGAGCATAATATCACTGTAAATGTGTCAGGCGGTGATACAACTTGTACCGCTTCGGCTAGTGCAGATTCCGCAATCTGCGGTACGAGAATCACATTAACCGCGACTTCGGGAACCGGATATCACTTTGTAAAATGGGATTCCTCAGCTGTAGATGTGACCGCAGGAGAATTCGATATGCCTGATAACGACATAACTGTGACAGCCGTATTTGAGAAAGATGCTGTTACATATGAATTCGAGAACACTGAACCACAGTGTCGAAAACTTGAGAGTACAGAACCGCTGTGTTTTATAGTTCACAGAAATGTAGATGATGACTCAACATTCAGCAAGTTTGAAGGAGTCCTGATTGACGGTTCTTCTGTAGGAAAAAATCAATATAAAACTCAAACGGGTTCCTTAATTCTAACCCTTAAGGCAGAATATCTGAATACACTTACAGAAGGCACGCATACATTGGAGATTATTTTCACAGACGGAACGGTAAAGATTCAGTTTGTAATTGAGGCCGCTGATTTGACACCGACTCCTTCGCCGACTCCTTCGCCGACGCCGGAGGGAACCCCTACTCCTACTCCTTCACCAACGCCTTCACCGACACCGGACGGAACGCCTGTTCCTACGCCTACTCCGACCGCAGTACCGAGCGGAACACCGACTTCGACTCCGACACCTACGCCGTCGCCGACAACGACCTCAACTCCGACTCCGACCGCAGTACCGGGTGGAAACTCGACACCTACGCGAACACCGACATCAGGCGGAGGAGTAACAAGGACCGGAGAGACAACCTCATATGTATTCACGTTCGGAATATTACTTATTTGTTGTGCGATTATTCTTATGAGAATTGCCTATAAAAGAGAAAATTAAGAGTATACATTCGAATTATTTCAACCACAATTTGCGTTAGAAACGGTATTTTGCTGATTCTAACGCAATTTGTTTATGATATTGTTTGTAAATTGTGGTAATCAAGAATTGGAAATTCACGATAACAATACGACATATCTTAAGGATTGTCCTATTTGGGTTGATGCAGTGCAAACGGTAGCAGTTAACTACCATAAGCTTCCTGTTAGAGGAAACAAGAGACGTGCTCAGGCGATGCTCGAGGAATACAAGAATAGTTTTGCTATTCCTGAACCTGAAGCAGAAAATCCAGAGATTAATCTCGATATGTGTGGTGTGGATCTGGGCGATGGAATAGGACTTATTAATACGCAAGAGGATATGTATCTTTATGCGCTGCTGGAGTTGTATAAGTTATTTTGTAAATTAAGTTAATTGAAGCAATGTTGAAGTTGTCTGTTTCGAAACGAAAAGATGAGTTTTTGAAAACGGTAGAAAATCTTAGAAATCGTTGAAATTATTTCGAAAAGTGCGAAAAAAATTAGAAAACGCAGAGAAGTTTTTCGAAAAGTGTGGTATTATTACTATGCGAGGTGATATTAATGCAAGAAAAAGAATTACAAGAATTAGTACA
>JAKSRF010000126.1 GCA_024403755.1 Clostridia bacterium
AATGACGATTTGAAGGTGCTTTACATACACTTTTGCTGTTTTGAGACAGCCACAACCATTCCGAGTTGCTATAACAGGGAATATGTCAAGAGAATAGGGGCGCAATCAAAATGAGTCAAGAGTTTATTTGAATACGTAAATATCATCTTACTGGTTCGTTAGTATAAGAGATATTTTTGAGGATAGAATCAAGCGTATGATTCTAAAAGAAGACATAGAGACTCCATTTGAGGACAAGCATAAAAAGCACGAATTATTGACATTTACTGATATAATACCGGCATACGGCTAAGTAAGGATTCCTAGTCGTGAAAATCAACAGGATAGTAATCGATTTTGCAATATAATATTTTTATTTGAGCGATGTATCGGTTTTGGAGTATAATTCAGGTTCTAAAGCGCGATTAGATAAGATTTTTTGTGAATCGCGCTATGGAAAGGGGGATAAAAATGAAAAAGAGATTTGTATTCTTGTTGCCTGTAACATGGCTTGTTTATATTGGGGTTTATCTCATCGACAAGAGACTGATCGCCGTTCCTTATGCCGTGAGCATAATTGTTTCTTTGGTCATTCTGATCGTTAATGCATTTATTATTTTTAAGGTCAGATCAGGTAAAGGTCTTAAGATTCCGATGTCCATATTGTCTGTTTTGGCTGTGCTTATTTATAACATGGCAGGTATTATCTGCAATCCTTATTGGAATTCCATAACCGGATATACAGACAGACCGTATGCTGATTCGTATGAGAATACTGTAACTTCCAAAGAAGCCATCGAAGATCTTGATTACATGATGAAATATCTGAAGAAAGATCATCCGGCTTTACTTAACGGAATACCTTCCGAGGTGGAGGAGAGATACAGGTCTGTCAGAGCTGAACTAGAGGGTATCGATATGATAACCGTAAATGAGTTGTGCCGAAAGACAGAATATGTGCTCGCCTGTCTTCATGACGGACACACATATACTTTCCCAAAATATGATTTCCACTATCTTAAGGATTCCTATTCGGATGAACTTGCAGGTTATAAGACCGTATCAGTAAACGGCCTTACGATAGATGAGATCGCAGAGCAGAGCAAAGATCTCATCAGTTATGAAGCAGAAAGCTGGGAGTTATTCAGGATAAGAAGTCTGTATTTTACTTTGGAAGGTCTGGATTATCTTGGTGTTGATAATACGGAAGTCACTTATGTATTTGAGAAAGATGGTGATAAGATCACCAAAACGTATACTCAGGAAGATTATGCGCTTATAGATGATATTGAAGTGAAAACTGACGATACGGCGACGGAGTCTTTCGTAAGTTATGAAATCGATGAGGAAAACAGTCTTGCCATAATGACACTGACAGCGTGCAAAGCAAATGCGGAATACAACAAAGCTGTCAGGGATATGTTCACTGAGGCGAAAGAAAAGAACATTAAGCATGTAGCAGTGGATATCCGTGGCAACGGCGGCGGAAACGATGCGGTAATAGGCGAGTTTTTCAGATATCTTGATATCGATGAATATAAGACATGCGGATTGGAATGGAGACTGGGATTTTTTACTGTTCCATATCCTCCCAGATATGAAAAGAATGAGAAAGTAAATGACCTTCTTTTCAAAGGTGATTTCTATCTCCTGACATCTTCGGGCACCTTCAGCTCAGGTATGTTATATGCCCAATATGTTAAGGATAATCACATCGGAACGATAATCGGAGAGGCTCCCGGCAATGATCCCAACGGATATGGTGAGGTTGTCTTTTTCAGTCTGCCGAATTCTAAGATATTTATGTCCGTCTCGACAAAGCATTTCGTCAGAGCGGATTCAAATGCCGGAACATATCTTGTCGAGCCTGACATCTCATGTGAATCCATGGAAGCAAAAGAACGGCTTTATGAGATAATAGGCGTATAAATACAAGAAGGATCTAATCGGATAAGCAAGGAAGAGTATATCAGCTGTAAAGCAGACAAATTAAGAATATAACTCCGAGCATTTGTGCACGAAATATTCCACTAAAAAATGTATTTCTCTCCGCTATTCATTGGAGTTTTTTGCATTTTTAGCGGAATCCACTTCGGTTACAGACACAAAACAACCGCCCCGTTTCCGTTAACCAACTGAAATCGAGACGGCCGTTGTCATTTAGGTCTGTACCAAGCTTAACAGAACTTGTGCTGCAAGTTTTGCAGGCACTTTTGTGCCAAGCGCAAGTTCCTGTTAAGCGTTAATTCCATACGAAGCGCACAAAATAGCAAACTCAGGTGAACCTGTAAAGCCGTTGAACACTTCTTCATAGCTTCCGCCGTTGTTCAATACACTAAGCCACAAGTTATAGCCTGCTTCGTCTGCTTCTCTGTCGAAGAATACCTTGTACATATATACTACAAACTCTTCGTTACTGAGTCCGCGTGACATGAACTCTCCGCTGAAGATAAATCCGTAAGCACAGGTACTTCCTGTTTTTGAACCTTCCTGTAAGCCCTTAGTCCATGCTGTAAAGCCACAGTAATCCGGATATCTTGATAAGCAGATTTTATAAAGTCTTCCGACAAACTTACCTATATCACCTGCTTCATTTATTGCATCATCGTTAAGTATTGATACTCCGATTACGCCGTACTCTGAACACAAATTTGTAAACTCAGGGGAGCTTGCAAAGCCTGCATAAACCTGAAGTCTTGAAGCACCGTTATTTAACTGCTCTACCCAAGAATTGAATCCTTCCGCATCAGCTTCACGACCGAAGAACATTGAATACATATCCTTTACGAACTGCTCGTTTGAAGTGTTTTTCATCATATACTCAGCACTGAATACGAAGCCATAACCTACTTCAGCGCCGCAGGAATTGCCGCTGTTAAGCATATCAAGCCAGTATTGGAATCCGGCTTCATCAGATGAACGACCGAGACAAACATTATAGCAACGTTCTACGAATTCACCTGCACTCTTAGTCGCATTGCCGGTAGGCTTCTGTGTAGGTGGGGTTGTAGGAGTAGGAATAGTGGTTCCTGAACCACCGTTTCCGTTGCCTGAGCCGCCGTTGCCGCCAGGGTTTGTGGTTGGTGTAGGTTTATTGCCAGATGTAGGTTCCGGTGCTAATGTAGGAATAACTTTACCGTCGGCAATCTTGGCGCCGCAATCGGTGCAATAGGTATCACCGGTGTAGCCCTCTGTTGTTGATGTAGCTGCCTTGGCATCCTTTACTTCGGTATTCTCATGAATACATTCCCATATTGCAGTAAAGTTAACTGCTTCAGATCCTATTGTGTATTTCTCGCCCGCTTCATAGGTTTTACTTCCGTCTGACCAGCCGGCGAATTTGCAACCGCTTTTCGAGAAGGAAGATGAAGATGGTAATGTAATTTGTTCTCCTTGTGTTACGAGAATACTCTCAGGAGCTTTTCCTGTTACACCTTCTCCGATATCAAAAGACATGTGATAGCGAAGAGTGAAATATCCGGGATTTGACTCACCTCCATCTATATGAGCATAATTTATGTCGTTTGGCCAATTATCAACATAAATTTCTTTATATGCAGTACCCTCACCACCTATTAATGAAGTGCAATTTTTAAAAACAACTCCTGAATTCATTTTTACCGAATCAGAAAGATTCCATTCTTTATCCACATAGATTGTTTTGAGTTTATTACAATCATAAAACATACCATAAACGCCTCCACCTATATCCTCATCAGGGGCATATATTACAGAAGATAGGTCCCAACCTGATAAATCAAGGGTTGTCAGTAAACTACAACAGTAAAAAATGTAACACATATCCGCAACGGATGATGTATCCCATTTGGATACATCAAGAGTTTTCAGTGAATAACAGAATGAAAACATCCAACACATACTCGTAACAGACGATGTGTCCCATTGGGATACATCAAGAATTGTAAGGTTTCTGCACCCCTCGAACATACTATTAACATTCACAACAGACGAGGTATCCCAGTCGGATACATCAAGGGATGGCAGTAATTTACAGCCACAAAACATAAAACTCATATACGTAACAGACGAGGTATCCAAATAGTTTGCATTTTCCACGGAAACCAAATTACTACATTGGTAGAACCAATATCTTGTTGACGTAGGTTTATAGCTCTTGACAGTAGAATCAAATACTACTTTCTTAATATTTTCACTCTTACCACACCACGGAATACTATCATTATATTGTTTTAAACTTAAATTCGGAACCTCATACGCACCTTCAGGTTTTTTGTCCCAGCAACCTATAGTCATAGTACCATCAGAATCCAACACTGCATACGCTTTTTTTGCTGTGCCGCCGGAGGCAAAAGCCACCATCGGCAGGATAGTAATGCACATCATAATACTTAGTAGCATTGATAAAATACGTTTTCTCATTTTTCCATTTCCTCTTTCTTTTCTTGTATTTTTTCAAACACGCATTATATGTATATCTCATATCATCAAAAAAAAACAAGGAAATACTACTATGGCTGTCTCTTCATCACTATACAACTCTTTTATTGACTTACACAAATTGCTGACTGTAAAATACCATTGTTAATTATTTTCTTATATTTAGTCGTTCCATTGAGGAAATTATGCAGCCTGTTTGGACTAATTCCAACGATTCTGTTTGTATTGAATGCGGCGGTGAATTGCAATATGGTAAGAATTTTAATTTCAGATTTTACCTGTTCCTTGTTTTAGCACGATATGATTCCAATCATTCGAGCTATCGAGGGTAGCATTTTGCTCCCATAACTTTAGCGCGTTAATGTGTGTAATAGATGCGTTAGATTCAATTTTCTTGTCTACCCCATCATCTCGACAAACTGGGGTTTATCTATACTTTTCAAGACGATAATGATGTTCTTCATCTAATTCTTTAACACC
>JAKSRF010000127.1 GCA_024403755.1 Clostridia bacterium
CCGCTGCAATAAAAATCTCACCAAAATCGAGGAAAAATCTCACCTTTTGGTGAGAAAAAAGGGCGTTTTTGGTGAGATTCGGTCGGGCAATCTGCACCAGACGCGACGCTCGCCTACTCACTCATCCGCCTCGTCCGCACTGCGCCGCGGCCGCACTAGCTCGCCCCACGCCTCATCCGCCGCTTGCAGTGCTTTTTTACACATTTTCGAGAAATAATACCGCTTGCGGCTCAAAAAGTACCGAATACCGATTTTTTATTACAAGTGGCACGAAATGATGTATAGTGTACTCACAAGGAAGGAGTGAGGCCAATGATATTCAAGCTGGTAATTAACAAAGAATGTGAAGAAAGCGTATGTGCCACGGTGCACGAGAGAACTCCGTTAATTGATGAGGTAGAACGCTTGGTGATGCAGGATGCGGCCGTGGATAAGGTGGTCGGCTATGAAGAAGACACCATAGTGTTGGTAAGAATCGATAATGTGGAATTGTTCTATGTTGAGAACGATAAGGTGTTTGCACATTGCAGCGACAATAAAACCTATCGCATAAAGAAGACTCTGACTGAGATTGAAAAAATAGTACCGGGCGATTTCGTCAGAATCAGCAAATCGGGAATCGCAAACTGGTCGAAGGTCTCGAAAATGAACGTTCAGTTATCAGGTGCAGTGAATGTGTTTTTCAGAAGCGGGTATTCGGATTATATATCCAGAAGATGTTTTGCAGATATTAAAAGGAGGTATGGATTATGAGAACATTTAAGAATTTTTTGCGCAGAGGCACTATGTTTGCTTGGGGTGGCCCGATTGTATTGTCAATTGTATGGATGTTTTTGAAGCAGGCCGGTGTTATTACAGAATTAACGGTTGATGAAGTGGTTTTGGGAATTCTGTCGACTACAATTATGGCTTTTATTGTTGCAGGCGTATCTGTTGTGTATCAGATAGAATCGTTGCCAAGACCGGTTGCAGGCTTGATCCAGGGTGCGGTTATATATGTTGTTTATCTTCTGTTCTATCTTTTGAACGGATGGCTGCCGGCAGAGAAAATCGGTTTCTTTACAGCAATTTGTGTTATTGTATTTGTAGTTAGCTGGCTTTCGGTATATATTCCTGTCAGAATTGCAGTTAGCAGAATAAACAAGCAACTGGGAAATTAAGCGCTACGTATATGTCTGAAGCGATTTTTCTCTCTCTCTTCCGAAAATATAAACGCTATAGTCTCCCGCTCCAAAGCAATAGACGAGGTAAATATTACTGCAGATGATTTTTACGAGAGAATATGCTGCGACTTTATATCGTGGGTAAAAGACATATAAAACGAGAACGCCGACAAAAGAGTGTGTCGGCGTTTTTTGTCGGTGAGACAGGGGATAACATGCCTATCACTGTTTTTTGATTAGTATTTATATTCATGAGATTTGTTTTGTTCGATTCTTTTGGGTAGTCACTTGTGATAAAATAACATCGGCGTTTTGCAGTGTGAACAGTTGTTGAGACTGCAGATACGCTATCGAGAGTTTTATCGGAGGAATAAAATGAATAAGAGAGTAGTGATAACACTTTTGAGCTTAGTGATGAGTGTCTCACTTGTCTCGATGATGCCGTTTGCTTCGAACGTTTGCGAAGCTTGGGACGGCAGTGGACATGTGAATATAAATCATGCGATTACTTTTATAAACGATGTTACTGTAACGGGCGTTAATCAGCCTATTGTCGGCCAGACTGTTGCCGACATGAAGGACTCGGTTAAGGTGCCGGATGGTGCTCATTATAAAGTTAAGAAAATTGATTGGTATGTTGTTAATGGTACTTCAATAAATAAGATTGATGACAGTCATGTCTTTAACAGCACAAACAAATATGCTTACAATATTTATCTTGAACCTAAAACAAGCAGTTATTTATTCCCTCACGGAACCACCGGTGCATATACGGGCAGTGTATCTGTAAGTGATTACAAATATAAAAAATGTACACTTGAGGACGGTTGTCTGGTTATTGCTTTTAGCGATGTTACGGCGAAGTCAAATGAGATTACAGAAGTTGCCATAACCGGTGTTAAGGGGCCTGTAGTCGGCAAGACTGTGGCTGAGATAAATGAGTCTGTTAAGGTACCGGATGATGCACCATATACCATTTATTCCATATATTGGATGGCTGTTGATGGCTACAACGCGTGGGAAATGAGTGATGATGAAGTATTTGAAAGCTCGTTTGAATATTATTATAAGATTGGGTTAAAGCCTAAAGATCCGTATTTTTTTCCTAAAACAACTATTGAAGATAACGATACTAACTATACAGGCACCTGCACAATAAATGGTTCTGATGATTTGAAGCTTTACTGTAGAGTCAAACAGAGCCAACTCTTGTGGATTAACAATACAAATTCCCAAGCAACGACAGAGATTAACGAAGTTACAATTACGGGTATTAATCAGCCTGTTATTGGAAAAACTGCGGCTGAGATGAGTGAAACTATTACTGTACCGGAAGATGCACCATATACTATTCAGAGTGTATATTGGGGTAGTGATACAATTCGTGGCACCGCATCTATAACTAACCGTATGTTCGAAAACCCGTTTATAGAAACGACTGATGATATGAAATACAGATGTACTATCCTTCTTAAGCCTAAGGATGGTTATAGTTTTCCGCATGACTTTTCCAGTGCTGAATGGCCTGTATACACCGGTACCGTTTCAGCAGGCGATTATGGCACTGTTAATAAACATATATATTTGTTCGAAAAGAATGAGAGTTATGAATGCCTGAATCTCAACATTACTAATCTGTCGTCGGTTTATGAAATTGACGATGTAGCGGTTACCGGTATGCCGACTCCTAAAGCTAATACAAATTGTGATGTATCCGGAATCAGTATTTCTTCAACTACTGAAGATGCATGCACTGTTGATTCAATGTTCTGGTGGGATGAAGCGAATGATTGTGAAGCGAAAACCTTTGAAGAGGGCAAATCATATCATCTGTGCATAAAGCTATCGGCCAAAGACGGTTGCGGCTTTAGATTTGATGCAGAAGAAGACTTTGTGGGTACGGCAACAATTAACGAGGAGGCTGCTACTGCAGTAAAGGGCTTTGACGGTACTGGCACTTATTTGCTCCTGACAAGTAAATCCGTGATTGCTCCGGGTTTGATGCGTTATAATGTTCATTTCGAAAGGAACGGTCACGGAACTGTTCCGACTGATCAATTGGTTATAGAGAATACCCAAATATCCAAACCTGATGCTCCGAGCGCTTTAGGATTCATTTTCGAGGGTTGGTATTCAGATAAGGATTGCACTAAAGAATTTGATTTTAATTCAGCAATAAATTCCGATGTCACTGTCTATGCAAAGTGGAAGCAGTGTGAGCATAAACATACGGAAATAAGAGATGCCAAGGCTGCCTCTGTGACGGAAGAGGGCTATACAGGTGACACCTGCTGTAAGGATTGCGGAGCAGTAATTTCTTCAGGTAAGTCAATACCTAAGCTGACTTCGACCCCGACTCCGAGCAGCAACCCTACTCCTACTGCGACCCCTACTGCGACCCCGACATCTAATCCTACCACGACTCCGGGCGGAAATACTTCGGGCGGAACAACACCGACACCTGCTCCGGAACTTGATGTAGGTGCATTTATAAATCGTTGTTACGAAGTAGCGCTCGGACGTGAAGCAGATGAGGAAGGTTACTACTACTGGGTAAATAACCTTAACACCGGACTTGCATGTGGTGCACAGGTAGGTTATGGATTCATTTTCAGCAATGAGTATTTGAATAAGGCTACTACCAACGAGCAGTTCGTAAATGATATGTACGCAATGTACTTTGGCCGTGAGGCTGATGAAGAAGGCTTTAAGTATTGGAAGGACCAGCTCGATAACGGTACAGACCGCGAAAATGTTATGGCAGGTTTTGCCAACTCATTAGAGTTTTTCAATCTCTGTGAGAAGTACGGTGTTGTATGTGGAACTTATTTAGTAGGCGTACCGAACACTCAGCAGGGCGGAGTTAACTGCTTCGTTGCACGCTTGTATAAAGTTTGTCTGAATCGTTTGCCTGATATGGGCGGTCAAGCAGGCTGGGTATTAAAGCTTAACAAAGGTGAAGTAAGCGGAACCACTTGCGCATATGGATTTGTATTCAGTGCTGAGTTTATTGAACTTAACTTGGATAACACTGATTATGTTAAGTATATGTACAAAGCATTCTTTGGCCGTGACGCTGATGATGCAGGACTTAACTACTGGGTATCACAGTTGAACGGATGTACGGCAAGTCGTGAGGATGTTTTCGCCGGCTTCAGCGGTTCACCTGAGTTTATTAATTTGTGCGCTTCTTATGGAATAAATGCTTAAAAAGCGCTCAGGGTCATGAATAGCAGCCACAGTCAGTTTGATTCATGGACTGTATGGCAAGGCTCTGGTTCCTCAGGGCCTTTGATTGGTATATGAATAGCAGCCACCGTCAGTTTGATTCATGGACTGTATGGCAAGGTTCTGGTTCCTCAGGGCCTTTGATTGGTATATGAATAGCAGCCACTCTGCTTCCGTTTTATGCGGAGACGGGGCGGCAGTTTTAATGCGGAGACGGGGCGGCTGTTTTATGCGGAGATGGGGCGGCTGTTTTAATGCGGAGACGGGGCGGCTGCTTATGCGGAGACGGGGCGGCTGTTTTAATGCGGAGACGGGGCGGCTGTTTTAATCTTGGATTGTTAATATCAAAGTTGTTGATGGCGAGGATGATGGTGAATTGTCTGTTTTTGGCTGTTTGTGATGTGTTTGTTCGGTTCTACACATCACAATCGTCGATTTTTTGC
>JAKSRF010000128.1 GCA_024403755.1 Clostridia bacterium
GATTTTTTGCTGATTCTAACGCAATTAATCTTACTATAAGGAATTAGTGCAAATTCTGTCAATTATTCAGCGGTTTCAATCCCGATATTACGTAGTTTCTCTAACAGGAAGAAAAAGTGAGGTTCCGCACATTTTGCAACATTCATAGTTCCCAAATCTTACGGCACCGCAATTCGGACAAGCTGAATAGTATTTATTTTGTGACAACAGAAGTTGGTCTGAATCCTCTTCAATATATCCTGCATCCTTCTCTTGGTCCTTTTTGCGTTTTTGAACCATATAATAATAACAAATATCTTGCGCTGTTTCTCTCATTTGAATGCGATAAAAGAACATAGCCACACTGTACAGAATAACAAAAACTATAGATAAAAGGAAAGCAACCACGGACAATACAATAATTCCGAACATAAAACTATAAGAAAATCCTCTGCCTCTGCCTCTGCCTCTTCCTCCTAAACTGACAAACAACAAAAGACTGATAGATGCGCAACCTATTGCAGCTTTATAGTATATATCCGGATTCTGCCACGGAAGTGCAATGCGGTTAGCATCTTCCTTCATTAATGTTGAAGAATAGTAATCAGTTGTATTTATTGAATAAACATCACCTTTGCAGTAATTATTGTTACTGCTTACAAATAAAGGATCATCTATATCTACAGAGGTTTTCTTGTAATCGGCTCCGTGAACTGAATATCCAAAAATTCTTATAAGTAAACTCGGAGTTAATGTTTGCGGAATACGACAACCGTCTTCATCATAAAGCTTTTCTTTCATTACAAAACTCCATTGTGAGTCCCCACATGTATTTTATATTTTCTAAAACATTAGTGTATGTGCTTTCTATGTTCTTTATAATAATCAGGCAATTTCCTCATCCGGAAGATGAAGCGAAGAACCGCACATTTTGCATTTCTCGTAATTACCAAATCTTACGGCACCGCAATTCGGGCAGGCTGAATAGTATTTACTTTGTGACAACAGGAGGCTTTCTTCATCATCTTCTGTGTTTTTAACTTCCGTCTCTTGGCCTTTTTTGCGACTGAGATTTACATAGTAATTACAAATATCTCGTGCGGTTGATCTCATCTGAATGCGATAAAAGAACATAGCAACAAGGTAAAGAATAACAAAAATAAAGGAAACCAGAAGTGCAATTACGGAAAACAGCACCATCAGAATATTGATTTGTCCGGATAGAAAAAACATAATAAGGCCCATTGCCATAAGTGCAACGATGCCTACACTGGTACATACTATTCCTGCCTTAAGATATATATCCGGATTTTGCCAAGGAAGAGCAACTCGGTTTGCGTCTTCCTTCATTATTTCCGAAGCGTAGGCATCATTCAGATTTATCGAATAGATTTCACCGTTACAATAATTGCCGTTTCCCTTCAGAAACAAAGGATCATCTATGCTGATAGTGGTTTTCTTGTAATCTGCACCGTGTACAGAATATCCGAAAATACTTAAAAGCGGGCTCGGTGTGAACGTTTGCGGAATACGAATTCCTTCTTCATCATATAATTTACTCTTCATCTTCAAATCCCCTTGTTTTTATATAATTAAACAAAATGATTTTACCATTTTGTCGGTCGAAAATACTCATAAATTTGACAAAATAAGTCTGTTTATTTACTTGTTTTTTCGAAAATATTAGTGTGAAATGATAACAGTTTTTTAATGAGGGGTAATTATGTCCAAGGATAATAATGTTGATATGACAATAGGTAACCCTGTCTCGCTGATTGTGAGATTTGCGATACCTATGATGATCGGAAATATCTTTCAACAATTGTATAATCTTGTTGATTCGGTTGTAGTAGGTCAGTTTGTCGGTTCTTCAGCTTTGGCCGCCATCGGTGCTACCAATTCTATTAATTTCTTATTTTTTGCACTTTGTAACGGAATCGGCTCCGGAGGAGGAATAATTACTTCGCAGTGCTTTGGTGCGGGAGATGATTCTCAAGTAAAGAAAAGCATCTCTAATACGGCATATCTTATGATAGCTTTTCCTGTTGTTATCGGAGCGGTATCATTCTTTTTGGTCGGTCCGCTTCTTAAATTGTTGGAAACCCCGGAAACGATAATGTCTGATGCATTGATTTATGCAAGATTGATGTGCATCGGCCTGATTTTTGTTTCTGTATATAATTTTATTTCTTCAATGTTGAGAGCACTCGGAGATTCAATGACCCCGTTATATTTTTTGGTTTTTTCCTGTGTTCTGAATACTGTTTTAGATGTAGTTTTTGTTAAGTTTTTAAATCTCAGTGTGCTCGGCGCCGGCGTTGCAACACTGATAGCACAGTTTGTTTCAGGCTTGCTGTGTATAATCTATGCTGTTAAGCGTAATCCGTATTTTAAACTTAAAGCCGAGGATTTAAAACTTGACTATGGAATTATTCGTAAAACTATAAGGCTGGGCATTCCTCTTTCACTTCAGTTTTCAATGATTGCAATATCTTGTATGGCTCTCCAGCGAGTAGTTAATAAATTCGGTGACATCGCTGTTTCGGCCTTTACTGCAACAAGTCGTATTGAACAGGTTATTCATCAGCCTTATCAGACATTGGGTGCCGCACTTTCTACTTATTGCGGCCAAAATTACGGTGCGGGGAAATACAATCGCCTTGAGAAGGGTTATCGCAAGAGTATGTTGATGATGTTCGTTTTTTCAATTGCCATGCTTCCTGTAATGCAGTTCTTCGGTACAGATATTATTGCTGTTTTCGTAAATGAGAAGGAAGTTATTGATATGGGAGCAAAAGCTCTGCAGATATCGAGTCTGTTCTACGCATTTCTTGGCGCGATTTATGTTATAAGAGGAGTGCTTAACGGCGTAGGAGACGCGTTTTTTGCTTTCCTTAACGGTATAGTTGAAGTGCTGGGAAGATTTATTATTCCGATAACTCTTATATCTGTTCCTCTGATAGGTGTATGGGGAATCTGGTGGTCGGTCGGTATAGTATGGTTTATCAGCGGACTTACTGCATGGATAAGATATATGTCATTTAAAAGAAAACTTTTTTCTGCCGATTTTCGAAAAACTTAAAAAAGACATATAAACCTGTTATAATAGAACAGATTAAAAGCGTATAGGGGGATAAATATATATGCCACATTCATCAGGCGGCGGTTTCGGCGGCTCGGGCGGAAGGTTTGGAAGCTCGGGCGGTGGTTTTGGAAGCGGTTTTGGCTCGGCTGCTTCAGGTAATCTTTCTTCAGGTGACAACTGGACTATAAAGGAAGAAAGAAGAAGAAGAAGATGTTTACGATATGCTTATTATGACAGATACGGCAATCTTCAGTATTTTTATTTAAACAACACTCTTGAGAAATCCAATTTTATTTGGGTTTCGGTTGTGTTGTTGATTTCTCTGTTTTCTTCTGTTTTTTTTGGATTGGGATTTATTGATTCTAAGCCGATAAAGGCCGGATTCAGTACCTCGACAGTAACTGATAATGCACGTAAGTTCACGGTAACAGAGCAGGAAGAACTTAAAGAGTGCATTCAGAAATTCAATGATGAGACGGGTATAGCTGTTGAAATTCATACGGCAACGCGCGGAGAATGTGAGGGTTACGGCAGCTTTACAAACTATGCGTACAGCTATTATGTAAGTAAATACAGTGATGAATTTCATTGGGTAATAATATATGTGGATGACAGTACAGGCTGGCGTTGGGAAGGTATGCAGGGAGATAATACAGATTCAATTTTGAATAAACGGAAGTTAGAAGAGTTTAATGCAATCGTCAATGATTGCCTGTCAAACCGTAAGACTTCTCCGGGAGGAGCCTTTATTGAGGCATTTAACACTGTTACACCGAATATTTTGAAGAACGATTTTGATTGGTCGTACAAGCCGGATATGGTTAAAGCAATTGTTTTGGGTGTAGTATTCGTAGCAAGCTTTTTTCCTTTGATTTTTGCTCAAAAGAAACGAAAAAATGCTTTCAGAGTTGATGCCGGAGGTCGTGCATATTACGAATAGTCCAAGATATTGCCTGAAAATTGACTAGAATTATTATTCTTTAATGTTAGTATAGATATATGAATATCTATAGGAGGAAAGATTATGAATAAGTATTCAGGCACACAGACCGAGAAAAATCTTGAGGCCGCTTTTGCAGGTGAATCGCAAGCAAGAAATAAATATACATATTTTGCTTCAAAGGCCAAGAAAGAAGGTTTTGAGCAAATTTCAGCAATGTTTTTGAAGACTGCTGACAACGAGAAGGAGCATGCAAAGCTTTGGTTTAAAGAATTAAACGGAATCGGCAGCACAGCAGAGAATTTGGCAGCGGCTGCTGACGGTGAGAATTTTGAGTGGACTGATATGTATGATGATTTTGCCAAGACTGCAGAAGAGGAAGGCTTCCCTGAATTAGCTGAGAAATTCCGTGGTGTAGCTGCTATTGAGAAGAAGCATGAAGAGAGATATCGTGCACTTCTCAAGAATGTTGAAGCACAGGAAGTGTTCAAGAAAAGTGAGGTTAAGGTTTGGGAGTGCCGTAACTGCGGACATATCGTAGTAGGTACCGAAGCTCCCGAGACTTGTCCGGTATGCAATCATCCACAGGCTTATTTTGAAGTACACGCTGAGAACTACTGAGTTGAGAAGTAATTAGCTCACTAATAGGTCATAAGAGGATATCCAATGGGTGTCCTCTTTTTG
>JAKSRF010000129.1 GCA_024403755.1 Clostridia bacterium
CTGCTATATATTTGTATCCGTTGTCTACCGGAATAACTATTTCCAAAGCCGGATGCTTGTGAGCAGGATAACCCTCAACTTGATTGTTGTACCAGATTCTCATATTAGCTTCAGGTACAAAATCTACTTCTTCATTTACACCGTCAAGAGTACGTTCTATGAATTGTCTTATCGGTTGTATATAGTTGGCGGGAGTCGGATCTGTTCGCTTCATTATTTTCCTCCGAGTGCATATTACATTTTGCATAAAAGCAATTTCTTTTTTTGGTTATTTTAGCATTATTTGTGTATTAATTCAATAAAAGTATGCTTTTTTGTTGAATTGAAAAGCAATATTTGTAAAAGTATTAAATAATTGATATGTTAGAATTATCAATAAATATGTTATTACGGAGGGTGTATATGAATCGTGAATTAGCTTCAAAGTTGGCTGAAGAATTGGTTGATAAAATGACGGTGGAAGAGGCTGCTATGCAGCTAAGATTTGATGCACCGGCTATACCGAGATTGGGAATCCCGGAATATAATTGGTGGAATGAATGTCTTCACGGAGTTGCTCGTGCAGGTATGGCAACCGTTTTTCCGCAGGCAATAGGTTTGGGTGCTACATTTGACAAAGAATTGTTTACCGAGATGGGTGAGGTTATTTCTACCGAAGCGCGTGCGAAGTATAATGAGCATTCAAGGAACGGTGACAGAGACATATATAAGGGGCTTACATTTTGGACACCTAATGTTAACCTTTTTAGGGATCCAAGGTGGGGAAGAGGTCAGGAGACTTACGGTGAGGATCCTACACTTATTTCTGATTTGGCCGTTCCGTTTATAAAGGCTTTGCAGGGAGACGGAGAGTATATGAAGATTGCTGCCTGTGCGAAGCATTTTGCAGTACATTCAGGACCTGAGGCAACAAGACACTTCTTTGATGCGACTGCAACCAAGAAGGATTTATATGAGACATATCTGCCACAGTTTGAGGCATGTGTCAGGGATGCTGAAGTTGAGTCTGTAATGGGCGCATATAACAGAACTAACGGTGAACCTTGTTGCGCCAATAAACCTCTCATGGTTGATATTTTAAGAGGAAAATGGGATTTTAAAGGCCATTTTGTTTCTGATTGTTGGGCTGTAAGGGATTTTCATGAGAATCATAAGGTTACAAGCAGTCCTGAAGAAAGTGCAGCACTTGCCATTAATACCGGTTGTGATTTGAATTGCGGATGTACATATCAGAAACTCATAAATGCCTATAATATGGGATTAGTAACAGAAGAGACAATTCGTCAGGCTGCTGTAAGATTATTTACTACAAGATATCTTTTGGGTATGTTTGCAGATAAGACAGAATATGATGATTTATCTTATGCAGATGTTTGTACGGATGAGAATTTGGAATTAGCTTATAAGGCTGCTGTTGAGAGTATGGTTCTTCTTAAAAACAGTAACAGTTTCCTTCCTCTTGATTCCTCGAAAGTAAAAACGGTCGGTGTTATAGGTCCTAATGCCGACAGCAAAGCAGCTTTGGTCGGTAATTATCACGGAACCGCATCAGGATATACAACTGTTCTTGACGGTATACGGGAAGTCGGAAAGAAGGATGGCTTCAGAGTCCTTTATACGGAAGGTTGTCATTTGTTTGAATGCAGACCTGACGGTTTATCGCTTGCAAACCACAGATTAACTGAGGCAAAGATAATTGCTGAACATTCTGATGTAGTTGTATTGTGTTTAGGTCTCGATGAGACATTGGAAGGTGAGGAAGGTGATACAGGTAATCAGTATGCTTCAGGTGATAAACTTGATTTGAAGTATCCTCAGTCTCAGCTCAATTTGATTGAAGCAGTTCTTTCCGTAGGAACTCCTGTAATATTGGTAAGTATGACCGGAAGTGCCATGGATTTATGTGAGTTTAACAGTTCAGAGAATACTAAGGCAGTTATTCAGGCTTGGTATCCGGGTTCTGAGGGCGGACGTGCTTTAGCTGATGTTATTTTCGGATATGCAAATCCTTCAGGAAAACTCCCGGTAACATTCTATAAGAATTTGGATAATATGCCGGAATTTACGGATTATTCCATGAAGGAAAGAACATACAGATTTATTACATATGAGCCTTTGTATCCGTTCGGATATGGATTGACATATGGTGAATGTAATTTACTCGAAGCAGGTATTTCTGCAGCGAATGTGAATTACTCTTCAGCAACGGCAGAAGGCATCAACATTAAAGCAGTTGTTGAGAATGTAGGAAATAAGGAAGTCAGTGAGGTTCTTCAGGTTTATGTAAAGGTAAACAGCCAATATGAGGTAGTTAATCCTAAGTTGGCGGCATTTACCAGAGTTGATACTGAACCGGGTGAGAAGAAAACAGTTGAGATAAAAGTGCCTTATAAAGCATTTAAAGTAATTGACGACGAAGGTAATACGGTAAACGGAAACGGTGCTGACATATATGTGGGCTTTAGCCAGCCTGACAGTTTGAGTGCAAAACTTACCGGAAAGAATACCGTAAAGTTCTCGGTATAATTGTTCAGAATATAGGAGAGTTATTATGTATAAGATTTCAGTAGAAATTAACGGTATGATGTGTGCCAATTGTGAGAAACACATGGAGGAAGCTTTTGCTTCTTTGGATGGAATAAAGAAAGTTAAAGCATCGTCTAAGGATAAGAATGCTGTCATAGTATCTGAGGAGGTTATAGACGAGGAGACAATTAAATCTAAAGTGGCAGAACAGGGATATGAATTTGTTTCGTATAAATGCGAGAAGAAGACAGGTCTTTTCGGTTGATGAAGAGCAATATGTAATGCAAAGAATAGTATTGAATGACGGTACTGCCGTCATGTATGAATTTGAGCACAAACGAGTAAAAAATATCAATATGAGAATCAGAAAGGACGGAAGCGTTTATGTTTCCGCCCCTCGTTTTGTTTCTCAAAAGACGGCAGAGCAATTTATTATATCCAAAAGTGATTTCATTATTCGTGCTTTGAAAAGCTTGTCTGAGAGTAAGAGAAAATCATGTCGAGAGCACAACCCTGACGAGATGACATCAGATGAGATTTTTACTGTTTTGGGAGAGACAAGAAGCATCGATTATGTAGCCGGACTGATTAATGCTTCCCCCTCGGATACTGTTGTTTTTCTCAGACAGTATGATAAATACAGAAGAATGCAGTTGAAAAAAATTGTGCTTGAATATTGTGAGCAGGTATATCCGTATTTTAAGCAGAGAACAAAACGTGAATTTCCTGAAATATGTTTCAGACAGATGAAGAGCAGATGGGGAGTTTGTGTTCCTGCCAAGAACCGAATTACATTTAGCTATAATTTGTTCGAATGCCCGCCTGAATGCATTATGTACGTGGTATGTCATGAGTTTACACATTTTTTTGTACCCAATCATTCTGAGAAATTCTATTTTGAACTCAGTAAGACATGTCCTGAGTATAAGGAACTTCGAAAGAAAATAAACAGATTTTCATTTTAACAAAATAAAAAATGTCCTTCCCTTGATGACAGGAAGGACATTTTGTCTGTTAGGATTACTATCAGAGTAAATGCTTTCTTAAGGTTGCTCCGTCTTCAGGACTCAAAAGAGCAGGGGCAATATCAAATACTGTTTTACAACCGAAGTCACCCTTTTGGGAGAGACGATATGCGGCACGAGCATAAGCAACAAGTACGCTTGCTGTAAATTCAGGATTTGAATCGAGCTTAATACTGTACTCAATAATATGCTTGTTCTCATTATTCCAACCGGTTGAACCGCTTCTGAAAACAAAACCGCCGTGAGCCATACCGGAATGATTTTTAACAAATTCATCGTCTGTGATGAAGTGAACTGTTGTATCATAGTCTGCAAAATAGTTCGGCATTTCTTTGATTTCTTTCTCAATTTTTGCCAAATCTGCACCTTCTTCAGGAACAACGAAGCACTCACGAGTGTGCTTTTGACGAGTTGTAAGTTCAGGATTTGAACCGCTTCTTACTGCATCAAGAGCAGCTTCTACCGGAATCGTATATTGTTTTCCGTTCTTTACTCCGTCGATACGTCTGATTGCGTCTGAATGACCCTGACTTACACCCTTACCCCAGAAAGTATAATCCTTTCCGTCAGGAAGAATACTGTTTGAATAAAGTCTTGTGAGTGAGAACATACCCGGATCCCATCCGCATGAGATAATTGCAACTTTCTTGCTTTTTACTGCATTTGCATCTACTGAAGCAAAATGTTCCGGAATCTTTGCATGAGTATCAAAACTGTCGATTACATTATAGTATTGAACATATTCCTGAGTTTGCTTAGGAAGATCGGTTGCACTTCCGCCGCAGAGAATCATTACATCAAAATCATCTTTCATGTCCTTGAGAGAATCAATGGAGTAAACAGGAACATTCTCGCTTTTAATCTTAAGTGAAGAAGGGTCTCTTCTTGTAAATACCCCTTTAAGCTCCATATCACTGTTTTTATTTACTGCACATTCAACGCCCTTGGCAAGGTTGCCATAACCGATAATGCCTATTCTTACAGCCATAATATGCCTCCTTCTGTGCTACATCTTATATATTACCTAGTGATTATAACTAAACCTTTTTTATTCGTAAATGCAAAAATCAATCATTTTTTTGCTTTTTCTTTGCGAAAA
>JAKSRF010000013.1 GCA_024403755.1 Clostridia bacterium
CCAGTGAGAGTTAGCTTCACCCCCTGTTTAACTTTTTATCATGCCTCCTTTATTTATTTTTTTGTAAACTTAGATTAACATGTTTGTTTATTTTTTTTTTTGCAATAGTAAATGAATTTTGCGCAGATAAAACAATCTTCTTTATTTTTTTATACTAAATAGTATCTTTTTTTCGAAATTGTATTATTATATTTCTCGTTGAAAAAAGGAGAAGCAGATGATTTGGATTTTACTGGTTTTACTGTACGGCCTTTTTAAGGGGCTGCGAGAGATAGCAAAGAAGAAAGCTATGACGAAGAACTCCGTTATGGAGGTCTTGGTTGCGTATACAATTTTGTCCTTTGTTATGGTTATTCCTGAAGCAAAAGCGGCGATGGGTATGCCGGGAAGATTTTATATTTATGTTGCTCTTAAATCGTTAGTGATTTTTATTGCGTGGATGTGTTCCTTTCGTTCATTGAAGCATCTTCCGGTAAGTCTTTACGGAATACTGGATTTGTCCAGGGTTTTATTTGCGACATTTCTTGCCGTTACGGTAATTCACGAGACATTGAACTTTAATCAGATTATGGGTATGCTTCTTGTGTGTTGCGGCCTTATGCTTCTTAAGTTTAAGCCTGCATTTTTGTATTCCCTTCTCGAAAAGGGTAATTCCCAATCTCCGACCGATTCCAAAACGCAGATTCAGTCTGACGGAAAATACAAGCTCTATGTATTTTGTGCTTTTGTATCATGCCTTTTAAATGCAGTATCGGGACTTATGGATAAAATCTTAATGAAGGATATTAATTCTTCACAGCTTCAGTTCTGGTATATGCTCTTTCTGGTAATTTACTATGTAATATATATGTTGGTAACCCGTACTCCGATGAGTAAAACAGTTTTAAAGAATGGTTGGATTTGGTTGATGGCCTTGATTTTTGTAATCGGCGACAAAGCTTTGTTTGTTGCTAATGCCAATCCTGACAGCCGTGTGACGATAATGACATTAATAAAGCAGAGTGGTTGTGTAATTACTATTATTGGTGGACGACTTGTCTTCAAAGAAAAAGATACGACCTACAGGCTTGTGTGCGCTGCGGTCGTAATTGCAGGAATAGTAATCAGTGTTTTGTAGGTAAAAAAGTTAAGCGATTCTTTTTATCTTGTGTGTTGAACTTTTGGCAAATTCGGTATCTCTGACAGATATCTTTTTTATGTGCTGATAGCTTTCCAACTTCTTGTTTACTTCACTTATAGTTTTCTCCAGCAAATTTTTTACATCGGCATCAGAACAATTTGGACCCAATTTAGCTTTAACTTCGTCCATATCAGGAAAAATCGCAGCCATTATGTACCAATCATTTTTGTCCTTGTCTTCTTCTCCGGTGACAATGACTTCCTTTACGTATTGTGAAGCTCCTATGAGAAATTCAAGTTCCTCAGGAAAAACATTTTTGCCGTTTTTGGCAATGATAACATTCTTTTTGCGCCCTGTTATGTGCAGAAAACCCTCTTTGTCTATATATCCCACGTCTCCTGTATGAAAGAAACCGTTTCTGTCAAACACTGCAGAAGTGGCAGCTTCATCACCGTAATAACCAAGAAATACATTGTTACCTTTAACTATAAATTCTCCTATACCGTTTTCATCAGGTTCGAAAACTTTAATCTCGCAACCGACAATCGGAACTCCGCATGAATCAAAACGATAGTTTTGATCTCTGTTGACCGCAATAAGCGGAGCGCATTCGGTAAGTCCGTAGCCTTGAAGCACCTCGATACCGATATTGTTGAAGAATTTTACGACATTCTTGTCAGCCGGTGCTCCTCCCATAAAGATAAGTCTTATATTTCCGCCGAAAGCATTATGAATCGATTTGAACAGCGTTCTGCGGATGTCTATATGCAGAAGAAGGAGAAGATTTGATAATCCGAGAGCTGTTTTAAAGATAGTTTTACTGAATAGATTTCTGTTGATTTGCTTCATGACCTTTGAGTAGAACTTTTCGAGAATTGCAGGGACAATGCAAAGACAGGAAGGGTGAATGTCATTAAGATCCGGAAGCATTCTGGTATGACCGTCACCGACGGCGATGCATGCGCCCGAGAAAACTTGCCCGATAAAGCCGCAGGTGCATTCATATGTGTGATGCAAAGGCAAAACCGAAAGAAACGTGTCATGTATTCCCATATCGCACATTTGGAACATGCTCATAATGTCAGAGCAAATATTCCTTTGAGACAGCATCACTATTTTTGATTTGGAAGTGGTGCCTGAAGTGAAGAGAAGAACTCCCGTTCCGTTCACGTCGATAGGACGCTTTTGATATGCGGAAATTGAGCTCTCATCAGGATTCAGTTTGCTGAAATCTTCCATGCAGACAGAAACCTTGAGACCTGAGTAGTCTGCTGCGACTTCGTCGATTGTTTTTCTGTATTTTTCCGAAAACAGAACTATATCAATTTCCGCACGCTTAAACATGGTGATAAGCTCCTGAGCACCGAGCATTCTGTCTAAGGGTACGACTATACCGAGTCCGTTGGCAGCAGCCATGAAACTTACATACCATTCGTATCTTGTCTCCGAAAGAATAGCAATACGCGGACAGGAATTAAGTCTTGTAATATCAGGAACATTTGCTTCCCAAGCATTAAGTAAGGCGGCGCCGAGTGTGTCTATGTCTCTTTTGAATGTGTCCGGCATTATTTCTTTCCATACACCGACTTTTTGTTTGAGCTTGAAAACAGGATAATCAGGGTACATTCGTACTCTTGAATTTACAATGTCTCTGATATCTTGAACTTGATGAATCTTATTATATGGATAATCTTTTCTTAAATTGCGAAGCATAATAGTATCCTCCTTTAGTTTTATTTGATTTTCAAATAGTTTGATAATCAAAGTAATTAAATAATACTACTGAATGAGTGATTGCGCAAGAGAAAAAAGTAAAAAATGTAAGAATGATGCGGTGGTTGATATTTATAAGATAAATTAATTTTAACAAAATAAACTATTAAGATGAGATTAAAGTCATTTACAAAAATCAGATTGAATGTTATAAATGTCAAGTCAAATTTATAGATATATTTACTGAAGGACCCACAGTAAAAGACAGTCGGATTTGACAGAACTATTTACAAAGAGGTTTATATAATATGAAAAGAAGTATTAAAAAAGTTGCTGCTACAGTATTGGCATCAGTAACAATGTTTTCAGCATTAGCTACAACAAGTAATGCTGCATCAACAACAAGCTACATCGGTGAGGTGTATATTCCTTTTTGCTGGGGGACAGTATATGTTGCCGTTGGCGATTGCAATCAGGATGGCGTAATAAATATTGCAGATTTGGTAGCACTTAAAAGAAATGCGAATCATGGTTGGTACTATTTTAATGCATGGGCAGTTTATGATTGCAACCAGGATGGTTATGTAGATAATAATGACGTAAAGGTTATGACAAACTATTTGTTTGGTTGATAAAGTATTTTATAGAATATTACGAACAAATCGACTCGAAGTGCATATGCGTACTTCGAGTCGATTTTGTAAATATATAAACTAATTTAGACAAATTGAGAGCATACACAAAACAAATAAGCCGAGTATCAGAATGTCCAATATCTGATAAGAATATATTAAAAAAGAAATAAAATATTATTAAGAATAGTTAAAAGTGATTGAATATAACAAAAAGAATATGTTATAAAAGTAAACGCAATTTTACATTTGAGTTTAATCATTGGATCCGAAGATTAACAGAAAATCTTGCAAAAAAATTAAAAGGATGAAAAAAGATGAATAAAAATTTAAAGAAATTGGTAACTTTAACTCTTTCTGCAACTATGGCATTCTCTGCATTTACTTTGCAGTCAAATGCAGCAACAGAGTTCACGAATTACGGTGATAATGATTCTATCTACCAAAGAAGACCGAAAAAATTTGAGAACTTGGGCTTATGGGAGTATTTAGTACCTACAGAAAAGCGTTTTGGTAAGATTAATGATGATAACTTCTTCGTTGGCGATATTAATGAGGACGGTTGTATTGACCCACAAGATGCAACATACATTTATACATTCATGAATAGATATGAAGAATACAAACGCCAACCAAAACATTCGATTAATGATAAAATATCGATATATTTGAGCAACACTCTAAGAATTATTCCGGTTGGAAATCCATTTTTTGACGGCGTTCCGGTAGATATGGATACAAACAAGGACGGAGTATTAAATAAAAAGGATGCTGATCTTATATTGGAATACTACAACTGGTATACATTGCAAACTTTAAATACATAAGGATTAAAATAGAACATTTAATCGGACTGTCTCAGAATCATCTTGATTCCGGGACAGTTTCTATATTTAATCAAATGACTGTACGCATTTCAGTTGCAAACTTCAGACTATAAATGTAACATCTATATCATGAAATACAGAGAGCAAGACAGAAACAAAAGAAATTCAAAAACTACGAACACGCAGAAATCAGATAGTAAAACTACGCGTGCAGGTGAGAAGTATGCGATAAAAACACCCGGAAAGAAAACTGATAAGAACAATGAGAAGAAAGCAACCGCAATACCTCAAATATCAGCCGCACGATTAAGAGAACTGTCACGTAATTATCTTCCGATGAATATGGCGGAGATGAAAGAACGCGGCTGGGAACAAGCTGATTTTGTGTATGTTATAGGCGATGCTTATGTCGATCATTCTTCTTTCGGACCTGCAATAATAAGTCGTGTTCTGGAATCAAGAGGCTACAAGGTAGCAATAATAGCACAACCGGATTGGAAGACTGTTGAATCAATTAAATGCTGCGGTGAACCGAGACTTGCTTTTCTTGTTTCTTCAGGAAACATGGATTCAATGGTGAATCATTATACCGTGAGTAAACATAAGAGAACGAGTGATGCATATACTCCGGGAGGCGTAATCGGCAAACGCCCTGATTATGCCGTAACAGTGTATTCCAGACTTATAAGAGAAGCATTTCCGGATAAGCCGATAATCATAGGCGGAATAGAGGCAAGTCTGAGAAGAATGGCTCATTACGACTATTGGTCAGACAGAATTAAACCGTCAGTGCTTATTGAATCGGGTGCTGATTTAATATCGTACGGTATGGGAGAGATGTCGATAGCAGAGATTGCCGAAGCATTGGATTCAGGACTTGATATTAAAGATATTATTTTCGTAAAGGGAACAGTATATAAAACAACAAGCAAAGAGAATGTCTACGAAGGCACAGAACTTCCGACTTTTGCGGAGGTGCGTAAGGATAAGAACAGATATGCACAAAGCTTTTATATACAATATCAAAATACTGATTTTGTAAATGCCAAACCTCTGATAGAGAAGTATGACAAGGGCATGACTGACGGCCTTAAGGAGACAACATATGTTGTTCAGAATCCGCCGCAAAGGCCGCTTACTCAGCAAGAAATGGATGATATCTACGAATTGCCTTATCAGAATAATTACCACCCGTCATATATAAATGAGGGCGGAGTACCTGCAATAAATGAAATAAAATTCTCACTGACCAGTAACCGCGGTTGCTTCGGCGGCTGTAGTTTTTGTGCGTTAACGTTTCATCAGGGAAGAATTGTTCAGACGAGAAGTCATGAGTCATTGGTAAGAGAGGCCCAAAGAATGACAGAAGATCCTGATTTCAAAGGATATATACATGATGTCGGCGGCCCGACGGCAGACTTCAGACGTCCTGCCTGTGACAAGCAGTTGGAACACGGTGTATGCACAAATAAGCAATGCCTTTATCCGAAGCCGTGTCAGAATATGAAGCCGGATCACAGTGATTATATGAAGCTGCTTCGTAAGCTTCGCGCGATTCCGCGTGTCAAGAAAGTGTTTATCAGATCGGGTATACGATTTGATTATCTTATGGCTGACAAAGATTGCGAGAAGTTTATGAGAGAACTCTGTGAGAATCACGTCAGCGGACAGCTGCGCGTAGCTCCGGAACACGTGTCTGACAGAGTTTTGGCACTTATGGGTAAGCCGTCAAACAGTACATATAATGATTTTGTTGAACTGTATCAGAAAACAAATAATATGTTGGACAAGAAACAGTACGTTGTGCCTTATTTGATGTCTTCGCATCCGGGTTCACATCTTGCTGATGCAATCATGCTTGCCGAGAGTATACGAGACATGGGATATATGCCGGAACAGGTACAGGATTTTTATCCTACTCCTTCCACCATATCTACGGTTATGTATTATACAGGTGTTGACCCGCGTAATATGAAGCCTGTTTATGTTCCTAAGGATCCGCATGAGAAGGCCATGCAGAGGGCACTCATTCAGTATCGTAAGCCGGAAAACTATGAATTGGTAAAGGAAGCTCTCATAAAGACTCACAGAACCGATTTGATAGGTTTTGACAGAAATCATTGTTTGATTATTCCGAGAGAAACCAATTCATACGGAAAAGATAATAAAAAGCGCCGCAAAAAGTAAATGAAAATTCTTTTGCTCTTTTCTTCTCGAAAAGGAGAGTTTTCCGGTCAAAAAACTCAAAATCTTCCGTATAACTTATTTTTTACACAATTAATATGTTGTATAATAATCAACGTGGGTGCGCCAAAGTGTCTTATGACAGATAAGAGCGTACGATATAAATAACTATAGGAGAGTACATAATTATGGCAATGGTTGCAAAGAAAAATGTCGAAGATTTAGATGTAGCCGGCAAAAGAGTAATAGTACGTGTTGATTTTAACGTACCACTCGATAAGAAGACCGGTGAGATTACAGATGATAAGCGTATTAAGGGCGCTTTACCAACAATTAAGTATCTCGTTGATAATAATGCAAAGGTTATCCTTGTTTCACACCTCGGTCGTCCTAAGAACGGACCTGAAGCTGCTTTCTCAATGAAGCCTGCAGCAGACAGACTCGCTGAGCTTATCGGTAAGCCTGTAACACTCGCAGCAGACGTAATCGGTGAGGATGCTAAGGCTAAGGCTGCAGCTCTTAAGGAAGGCGAGATTTTGATGCTCGAGAATGTTCGTTTCCACAAGGAAGAGACAAAGAACGATCCTAAGTTTGCTGCAGAGCTCGCTTCAATGGCAGATCTCTATGTAAACGATGCTTTCGGTACAGCTCACAGAGCACACGCTTCAACAGCTGGTCTTGCTAACTATCTCCCATCTGCTTCAGGTTACCTCATTCAGAAGGAGCTTGATTTCATCGGTGGTGCTCTTTCAAACCCACAGCGTCCATTCGTAGCTATCCTCGGTGGTGCTAAGGTTTCAGATAAGATCGGTGTAATCACAAACCTCATGGATAAGGCTGATACAATCATCATCGGTGGTGGTATGGCTTATACATTTATCGCTGCTAAGGGCGGTTCAATCGGTAACTCACTTTTCGAGGCTGATAAGGTTGAGCTTGCTAAGGAGCTTATGGCTAAGGCAGAAGAGAAGGGTGTTAAGCTCCTCCTCCCAACAGATACAGTTGTAGCTGATGATTTCTCTGCTGATGCTAATTCTCAGATTGTTCCAACAATGGAGATTCCAGATGGTTGGGAGGGTCTCGATATTGGACCTGAGACAATCAAGACATTCTCAGACGCTATCGCTGAGGCTAAGACAGTTATCTGGAATGGTCCTGCAGGCGTATTCGAGTTCGAGAAGTTCGCTGTTGGTACAAAGGCTCTTGCACAGGCTATCGCTGAGGCAGACGCTATTTCAATCATCGGTGGTGGTGATTCAGCAGCTGCTATTGAGAAGCTTGGTTATGCAGATAAGGTAACACACATCTCTACTGGTGGTGGTGCTTCACTCGAGTTCATCGAGGGTAAGGTTCTCCCAGGTATTGATTGCTTGAACGATAAGGAAATCGGCCGCACATTCGCAGCTGGTAACTGGAAGATGAACTGTGGTATCCCTGCAGATGCAGTTAAGCTCATCGAAGAGCTTAAGCCACTCGTTAAGGATTGCACAGCTAAGATCGCTCTTGGCGTTCCTGCTACAGCTCTCGCTGCTGCAGTTGAAGCTACAGCTTATACAAACATCAAGATCGCTGCTGAGAACTGCCACTTCGAAGAGAAGGGTGCTTTCACAGGCGAGATTTCACCACTCTGGCTTGCTAAGATGGGTGTAACATACTGTATCATCGGTCACTCAGAGCGTCGTGAGTACTTCGCAGAGACAGACGAGACAGTTAACAAGAAGGCACACGCTCTCTTGAAGTACGGCGTTAAGCCAATCATCTGCTGCGGTGAGTCACTTGCTCAGCGTGAAGCTGGTGAGACATTCGATTGGATCAAGAGCCAGATCGTTGGCGCTTTCAAGGATATTCCTGCTTCAAAGCTTTGCCAGATCACAATCGCTTACGAGCCAATCTGGGCTATCGGAACAGGTAAGACCGCTACTGATGAGCAGGCTCAGGAAGTTTGCGCATTTATCAGAAGCGTAATCGCTGAACTCTACTGCGATAAGTGTGCTGCTGCTATGACAATTCAGTACGGCGGATCATGCAACGCTAAGAACGCTGAAGGTCTCTTCGCTCAGAAGGATATCAACGGTGGTCTCGTTGGTGGTGCTTCACTCAAGGCTCCTGATTTCTCAGTAATCTGCCTTGCAGGTAAGTGATTTTTAACTGAATCGGATTAATTATTTGATTTAATATACGGATGTTTCCTGTGATAACGGGAGACATCCGTTTTTATATGTTGTATACCTGCTGTATTTGTCGCTTATTCACGAATCTGGCTGTCGCTTTCTGCACCTGTCGGTACTTGTCCTGCGCTGTGATTCTGCCGGAATCGGGTTTTACAGTGATTCCGGACTGATTTGAGCCCGGATTCACTGAAAACAGTCATTAGAATCACTTTACAGTGAATGAAAACAGTCATTAGAATCACTTCTCCCAATCAAGGCATTTTCTTCTCCAATGGAGAAGTTTTAGGTCCATTTTGGACAACTTTTGCTTAAACTTCTCCAAATCGAGGCATTTTCTTCTCCAATGGAGAAGTTTTAGGACCATTTTGGACAACTTTTGCTTAAACTTCTCCAAATCAAGGCATTTTCTTCTCCAATGGAGAAGTTTTAGGGCCGTTTTGGAGAACTTTTACAGAAACTTCTCCAAAACAGGTGATTTTTGTCGCTACCGGCGAGTTTTTAGGTGTGTTTTGTAGTACAATATTTTAAAACAGTAAGGAGAAATAGGACATGGATAGTATTTTATATTTACTCGCTATATTAGTATGTATTATCAGTATGATAATTCAGTTTTGGCTTAAATCTACAGTAAAAAAGTGGAGTAAGGTTGATTCGGGAACCGAGTATGATGCCAATGCCGCTGTAGCTCAGATGTTCAGAGAAAATGATATTCTGGATGTAAAAATTGCTCATCAGGACGGAGAACTGACGGATTGTTATTCACCGAAGGAGAGAACTATTTTTTTGTCGAATACTTCTTATAATAAGAATTCTGTAGCTGCAATAGCAGTTGCCGCTCATGAATGCGGTCATGCAATACAGGACAGTAAACAGACAGCCATTTATCAGCTAAGACAAGCTCTTACGGTGCCTGCAAGTTTTTGCTCCAGATTCGGAATGATACTTGCTATAGGCGGATTCCTACTCGGAAGTGCAGCACAGAGCGGCAGTAATCTCTGGTTTCAGGTTGCCAAAATCGGTGTTGTAATGTATTTTGTTGTATTCCTTTTTTATCTTGCCATGGTACCTGTTGAGGTTGATGCTAGCAGACGCGGCCTTGAAGCTATAAAGAAGAACGGCTTTATATCAGCCGACAAAATAAAAGGCGCCCGCAAAGTGCTTACTGCTGCAGGAAGTACATATGTAATTTCAATGACTTCGGCATTTATTACTTTCCTTCGTATTTTCATGCTGGTGAACAGAGGAAGAAGCAGAAGAAGATAAAATTTATTTCCGAAAAGGTTGACATATAAGTTTTTGAAGTAGTACAATCCACATAGAAAATTGAATAGTATTTAAACCGTTGAGACGGAGATAAAGGTGGCGATGCTCCTACAGAGAGCCCTGTAAGCTGAGATTAGGGTAGAAAACAAACCATCAAATGGACCGTTGAGGGCTTGGTCAAAGACATCAGTGTCGAGTATTCCGAGACGTGAGGCATACGTTAGTTGCAGGGATATGTTGGTATCCTAATGAGGGTGTAGGTCGTAAGATTTACGAATTCAAGGTGGCACCGCGGATAATTGGTTTATTCGTCCTTGACAGAAAATATTAATCTGTCGAGGATTTTTTATGTTAAATAATTTGTTAAACAAACGATGGCGACGCTGTAATGATTGATTTAAATTACCTGATTATTATTTTTTCGAGAAGGAGATAACGAAAATGATTTACAATGATATTGATTTTGACACATATTTTAAGAACTACCCTGATAAGAACGGCTACTTCGGAAAGTATGGCGGTTCCTATGTTTCACCTGAGCTTCAGGCTGCAATGGATGAGATTACCGAAGCATATTTTACAATTTGCAAATCGAGCAAATTTATAAGCGAACTCAGAAGAATTCGTAAGGAATTTCAGGGCAGACCTACACCGATTTCTCATTTGGAGAGACTGTCCGGTTCTATCGGTAATGTTCAGCTTTATGTTAAACGTGAGGATTTGAATCACTCCGGTGCGCATAAGCTTAATCACTGTATGGGTGAAGCACTTCTTGCCAAATACATGGGTAAAACCAAGGTTATCGCAGAGACAGGCGCAGGTCAGCATGGTGTAGCACTTGCTACAGCTGCAGCTTACTTCGGACTTAAATGTGATATTTATATGGGCGCCGTTGATATTAAGAAGCAGGCTCCTAACGTAGCAAGAATGAAAATTCTCGGTGCCAACGTAATTGAGGTAACAGAAGGCCTTCAGACTCTTAAGGAAGCGGTTGATGCTGCTTTCGAGGCATACAGTAAGGAATATAAGGACGCCATTTATTGTATAGGATCTGTTCTCGGACCTCATCCATTCCCGGTAATGGTAAGAGATTTCCAGAGCGTAGTAGGTATAGAGGCAAGAGAGCAGTTTATAGGTATGACAGGCGAACTTCCTGATGCTATTGTTGCATGTGTAGGCGGCGGTTCGAATGCCGCAGGATTCTTCTCAGGCTTCCTTAATGATCCTGTGGATATTTACGGTATCGAACCTTTGGGAAGAGGACCTAAGCTCGGTGATCATGCTGCAAGCCTCAAGTATGGTACAGAAGGAATTATGCACGGCTTTAACAGCATTATGCTTAAAGATGACCAGGGAAATCCTGCTCCGGTATATTCATGTGCGAGCGGTCTTGATTATCCTTCAAGCGGCCCTGAGCATGCATTCCTGCACGATTTGGGAAGAGTTAAGTACGATGTAGTCGGTGATGATGATGCAATCGATGCTTTCTATGCATTGTCGAGAATGGAAGGAATCATTCCGGCTATCGAGAGTTCACACGCCGTAGCTTACGGAATTAAGCTTGCCAAGGAGTTGGGAAGAGGATCTGTTCTTATCAACCTTTCGGGACGCGGTGATAAGGATATGGACTACGTTATCGAGAAGTACGGAATGCGTTAATCGGAAAGAAATTTTTGTTCGAGGTTGCCTCAGTTGAGACAGCCTCGTTTTTTTATTTGTCTTCGAAAAGACAGTTTTTAATACGTACCGAATAATAATGAAAATCATATCACGACTTTTCGGCGAATAAAGTATTACAAAACTCGCTTTTGTGCCTTGTAAGTCCCTTGAAACTGTAAGTTGTAAAAAGTGTTTAACACAAAAAAACACCTTATATGAGTTGACAAAATACAGACTTTCGTTGCAAAATATAACTTGTGAGTTTTTGATTTAGTATTCAAAATTAAATGAAAAATAAATTCAGAAAGAGGTAAAAAGATGAAAGAAATCGACTTAACAAAGTACGGTATTACCGGTACTACAGAAATCGTTTACAATCCTTCATACGAGCTTTTGTTTGAAGAAGAGACAAAGGCTGGTCTTGAGGGCTATGAAGTTGGTCAGAACACAGAGCTTAACACAGTTAACGTAATGACAGGTATTTATACAGGACGTTCTCCTAAAGATAAGTACATCGTAATGGATGCTACATCAAAGGATACAGTATGGTGGACATCTGATGATTACAAGAACGACAACCACCCAATGACAGAAGATACATGGGCAGTAGTTAAGGATATCGCTAAGAAGGAGCTTTCAGATAAGAAGCTTTTCGTAGTTGATGCTTTTTGCGGTGCTAATGCTGATACAAGAATGGCAGTTCGTTTTATCGTTGAGGTTGCTTGGCAGGCTCACTTCGTAAAGAACATGTTCATCCAGCCTACAGCTGCTGAGCTCGAGAACTTTGAGCCAGATTTCATCGTATACAATGCTTCAAAGGCAAAGGTTGAGAATTACAAGGAGCTCGGTCTTAATTCAGAGACATGTGTAGCATTCAACGTTACATCACGTGAGCAGGTTATCATTAATACATGGTACGGCGGAGAGATGAAGAAGGGTATGTTCTCAATGATGAACTACTTCCTCCCACTTAAGGGTATGGCTTCAATGCACTGTTCAGCTAACTGCGATATGGACGGTAAGCACACAGCTATTTTCTTCGGTCTTTCAGGTACAGGTAAGACAACACTTTCAACAGATCCTAAGAGAAGACTCATCGGTGATGACGAGCACGGTTGGGACGACAACGGTGTATTCAACTTCGAGGGCGGATGCTACGCTAAGGTTATCGGTCTTTCTAAGGAGAATGAGCCTGATATCTACAACGCAATCAAGAGAAATGCTCTCCTTGAGAACGTAACAGTAGCTGCTGACGGTAAGATTGATTTTGCTGATAAGACAGTTACAGAGAACACTCGTGTTTCTTACCCAATCAACCACATCAACAACATCGCTGCTGAGGTTAACGGTGTATCTGCAGGTCCTGCAGCTGACAACGTAATCTTCCTTTCAGCTGATGCTTTCGGCGTATTGCCACCTGTTTCTATCCTTACACCGGAGCAGACACAGTACTACTTCCTCTCTGGCTTCACAGCTAAGCTTGCAGGTACAGAGCGTGGTATTACAGAGCCGACTCCAACATTCTCAGCTTGCTTCGGTCAGGCTTTCCTTGAGCTCCACCCAACAAAGTATGCTCAGGAACTCGTTAAGAAGATGAATGCTAACGGTGCTAAGGCTTACCTCGTTAACACAGGTTGGAATGGTACAGGTAAGAGAATTTCTATCCCTGATACACGTGGAATCATCGATGCTATTCTTGATGGTTCAATCAAGTCAGCTCCTACAAAGACAATCCCAATGTTCAACTTTGAGGTTCCTACAGAGCTTCCTGGCGTTAACCCAGGTATCCTTGATCCAAGAGATACATATGCTAATGCTTCTGAGTGGGAGACAAAGGCTAAGGATCTTGCAGAGAGATTCCAGAAGAACTTCGCTAAGTACACAACTAACGATGCTGGTAAGGCTCTTGTTGCTGCAGGCCCACAGCTCTAATCTTTAAGTAGTAATACTTATTAAATGAATTTAAGACAGGATGTGATTTGTTCACATCCTGTTTTTAATGATAATTATTTTGTTTTATATAGTAAAAATCCCCCGAGCCATTATATCGGTTCGGGGGATTTTTCTATGCAATGCACTCTTACTGTTCTTCTGTAAAATAGCCGAATATATACAGATTGTTGTTTTTCTCGTAAGCCTTTGTGATTTTAACGACTTGCGTTGAATTTGCTTTTACTTTTGCATCAGCGTTGACGAAAATGCAAACTTCTTTTGTAGTTGATGAGCTTTTGTAAATCATTTTGTTACCTTCCTTGTCCGCAGAATCTATATAGAGAGCGGCCAAGCTGTTGTTATAAGCTTCAAGGTTTTCGGAATAATTTGAATATGTCAGCTCTCGTGCTTTTACGGCAACTGTCAATCCTACTAAATTTACTCCTCTCTTGTATGAGTCATAGGCTTTATCGGGATTTGAGAATACTGCATTGTTGCTGCAGGCGGATATAACAAATACCGTAAGAAACAACATAAATGCTAATGCTTTTTTTATTTTATTCATCACACAATCTCCTTGTTTGTTATCTTGTATAGACTAATATTAATTTATACTTTAGTAAATTGTTGAATGAACAAAATATAGTTTGTTTTTTGCGAAAATGCATTCAGAAACAACTTAAGCACAAGTATGAGGTTACCTTACTATTGAGAATTAGTAAGTTAAGTGTTATGATAGTTAGGCTTTTCGAGAGAAGAAGCAAAACAGAATAAATAAGGAGGCTATCCAAAGTGGAAAGAAATGTGTTTGATATCCTGGAGGAGAGAGGATATATATCCCAGGCAACTCACAGAGATGAAATTTATGAATTATTAAGTAAACCGGGTGTTTCTTTTTATATAGGCTTTGATCCTACTGCTGACAGCCTTCATGTTGGTCACTTTGTGCAGATGATGGTTATGAGCTATATGCAGAAGGCAGGTCACAGACCTATCGCGCTGATGGGCGGCGGTACTGCAATGATCGGTGATCCGTCAGGAAGAACCGATATGCGTCAGATGATGACCGTAGAGACAATCGACCACAATGTAGAGTGTTTTAAGAAACAGATGGGTAAGGTCGTTGACTTCAGTGACGGCAAGGCAATGATTGTAAATAACGGTGATTGGCTCAGAAATCTCAATTTCATGGACTTTATGCGTGAGATAGGACCTCATTTCTCAGTCAATAAGATGCTTACAGCTGAGTGTTATAAGCAGAGACTTGAGAAGGGCCTTACTTTCCTTGAGTTTACATATATGTTAATGCAGAGCTACGATTTCTATTACTTGAATAAGCAGTATGACTGTTGCCTGGAATTGGGCGGTGACGATCAGTGGTCCAATATTATCGGCGGTGTAGAATTAATCAGACGTAAGGAACAGAAGCCGGCTTACGGTCTTACATTTACTCTTCTTACAAACAGCGAAGGTAAGAAGATGGGTAAAACTGCAAAGGGTGCGGTATGGCTCGATCCGAATAAGACATCTCCGTTCGATTTTTATCAGTATTGGAGAAATGTTGATGATGCTGATGTTATTAAGTGCATGAAGCTTCTCACATTCCTTCCTATGGAAGAAATTAATGAGTATGCTAAGCTTAAAGATGCTGCGATTAACGAAGCCAAGAAGAGACTTGCTTATGAGGTAACAAAGATTGTTCATGGTGAGGAGATTGCCGATCAGGTTAAGAAGCAGACTGAGGATATCTTTGAGAACGGCGGTCGTTCAGATGATATGAAGACAACAGAAGTAGCTTTAGGCGTTTGCCTTACTGATGTTCTCGTGGATGCCGGTCTTTTTAAATCAAAGGGCGAAGCTAAGCGTATGATTCAGCAGAAGGGTGTTTACCTTAATGATGATGTTGTTGAGGATTTGTTCTATAATTTGTCAGAGAAAGACTTTAACGACGGTGAAGCTATTGTACGTAAGGGAAAGAAAGTATATCACAGACTTCTTCTTAAGTGATGTGGATATATAAAATTCAGAGATAAGTAATTTTAAACGGCAATTTACCATTAAGGCAGATTGCCGTTTTTGTTGTATAATATACCTAATATGTGGATAAAGGAGTTTTATCAATGAAGAGAATTCGTACTTTGTCATTAGTTTTGATTTTTTCACTTTTGTTATGTTTAACCGGATGCGGTGATTTGAAATTTAAGGCTGTCAGCTCTGTTAAATTTTTGAAGACTCTCTCGAAAATCGATGCCGAATATGCACAATGTATTGATGAGTGTGAGGAAGGTATGAATTTTACTAAGGGCGAGAAGTCTGTTTTCTACAACACTTTCGATAAACAGCAAATAGCAGATATCATCGGTGATACAACATGTAAGGAAGTAAAGATGCTTATGTCTGAACCGTATGAGAATACTAAGCTTACATATATGTATCTGCAATTCGATGAGAATCAGGATGCGTATGATTTCTTTGTTTCCAATTGGTATGATTCGGTAAAGGATAATAAGAGAAAGTATGACGGAACACTTGAATATGATTTAAATGATACCAACGGATTTATCTACTTTGATTGCGAAAGTAAGGATATAACAATAAGTGAAGGAAATATCTTGGGCGGTATATATTTTGCCGAGGACACGGTTGTAGCAGTAATCGGAAATAACAGTGACAAAGCTTCCCGTAAACTTATTTTCGGAGCTGTTGAGGAAATGGAGTATCCGTTCATTAAACAAAAGAAATAAGGATGGAACGCGATTTCCTTAATAAAACGGTTCTGTGTTGGTTATTTGCATAATATAAAGTGTATATTATGAGGACGTATTTGTGAGTGTTTTGTTGAAATTACAGTAGAAATAGTGTTATAATTAATTGCTATGTTATATTTATTAACTGGAGGAATAAACATGAAGAACGTAAAGAAAGTTTTATCAGTTGCTATGGTAGCTTCAATGGTTTTTTCTATGACTGCTTGCGGAAAGAGCTTTAAAGCAATCGACAAGAAGGACTTTAAGAAGGCTCTTAAGGCTATCGAGCTTGACGAGGATATGGAAGAAATTGAGGATGACAATGTAAAGTACCTTGGTATTGACGATGCTGAGTATGCTGCTTCGGCTTATGATGATGATCAGATGTATATGTTCATTGAGTTTGAGGATGCCGATGCTGCCAAAGAATACTTCGAGGATGAGTTCTATGATGACTTCGAGGATGCTATTGAGGATGAGGATATTGACGGAAAGTACTCAAACAAAATCAGTGATGACTCAGGTTACATAATTGTTAATGGTGAGAATGACGATGAAGAGATGTATGGCGGTATTTACTTCAAGGATAATGTTATGGTAGTTGCTATTTCTTATACTACCAAGAAGAGCGACATGAAGGATATTGATGCATTCCTCGATGCGATTGGTTATCCAAAGCCATAATCTGTTGTGATTTATTTACAAGATTAATGAAAAGACTGCTGGTTTATTTGGCAGTCTTTTTTATTGAAAAAACTAAATTGAGTGCTATAATCACCTTGATTAATAGATAATTTATCGGAGGGATAGTATGAAGATTTTTAAGAAAACCGTTTTGTTTACATTTACTGTGGCTATGGTATTGTCAATGACTGCCTGTGGCAAGAGTTTTAAACAAATTGATGAAGATAAGTTTGAGGATGGCCTTAAGGTGCTTAAACTTGATGATGAAATGAATGAATATGATGAGGATGATTATCTGGATGACGATATGACCTATAAGGCATATGTCTATGATGATAATAAGGCATATATTTATATGGAGTTTGAGGATGAGGAGGCCGCAAAGGATTATTTTGAAGATAATTACTACGAAGATTTTGAGGATTATCTTTTAGATGAGGAATTTGAAGGCGAGGAGTCACATAAGCTTAAGAAAGACACCGGTTATATTCTCTTTAACGGTGAAGAAGAGGGGGATGATGTTTACGGTGGTATTTTCCTTAAAGGTGAAACTATTGTAGTAGCCGAGGCAGGTTCTACAAAAAAGAGTGCCATGAAGGATATCAATGCATTCCTCGATGAGATTGGTTATCCAAAGCCTTAATTTGTGATTTTAAAAATTTAGTAAAAATAAACTGTCGGCCGGAAATGACCGACAGTTTTTGTGCAAAGAAATTGTTGTTATATAGAATTTGGAGCATATAATCGCATTTATGATGAATTTACTAACCTAAAGTAATCAGAAGCTCATCCGAATTAAACTCGATCAGTGTACCGGTTGTATTGGCAGTAGGTATGCCGTCACTGGTGCTTACAACATTTTTTATGCCGACAAGCATGAGGCGTTTTGTCTCATTAAATCCACGAGTTAAAACTTTGATTTTGTTGCCCAACTTGAGTATATTAATTATTCCGCTTGATTGCATATCTGATGAGTATATTTCGGTTCCTGCTACTTTGTTGTCCTGCAATTCATATATCATAAATGTAATGCTAGTCAGTAAATTATGCGACAGCTGACGATCTGTTCCGCTTCCTTCTGATGAAACATTGGTGTTCTTAAGAGGTACAACAGAGTTGGAACGTACAAAAACCTGTGCTTTGGAGTATTGGTTGCCCATAGGAAGGTAGTTAACAAGCCCAGGTCCTTTTATTTTTGTGTTGCTTAAAATTTCAGTCCACATTCCGCTCGGAAGATAGAAACCGTTGTTCTCGTTATTGTTAAGAGGCATTGAAGGTACAATGAGAAGATTACTTCCCAACATATACTCATAATCGATTAATGCACAATTCGCATCCTCTGAGAACTCAAGTGACATCGGCCTGATTGTCGGTACAGCATATAGATTTGAATCTCCTGATGCAGCGTACAGGTACGGCATAAGACTTGACTTAAGATTGTTATATATCTTGAGGTTATTCAGCACATTTGCATCAGCTCCGACCAAATCCTTGTTACTGTAGTCAGAAATAAATCGTGTGTGCGGCATCAGAATGCCGTTAATTGCAAGTGCGGTGTAACTCTCATTGATTGAATCCGAATTGCTGTCACCGACAGAAATGCTGGCACTCATATATTCAGCATATGACGGAATATCAAAATTTATACCGTCATATCCGCAAAAAGCACACTGCAGAGCATTAATCAGATTACGTCTTATATATTCTGCACAGTTAATTGAATTAGCATTCATGTCACTCGTTATATTGTGAAGCGGAATGCTGTTGGATTCAATATTACCGTGGGAGGAAACTATGAAAGAATCAATAATTCCTTTATAACGCTGAGTAGTCTCATAAAAGGCTTCATTTATGCTCTTTGAGAACTGATTATTTATATCGCTGAGCTCATAATTTCCGCGGAAATTATATTCTATGTCCGGATGGTTAATATAATTAAAGTCAAAATCGCATTCCAGAATATCAGCACCCGCTCTCAGCAATGCATCCATTTTCAGTTGTAAATAGGCTCTCGGTGCTATATGAGTAAAATCCAGAATAGCAAAGGACTCGTTTCCTACATCAAAGACAACAATGTCATTATTCTTATCCTTTACAAGTGTGTTATTTTCAACACATTCATCAAATTCCGTTGAAGTAACCGAGATGTACGGATTGACTGTAACTCCGAGAAGGATTCCTCTGTCGTGAAGCTTACGGCTGAATAAAACTGAATCACTGAACCTGGTATTATCAAATACAAAACCCAACTTACTCTTGTAAGGAAGATATGAGTATCCCAGGTATATGGTTCTTATATTCATTCCGGATTGAATAAGTGTATCTACACAAGAAAGAATCTCGTTCGGAGTAATATCGTAATTATCTCTGAATTTGATTGCCGTACCGAATGAAGAAGCCGGTGCTACAGAACAAATACTGCATGTATCAAGATAAGTTTTGAGAACATTTTTAGTGTTATCACCGACAAAGAATATAAACTCGAATTTTTCATCATTGTTATCACTAACAATAGTGTTTTCGCGTAATGTACCGAACGATAATGCGCTTGGTTTTATGCTGTTTATGAATATTCCGAAATTATCGGAAGACATAAAAAAAGGAGATACGGCAGGAGTTGAAGACGATGATGATAATACAAGTTCCGTACCGTTTAAAATAAGCGTTGAGGCATCATTCCCCATTCCGTAGAAAACAGTATTAGGGTTATACGTAAAAGAGGAATCGGTATATTGGGTAACAAGGGTTCTGTTCATATAACGATAATCAATTTGCCAGTTTCCTTTTTTGTGAATTAATATTTCAAACATTCCGGATTTAACTGTCAGAAGATTGTCGTCTTGCTCTATGTTGAATGAACTGTAATTTTTTGTTTGCACACTGTATTCGCAATGTCTTTTTTTATGCTTACCTCTGGTTGATACCACTTTTATGGCATTAGGACCGCAAAATGAGAAATCTACGGTCATTCTTCCACAGTCATTTTTTCCTACTTCAAGATGCAAACAATTATCACGCACATCTACACCAAAGATGTCGTGAGGAACATACTCAACCATCTTTTTCACCTCGAAAATGTAATTTATTGTGTTTTGTTTAATAATTACATTATAAACTAAAATGCGTGTTATAATATTCGGTATAGATTAAATTTATATTTCACAGAAATGTCAAATAAGGAAAAACTTGCGAGGTGTTTATGACAACTAACAAACAGTTTACTAAATACTTGGCACATGATGAAGACTTGGTGCAAAGTGTATATGTCGGCAGTGAGTCTGATTATGCGGTTATTCCGGAATTGAAAAAACGAGGCACAAAACGAATACTGTTTATGTGTGACAGTATTACTCGACGTCAGCGCGAATTTGACATTATTATTGATCGCTATAAAGATGCTGGCTTCAGAGTATTCGTTTATTGCCGTGTTGACAGTTATACAACCAATCGTGATGTTGAAGGCGGACTGAAGATTTACAGAGAATATAATTGTGACACTATCTTTGTTGTCGGAGGCAATGCTGACATATATTGTGCGAAATTAGTTGCTGCAAGAGCATCGGATCCTGAGAAGGATTTATCGATGTTTGTAGGAATTAATAAGATTAAACGTAAGAAGACATGTATTGTATGTTTAGCAACGATTTGTAATGTGGCTGTGTCCGACAGTTATTCAGTGTATTATGATACCAATAATAATACACTTAATTTCCTTGTCAGCAACAAACTGATACCTGATATTGCGTTATTGGGAAGTGATTTGTTTATGCGTAACAGTATGGACGAGATTAACAGGAGTATCCTTATGTCTCTGTGTACGGGAATAGAATCATATCTCAGCGATTACACTGACCGGTATGTTGAATATAAGGCTTGTGCACTTAACAGTTGTCTTGGTTTTTTGAATACAATAGACAAATTCATTAATAATACATCTAAGACCTATTATCAGGAAAAGTTGTTGGTTGCAGGTTATTATGCCGGAATTGCTTCGCGCAAAGCAGGTATCGGTGCAGCAAGAATTATTATGCATGTACTTATAAACATGTATGGTATGGAGTACAGATTGATGTTGGATGAATACTTTCCGCAGGTTATTCAGGCGATGATGGCGTTAGATAATCATGGTTTGGCTGATTTATCACGCAAAACTTATTTCAGTACTATGAGCAGCGATGATAAGAATGCTTCGCAGGCCTTGCTTGATGGTTTGTTCAGAATATATAAGAAAGCCGGAACAAAGAAGAATAAGTATGTGATTTCTTCAAAAGATGTAAATAAACTAGAGAGCATGATAGTAAAAGAACTCAATGTATACGGCCTTAACGGTATTTTGTCATCTAAGAGCATTTATCAGATTCTATCACCGTATATAGTTGACTGATGGTAACGAGATGAAATATTTGCATTTAATTCCGAATTATTGTTTGAAAGCATTGAATATTCTTAACGGCAGCGGTTATGAAGCCTATGCTGTCGGAGGTGCCGTTCGTGATATACTTATGAATCGTGATCCTCATGATTTTGATATTGCTACCTCAGCTTTACCTGACGAGATTATAACAGTCATGTCGATGCATAATATTAAAACTGTCGATATGGCAAAGAAGCATGGTACAATAACTGCGGTTATCGACGGGAACAATGTAGAAATAACAACATATCGTGTTGACGGTGAATATGTTGATAACAGACATCCTCAGGAAGTTGAATTTACAACGAATATAGCTTTGGATGTAGCAAGACGTGATTTTACGATGAACGCGCTGTATTTTTCTTCTGACGGAACAATTGTTGATTTGAACGGCGGAACAGAAGATATAAGGGCAAAACGGATTCGTGCAGTAGGTAATGCCGAGATACGTTTTGAAGAGGATGCACTTCGTATAATGCGCGGTTTAAGATTTGCTTCAGAACTGGGATTTGATATAGAAGCTCAGACAGAACAGGCAATGTTTAATAAAAAAGCCTTACTTCGTAATATTTCAGGTGAACGCCTTTATTCGGAGTTTACCAAATTAGTAATTGCTCCGTATGCTTCAGGTATTATTAGGCAGTATACCGATATCTTTGCTGAATTCTGTCCGTCTTTACTTAAAGCTCGCGGATTTGAACAGAATTCTTCATATCATGACAAGGACGTATTGGAACATATTTTGGCTGTTCTTGACAGTATTCCGTTGACGGACGGTTGTCGCGATGTGACGTTGGCTTATGCTGCACTGTGCCATGATTTGGGTAAGCCCTATGTATATAAAACTGATGAGAACGGTGTAGGACATATGAAAGGGCATGCCGAGGTAAGTCTGAAAATATGGGATGAGTTGGCAGACCGTTTTAAAGTGGATAATAAGTTAAGAGCAGATGTATCGGAACTGATAAAGTATCATGATACTTTTCCTGAACCTGAACAAAAATCTGTACACAGATTTATGCTTCACCATACGGAAGAAAATTTATTTAAGCTTCATATATTACAGAAAGCAGATTTGTCCGCTCATACTGCCAAGGCTTCAGGTCGTGTTGAGAAGCTTGCTGTGATAATGGATTTGGAACAGAAAATTCGTAATAAAAATTTGGTTCTTTCCCGAAAAGATTTAGCTGTAAGCGGAAAGGATCTTATAGACATCGGGATAAATCCCGGTCCGCAAATGGGTAGTACAATTGACGCGTTGTTAGAAGCGGTGATAGACGGTGCGGTAGAAAATAATCCTTCTTCGTTACTCTCATATGCTTTGAAGTATCGATTTAACTCGTGACGCGTTTACAAACTGTTAACAAAACAACTTGTTCCCAAACCAACCGAACAATAATATCAAACATCCTAAAAATAATTTGTTGTTTGTCGGAAAAGTATTCTCGATTTACAAATATGAATGCGGAGAAATCCCTTAACAGCGGTGTTTAACGCTGTTCTGCAGTTTATTTTGCGATGTGTTTTTTAATATTTTTTCTAAATTGTAAACTCAAGGTAACTAATAAATTATCTAATGATTTGTTTACAAAAAACATGATAAAAACAGCGAAATATGGCGAAAATGTGAAGATAAAGCATAGAATTGTGTCATATGCACTGATATAATTAAACCATAAGCAAACAATCTTTATTGGTTATAGAAATTCGTGAAAGTGAGGTTGCAGTTATGAAGAAGTTAAATGATACGAGTAAAAAGGGTTTTACATTATTAGAGATGATGTTGACAGTAGCAATAATGGCTATAGTTTTGGCTTCGGTTGCAGCCGGAATTAATTCTTATATTGATTCAGCAAATTATGCTAAAGAACAGGATGGTGTTGCCAATGATATGTATGAGCAGGCCAGACTTCAGATTAACAATATTTTAGGCGACGGTAGTTATTCATATGATTATGGCGGAGGTAATCCTGATTTCGCAGGTGCACCGGTTCCTCCTGCACCACTTCCTGGTGGCGGTGCTTCCCCGACAGCAGCACCTGAACCGACTACAGTACCTGTACCACCTGCAGATGGTGGCTCCGGTGGAACGCCTTCAATGACACCTTCAATGGGCGGCGGTTCTTCAGGCGGAAGCATATTACCGGATGCTTCATCGGTTACACCTACAGCAGCACCTACAGCAGCTCCTACAGCAGCTCCTACAGCGACTCCTTCATCAGGAGGTTCAAGCGGTGGTAGCAGTGTTACTACAACAATTCCTCCGGATTTACTTGGTGACGGTGTTCCGCAGTCAGACGGTACTATCTTATATGGTCAAAACGTAAAGGTTGATCCTACAAGATTAACCAAGACAGGCAAGGGCGTCAACAACATCAAAGTATTGCCGGATGGTTCATATACATTAACATTGCAGAATGATCAGTGGAATACACTTGATTGTAAGATTGAGATTAATGTTGGCGCTGACGGTAAGATAACGTTTACAGGCGGTTCGGGTGCCGGCAAGTATGTATTGAACGGATTTCCACAAGAATTGTGGAAGAGCGATTCGTTTGTATTAGGCCAGCAGGAGATTGACTATTTGAGTAAAGAATATGGTGTTACTATTATTGCATAATTGGTATATCAGTCTTTTTTCTATAACCGAAATAGGGGTCCGACAAGAAATTGTCGGCCCTTATTTTAAATAAGAATAGTAAACAAACTCACGAATATAGACAACTCGAATAATATATCGAAAAAAATGTTGATATTTTTTGGCAAGATACTAATAAATCTTCATATAAGGTGATATAATATTTCTACTAGAAAAAACATGTAGGAGTTTACTGAAATGAAGAAGTGTCCAGTGTGTGGTGTTATGATGGGAGACAATGTTGCACGTTGTTCAATGTGTAAATTTGATTTCCAAAAGGCCTCTTTGGGGGAATCTGAGCAGGCAGTAGCAGAAGCTAAGAGACAAATGGCTCAGAAAGAGGAACAGGCATTAGCCAGAGCTGAAGCTAAGAAGAGTGAGGAAGAGAAGCATCTTGCAGAACTTAAGGGAAAGATTAATGCTGAGATTGCAACACTTACAGCTCAATTTGAATCAGAGAAGTTACGTCTTGAGTCTGAGTATGCTGCTATGCAGAAGCAGGCAATAGATGATAAGTTGTCAATCGAGAAGGAACTTGCAGAGAAGAGAGAGGAGCTTGAGGTAACTCGTTCAGCGTTGACAAAGGCTCAACATGAAGTTCAGTTTATAGAAGAGGATACTAAAGCACGAGCTCAGAAGGAATACGATGAGATGATTGAACTTGCAAAGCAGGAACAACAGAGAATCGTAACTGAAGCTCAACAACAGACAGAGAAGTTAGCCATTGAGGTTGAGAAAGAATATAATGCCGTAATGGAAGAGCGTGATGCTATGAGAGCTGAGACGCTTGCTGCAAAGGAAGAGTGCGAGAAGTACAAACAACAGTGTGCTGACAAGGAGAATGAGGCAAAGCTTATTGATCAGCAAATTGCTCAGTTGCAGGCTGATTTTGAGAAGGAGAAGGTAAGAATTCAGGAGGAATCACAGAAGATTTCAATGGAACAAGCCGGAGAAGCTCTTAAAATCAGAGATCAGGCTGAGGCAGAACGTTTGCAGATAGAGGAAGAGAAGAAAGCAATTATTGCTGATATTGAGCAACGTCAAAAAGATGCACAGGCAGAACTTGATGATCTTGTAAGTCAGGCTAAGGTTGTAATAGCCGAGGCTGAAGAGGCTGCTGCAAAACGTGATGAGATGAAAGCTATAATTGATGAAGCCAAGAAGGTTGAAGAACAAAGAGCAGGATTGGAAGCTCAGATTGCACAAATGACAGCTGATATCGACAGCGGAAATGAGAAGCTTGCTTCGATTGCCGATCAGTATGATCAAGCTCAGCGAATTATTAAGGATTCCGAGAATGCAACTGTTCAAGCACAGGCGCTTGCTGAGGAAATTATCCTTGATGCTGAGAAGAGAGCAGTATTCCTCAAGGAAGTATCACTTAGTGAGAGTGATAAAGGAAAAATGCAGAAACTTATCGAAACAAAAGATGAACAGATTAAGGAGTTACAGATGGAAAAGGATGAGTTGGATAAGAAAATTGCTGATTTGGAAGGAGCAATTAAAAATCTTGAACAACAGATTGCTGAGGCAAAAACACTGCCAGCTGCTATTTCCGAGCAAGGTCCGAAAGAATATAGCGTAGAGGTTGTATCACATAAATCTACCGGTGAGGTTGACAGTGAAGGCATAGGACGTATTCTTTCCAGAAAATCAGCCGATGGTTGGAAGCTTAATACTGTTATAAATGATGAGGGCGGCAAGCTTCAGGCTTCACTGGGTACAGAGTCAGCATCTTCGTTGTCAATGGGTGCATTTTCTGCTAAAGAAGATCGAGTAATCTTGATTTTTGAGAGATTCAAGAAGTGATTTTCAACGATGAGTTATAAATAACTGAAATGTACATCCTCGGTATTTTACCGAGGATGTTTTCGTAGTAAGATTTCTACTTATGTTGTGGCGGCGTTATAAAAAAAGCATTCAACCGTTGGTTGAAAATTTCCGGTGAAATCAAAAGATGACATACAAAAAGTCCGTATAATAACGAAGATATCGCATTATACGGACTTGTTTTTTTGCTGAACGCAGATAAGAGATTGTTTATGTAGCAGCAAACTGACTGTTATAAAGATCGGCATAAAAACCATTTTTTGCAAGAAGCTCTTTGTGGTTTCCCTGTTCAACGATATCACCATCACGCATAACAAGAATTACATCAGCATTTTTGATGGTTGAGAGTCGATGTGCAATTACAAAAGATGTTCGTCCCTTAGTAAGTTTGTCCATAGCTTCCTGAATAACAAGTTCTGTTCTTGTATCTACGGAGGAAGTAGCTTCATCAAGAATAAGAAGAGGAGATTCGCTGATCATGGCTCTGGCTATGGTGAATTGCTGTTTCTGTCCTTCAGACAGGCTGAGAGCATCATTCAGTAGTGTGTCATAACCGGAAGGTAATGTCTCTATAAAATGCTTGAGCCCTACTGCTTCACAAACGCGGTCCAAATCTGAATCAGTCGCGTTGGTTTGGTTATACATAAGATTCTCACGAATGGTACCGTTAAATAACCAAGTATCCTGAAGAATCATATCGAACATATCATGTACATCCTCACGTCTGTATTTACGTGTTGATACACCGTCAATAAGGATATCACCGGAATCGACCTCATAGAATCTCATAAGAAGATTTACCATGGTTGTCTTACCTGCACCGGTAGGTCCTACGATTGCTACCTTTTGTCCGGCCTTAAGTGAAGCAGAAAAATCATGAATGATTGTCTTATCAGGATTATAACCAAACTTAACATGTCTGAATTCAACATCACCCTTAACAGGAGAATTATCACGCAGAGCTTTCTCACTTTCGTCTTCCATCTCAGGTGTCTCAAGAATCTCAAATACACGTCTTGAAGCTGCAGAAGCCTGTTGAATCTGTGTCATTGCCTGAGCAAAAGTAGAAAGAGGCTGTGATACCTGACGGGAATAAATTGTGAAAGCAATGATAGTTCCGAGCGTCATTAATCCGTTACCGCCAATTATAAGTGATACTCCGACAATGAAGATTAATACATATGTAAGATTTCCGACAAAACCCATAATCGGTCCCATCATTCCTGACAGAAATTGTGATTTCCAGTTACTGTCATAGAGACAGTCGTTAATCTCATCGAACTTCTTTGTTTCCTTACCTTTGGCACCGAAAGCTCGAACAATATTATGATTTGTGAAGATTTCCTCGATGTGACCGTTCATACGACCCAAATCAGTCTGCTTACGATTAAAATACTTTTGTGATACGCCGAGAATCAGTCCCATTGCGATGAAACCCACAAAAGCCGTACCGAGAGTAATCCATGAGAGTAAGGCATTTGTCTTAAACATTTTATAGATAACACCGATAAACAAAGTAAGAGAACTGATAAGATTAGCACTGCTGCTTGATAATGTCTGACTTATCGTGTCAACATCGTTTGTAATACGAGACAGGATATCACCCTTAGTTGTTGAATCAAAGAATTTAAGCGGCAGCTTGTTAATCTTTATATCAATATCACGTCTTAATCTCTTGGAGGTATATTGAGTTACGGTTGCAGTGATGAATTGCTGGCCGTAGTGAAGAAAAGCTCCTATTACATAAATTGTGAGAAGAAGAAGACATATACTTTGTATTGAATCCATATCAATACCTGTCATAATTCCTTTTACTATCTCATTCATGAGGTCACTTATTTTCTCAGGACCGATAATACTTGTGTAAGAACCGCCTATAGCAAAAACGAATGCCAAAATAATTGCAGGCATGTATCGCTTACAATAGATTAGGATTTTCTTTATTGATTTCATATCGGTTTTTTCAGGTTTTTGATTTGCTCGCATCATTCTATTCATTGATGGCATATCACTTCATCTCCTTTCCGGAGAGCTCGTCTTCAGAAAGCTGAGACAATGCTATTTCCTTATATATTTTGCAATTATTCAACAGTTCTTCATGTTTGCCGAGACCTACGATCTCACCGTCATGAAGAACGAGAATCTTATCTGCATTCTTTATTGTTCCTATTCTTTGAGCGACTATTATTACTGTAGTATCATCAAGATTCTCTTTAAGTGCCTTACGAACAAGCATATCCGTTTTATAGTCAAGTGCGGAGAATGTATCATCAAAAATCATTATCTCTGAATTCTTGAATACTGCTCTTGCTATGGACAAACGTTGCTTCTGACCGCCGGAGAAGTTTGTTCCGCCCTGGGCAACTTCGGCATGAAGCTTATTCTCAAGTTCGTCAACAAAGTCCGATTTGGATATGGAAAGAGCTGTTTTTATTCTTGCATCGTCATCACTGATTTCTTCTTTATTACCGTAGGTAATGTTGGATTTTATATCACCCTTGAAGAGAATAGCCTTCTGCGGAGCTAAAGAAACCATGTTTTCCAACTGCTTTTCCGGATAATCCTTGATATTTATTCCGTCTATGAGCACTTCACCTTCGGTAGCGTCGTAAAAACGCGGAATAAGATTAATAAGTGTAGACTTACCGGTACCTGTAGCACCTATAATGGCGAAGGTCTCACCGGAATTTATCTTGAAATTCAAATTCTTCACGCAAGGAACCGGACTGTCAGGATAAGAGAATGATACATTCTTAAATTCAATTGTACCTTTCTCTTTTGGGTTAACCTTCTCTTCTTTGTATTTCAAAGTCGGCTTTGTATTTAATACTTCATTTATACGTTTTACTGAAACCATGGTTCTCGGTAAAATAATAAATATCATAACGAGCATCATAAATGCCATAACCACTTGAATGGCATACTGTGTAAAGGCTGTCATGTTACCGATAAGTTCAGCTCTTCCCATGATATCTGCTTTGTTTATCAGGTAAGCACCAATCCAATATATGGCGAGTGTAAGACCGCTCATACAAGTTGTCATAACAGGCATTAACAGTCCGAGTAAACGGCTGGTAAATAGGTGATTATAGGTAATATCCTTATTTACCTTATCAAATTTATTAAGCTGATATTCTTCCGCATTAAAAGCTCGTACTACACGTACACCGCTGAGATTCTCTCTGGCAGTATCATTAAGCTTATCGGTGAGTGTCTGGATTTGTTTGAACTTAGGATATACGATGAGCACAAGTGTAGCAATGGTAATTACCATAATAGCCACGCAAATAATAACAGCCGAAGTCCATTCTACACTCGTATTGGATATTTTACACATAGCCCATACAGCAAGAATAGGCGCTTTAATAATTACCTGAAGTCCCATTGCTATAAGCATTTGAACCTGAACAACGTCGTTTGTTGTACGAGTGATAAGGCTAGGCGTTGAGAATTTGTTTATCTCACCGTTTCCAAAAGCCATAATTCCGGTAAAAAGTTTCTCTCTGAGCGTCTTGGCAAAATTTGCTGCGACCTGAGCCGCAAAAAAACCGCAGCTGATAGCACAAAGCATGCTTCCGAAAGCGCAAAGAAGCATCTTCATTCCGTTCTCTTTTACCGCATCCAAATCTGCCACGCCTCTTGAAGCTGTCTCGGTGAGCTTCTGAGTATAATCCGGCATTGTTAAGTCGAGCCAGACCTGAGCTACTACTAAGCAGATACAGATAACGATAAAAAACCAGTCTTTACGTTTGAGATTTTTAAAAATCATCTTTGTAACTCCTTAAAATATCCCTTCGCGAAAAGGGGAATTATAAATTAAAGTGAATCATATGATAAAAGCAAAAGACCACCAAGATAATTCTCAGTGGCCTTTGGAGCCTTTAACCGGAGTCGAACCGGTGACCTCATCCTTACCAAGGATGCGCTCTAGCCAACTGAGCTATAAAGGCGTTCAATAATGAACGAGTAAGAGTATATCACATATTAGGTAAAGATAACAACATTTTTTCAAAGAAAATACAAAACAAAAAATTATGGTGTATAATTATTGTGTCTTTTTATGCGAAAGGAGCGATTTTCTTGATAAAAACTTTCAAAGAAATAATTAATTATCGTGAGATGATAGTAAATCTTGTAAAAAAAGATTTGCGTGGAAGATATAAAGGTTCAGTATTCGGTTTTTTGTGGACATTCATTAATCCATTGTTTCAATTATTGATTTATACATTGGCTTTTACATATATTCTTGATTCAGGTATAGATCAGTATTATCTTTGGTTATTTGTTGCCTTGATTCCGTGGATATTTTTCTCATCATCGATTCTCGGTGGTTCAACATCAATAAGGGCCAGTAAGGATCTTGTAACCAAGATATACTTCCCGAGAGAGGTGCTTCCGATTGCCTATGTAACCAGTTGTTTTATCAATATGCTGTTAACATTCATTATTATCTTTATTACGGTTTTGGTGTCCGGAAGAGGAATACATTTGTCGGTAGTCGTATTGCCGATAATATGGATAATTGAGTATATTTTGGCTCTGGGAATGGCTATGCTGTTCTCGGCTATTACCGTATATTTCAGAGATATGGAGCATATTATGGGTATTATTCTTCAGGGTTGGATTTATCTTACACCGGTTCTTTTTCAGATACCTGAGGAGAAGCCGGCTGCTAAGGCTATAATGATGTTCAATCCTATGTCACCTATTATTCTTGCTTACAGAGATATTTTATATGACGGTGTATTTCCGAGTGCCGAGAGACTTTTGTATTCTTTGGGATTTGCCGTAATATTTTTCTTTATCGGCTTTTATGCCTTCGGAAGACTCAAAAGACATTTTGCGGAGGAGCTGTAATAATGGAAGATACCAACAATGCTATTGAAGTAAGAGACGTCAAAAAGAAATTCAAGATATTTATAGATAAAGGAAGCGAGCTTAAAGAGAGAATTCTCTTCAAGGAACGTAAACAGTATGAGGAACGTGAAGTTCTTAAAGGTATTTCTTTTGATGTTAAGAAGGGTGAGGCCATAGGCCTTATCGGTCATAACGGTTGCGGTAAGAGTACCACCCTTAAGCTTTTGACAAGAATTTATTACCCTGATGAGGGTACGGTTGAGATGGCAGGTCGTGTATCCAGCCTTATTGAGTTGGGAGCCGGCTTTCATCCGGATATGAGCGGACGAGAGAATATTTATACCAATGCGTCCATTTTCGGATTGTCCAAAAAAGAAATAGATGACAGACTTGAGGATATAATTGATTTTTCCGAACTTGAAGATTTCATTGATAACCCGGTAAGAACATATTCTTCAGGTATGTATATGCGATTGGCTTTTTCTGTTGCAATTAATGTTGATGCCGATATTCTTCTCATTGATGAGATTTTGGCGGTAGGTGATGCGAATTTCCAGAGAAAGTGTTTTGACAGACTTCGTGAGATAAAAAGAAAGGGTACGACAATTGTTATCGTATCTCATTCACTTGGTCAGATCGAACAGATTTGTGATACCACCTATTGGATAGAAGACGGTGTAATTAAGGAATCCGGTGTTCCGAGATTTGTACATGAACGTTATATGTATGAGATGGAACGTAAGAGAATTCTTCAGGTTGAGAAGGAACAGCTTAAGAAGCAGCAGCGCCGTAAGGAAGAATATCTTAAGGAGATGGAGGAAGAGGCTAAGCAGGAAGCTAAGCGTAAAAAGAAGGAGAAGGAGCAAAAGGAAGAGGCTGAAAGAAAAGCCGAGGAAGACAGAAAGGCCGGAATCGTTGATAATTTCAAGAAGAAACTCCCGTATTTCTGTGAGCCTGATGCTGTAAGAACCGGAACCGGTGAGGCTGAATTTGTTGATATTAAGCTTACCGATAAGGACGGTAATGAGAAGTACATTTTCGATACAGAAGAGAAGATTTATGTAAGAATCAAGTATAAAGCTTACAAGGACGATTTAAAGGCAGTGCTTGGATACGGTGTATTCCGACAGGACGGACTTCATTGCTATGGTACCAATACTGCTATAGAGAGCAATCAACCGATAACTCTTCAACGTGAGGGTGAAGCAGTTATTGTAATAGAGAATAATTTGCTTCCTGCATATTACTACATAGATAATGCACTTCACGGAACTGACGGTGTGAAATATGATGATATAGTAAGAACCAAGACCTTTATGACAGCTTCATATAAACATGATATCGGAATATCGAGAATTAAATCGACATTTACGGTAGATGGTAAAACTTATTTGATGGGAGAGAAGAAAGATGGCGAACAGTAATATTGATATGGACAAGCTTATGTCCGAGATTCGTGCCGAGATTGAAGAGAAGCAGCTTACAAATGATATTGTTTCCTTTGATACTATTGAGATAGAAAACAGTGAGATACAGCCTGAACTTGTATACTCGGAGCAGTCTCTTAAGGACAGCCTCGGATTTATGATTACTCACAGAAGAGTAACACATGTATTCGGTATTCCGGGAAATATAGTTGTAAGAACCTGGCGTAAGATTGTACGTCGTTTAACAGCATTCAATATAGCTCATCTGTTTGCTCAGCAAAATGACATTAATTTCCATCTTTCAAATGTTATTTTTCAATTAAACAACTACAATCAGGAGCTTTCGGAGAAGATGCCTTTGGGTGACAGAATTGATGCTCTTGAAAGAGAGAATAAGGTTTTGAAGACAAGACTTGCCGAGCTTGAACGCAAAGCTGAGAAAATGTAATTAAGGAAGGTATATATTATGAAAGTTATTCAGATGTTACCTACTTTAGCTCTCGGCGATGCTGTCGGTAATGATACCTTCGCTTTAAAGAAGGTGCTTAAGGACTTGGGTTACGAGACCGCAATTTATGCAAACGTATTGGACAGAAGACTTCCGAGCAGTTGCTGTGAAGTTCTTATAGGTAATGAGTTACCGGAAGTTGAAGAAGATGATATTGCCATATATCATATGTCAACTGAGTCAATCTTGAACTTCAATTTTGAGACTATGCAGTGCAGAAAGATTATGATTTATCATAATATTACTCCGCCTGAATTTATGAAGGATTGCAGTTATACAATTCAGAAGCATTCAATTGCAGGTCTTGCCGGTCTTAAAAACCTGGTCGGTAAGGTTGACTACTGCTTAGCAGATTCTGAATTTAACAAGCAGGATTTGATTAAGTGCGGATATACCTGTCCTATTGATGTAAGACCTATATTGATTCCTTTTGATGACTATAAGGCTAAACCGGATAAAAATATAATTAAAACTTACGGCAGTGACGGATTTACCAACATTTTGTTTGTCGGAAGAATTGCTCCGAACAAGAAACATGAGGATATTATTTCTGCTTTTGCTTACTACAATAAGCATATTAATTCTAAATCAAGACTTATACTTGCAGGCTCTGCAAACGGCTTTGAATTCTATGATAAAAAGTTGAAGGCATACGCAGAAGCTCTCGGTGTGGCTGATTATGTGATATTTACCGGACACATTAAATTCTCTGAGATTTTGGCATTTTATTCTATTGCGTCAGTATTCCTTTGCATGAGTGAACATGAAGGTTTCTGTGTTCCGCTTGCTGAGGCTATGTTCTTCAAGGTTCCGATAATCGCATATAATTCTTGTGCAATTCCTTATACTCTTGACGGCAGCGGTGCGTTGATAGACAGCAAAAATCCGGTTGAGGTTGCACTTCTCATTGACAGAATAGTTAAGAATCAGGATTTGAGAGATAAGATTATCGAGGGTCAAAACAGACGACTTGAGGATTTTCAGTACGAGAAGGTTAAGTCTTTGTTTGCAGGCTATCTCAAAGATTTTATTAACAAGGGCAAGTCTTAATCAGAATTACGGAGGAAGTTATATATGGCTGAAAATATAAACGAAGAAATACAGCAGCTTAATATTGAGGATGTAATGAAGGAAATCCGTAATGATATTAAGGATAAGTATTCAGACAGTGATTTAACAACATTTGATGACGTTTTGGGCGACAGTGATTTCAGTTTCCTTTCGTATGCATATTCAGATGTTTCATTACAGAAGAGTGTAGAGTATTGTGTATCGCATCGCGCTGTTCAATGTAATTATCCTATAACAGGTAATCCTATTGCTGTCTTGTATAAGAAAACCGTGAGAAGAATTTTGGCATTTTATGTCAATCATCTTTTCGGTCAGCAGAATGATATCAACTATCATATGGTAAATTCAATTTTCCAATTATACGGTTATAAGAATCAGCTCAACAACAAAGGAGATTTTCTTAAGCGTGTTGAGAGTCTTGAGGCTGAGAATGATTATCTTAAGAGCAGAATTACTGAGCTTGAGGCTAAGTTTAACAAGTAATACCGAGAGGACAGAAGGATGAGAATAATTCAGTTTTTACCGACAATTGCTTTCGGTGATGCAGTCGGAAATGATACGATAGCACTTAAAAAGGCTTTGCAGGAGTTCGGTTATGAGACGGAAATATATGCTGAGGTAATAGACCGGAGACTTCCTGAAGGTACTGCGGTACAGCTTGAGGAGTATCAGCTTCCGCCTGTTAATAAGGATGATATAGCAATTTATCATATGTCTACCGGTTCGCTTCTGAACTATACCTTTGAATATATGAATTGTCATAAGGTTCTTGTTTATCATAATGTTACACCGCCGGCATTCTTCAGTCCTTACAGTAAGGATATAACCAAGAATGCCAAAGCCGGGGTAGACGGAATTAAGAACCTTGCGGGTAAGGTGGAATTCTGTTTTGCAGATTCCGAATTTAACAAAAGAGACCTGATAAGCTATGGCTTTACATGTCCGATAGTTGTAAGACCGATACTTATTCCTTTCGAGGATTATAAGAAGGAACCGAGTGCAGAACTGATAAATAAGTATGGTAATGACGGGTATACAAATCTGATTTTTGTAGGAAGAGT
>JAKSRF010000130.1 GCA_024403755.1 Clostridia bacterium
AAACCCGATTTTTTGCCATTTGTGATGAAATCATTCGTTCCACTTCATCACAAAAGCCGATTTTTTGCCATTTGTGATGAAGTGACCGTTTGCTATTGATTTTCGTTAGCAGGTTTCAGTGAAGCTGCGTGCTAATCAGTCTGGAATCACTGAAAAGCATAAATCACTCAAAAGCCTATTCTCAGTGAATCCGGGATGTCAGTTAATCAAGCTCCAATCACCATAATTCGGATATTTTTATCAAAATTCAAAATCAGTACTTGTCAAATCGAAAAAAATCGATATGATGTAAGTATGATTACAAAATCAAAAACAGGAGGTGTTCCGATGAAGCTCGATGATAAGCGTACTCCGGTTGTATTCAAGGCTTTGTGTGACGAGAACCGTGTGCGGATACTTAATTATCTGACAGATGGTGAGAAGTGTGCATGCAGGCTCCTTGAGGATTTGAATATTGCACAGTCTACGCTCTCGCATCACATGAAGGTGCTGACTGATTCGGGACTTGTAGTCGGACGCAAAGACGGGAAGTGGATGTATTATTCTATTTCTGCGGAGGGCATAGATACTGCGACCTATTATCTTAATGTGTTGAGAGCTAATTTGATTGATTCAAAGAAGAAGTCGTGCTGTAAAGAGTAATAACACTTAGGGCACGGCTGTTTTTCAGAAAACATATCGATATATTTAGATATATAGATACATGTGCGCATACATATATAAATTCACGTGCGCATACATATATAAATAAAACGGAGGTATTATGTGGAGTTTTTTCAGAATGAGGTTATAGGAATGAGATGGCTGAACAGAATAGTCGGCAATATATTAGGTCTTTGCGGCCTGAACACCGAGAGCCCAATTGGTGCAAGTATACAGTTCTTTCTGTTTGATTGCGTCAAGATACTGATTCTGTTAAGTGTAACGGTATTTGTGATTACGTATATTCAGAGTTATTTCTCGCCGGAGAGGAGTAAAAAAATACTCGGAAGCTTCCACGGAATCGGGGCGAATTGCATTGCGGCTCTGCTAGGAACGGTAACGCCGTTCTGTTCATGTTCATCAATTCCGCTGTTCATAGGATTTACAGGAGCGGGACTTCCGGTTGGGGTAACGTTCTCGTTCCTGATATCGTCACCGATGGTTGATTTGGGAAGCGTTGTATTGTTGATGAGCGTTTTCGGATGGAAGGTTGCGATTCTGTATGTACTATTAGGATTGGTTATAGCCGTAGCAGGAGGAACGCTGATTGATAAGTTGGGACTTGAGAATCAGGTGGAGAGATTCGGTTGTTGCAGTAAATCATGCGGTTGTTCAAGCAAGACAGGCGAAAAGGAGGACATAACAAAGAAATGCAGAAATGCTTTTGAACAGGTTCTCACAACAGTGAAAAAGGTGTATCCTTTTGTTGTAATAGGTGTAGCAATCGGCGCCGCCATTCATAATTGGATTCCGGGTGAGTTTATCATAAACATACTCGGGACGGGAAATCCGTTTGGCGTGTTGATTGGTACGGCGGTCGGGGTTCCGATGTATGCGGATATTTTCTCGACTGTTCCGATTGCCGAAGCACTACTGGTGAAGGGTGCACAGCTCGGCGTCGTATTGTCGTTTTTGATGGGCGTTACGACATTGTCGCTGCCTTCGCTTATTATGCTCCGTAAAGCGGTAAAGCCGAGACTTCTCGCTATTTTTACAGGCGTTTGCACGGTGGGAATAATCGCTGAAGGATACTTGTTCAATCTGATTCAGTATCTGATAATTTGAGCAGAATCAAAGAATAAACACAAAAAGGAGAGTAATTATGGACTTTGAAAATAAAGTATATATCGTTACAGGAAGTTGTTCAGGAATGGGAAGAAGCTGTTGTGTGAAGCTTCTTGACGAGAAAGCATGTGTAGTCGGTATCGATTTGAATGATTCTACTATCGACAACGAATGCTACACACACTTTATAGCAGATGTTCTTGATGAGAAGAAGATTGAAGAATGTGTAAAAGCTGCAATCAACAAATTCGGCCACATTGACGGTCTTGTAAATGCTGCAGGAGTCTTTGGAAATAACAAGCCCTTCTACGAGCTGACCACAGAAGCGTGGAATCGCACTCTGTCAATAAATACTACGGGTACCTTCATCGTATCGAGAGCAGTATCGAAGGAGATGATTGCAAAGAAGAAGGGTAAGATTGTAAACATCAGCTGTATCAGATCGACAATCTTTAAGCAGAATATGGCAGACTATGCCGCTTCGAAGGGCGCAGTCACTTCTATGACATCCGCGATGGCTCTTGACCTGGCACCTTACAATATTCAGGTCAATGCGGTTGCTCCGGGATTCATCTATACGGGCATGACAAAAGCTTCATTCGATATTCCGGAAGTTCGTGCTCAATCGGAAGCCCTGATCCCGAACGGAAGACTCGGAATGCCTGAAGATATCTCATCAGTAGTGCTTTTCCTTTTGTCGGATATGTCAGATTATGTTACCGGAAGCATGCTGTTTGCTGACGGAGGATATCATTTACAGAAGTAAATATCTGTATATCGGATACTATTCTTTTCGAAAAAGAAAACAACGCAACTTTAGAACCATATCAATTTAAGATATAATAAGTTATACAGATTTGATACGAGGAGATATTAAATGAAAACTGTAGTAATAACCGGAAGTACAAGAGGTTTGGGCTTTGAAATGGCCAAAAAATTCAGGGGAAATGACTTTAATGTTGTTGTATGCGGTACAAATGATGCAGGAATTGAAAAGGCTGTCGGTGAACTGAACGGTGTCTCGGGAAAAGGTGAATTACTCGGAATTAAATGTAATGTGTCGAACAGCGATGAGGTTGAGGCTCTGTGCCATGAAGCTTCCGATAAGTTTGGTAACATTGATATCTGGATTAACAATGCCGGAGTAAATCAGAGTTTTAAGTATGCTTGGGAACTCGACAGCAGTGAGATGGACTTCCTGTTCGGCGTAGATTTAAAAGGGACAATTAACGGTACCAATGTTGCCGTCCGACACATGACAAAACAGGGATTTGGCGCAATCTACAATGTTGAAGGAATGGGATCGAATGATGCCATTCAGTGTAAATTTGCATTATACGGAACGGCGAAAAGAGCGGTGACGTATTATACGGATGCAATTGCGAAGGAACTTACCGAAGCTAACATCCCGATAATAATCGGAAAACTGTCCCCGGGAATAATGATTACCGATTTTCTGACATCGTCCAAAGGCCAAAAGAATGCATATAAATTGGAAGAGAAGACGAAGAAAGTTTATAACATCCTCGGAGATTATCCCGATGTGATAGCAGGGTATCTTGTAACAAGGATTATTGCGAACAAAAAAACAAATTGCAGAATTGAATGGCTGACAAACAGAAAGGCAGCATGGAGATTTATGACTGCAGGGGTTAACAAGAGAGATTTTTTTGATTCATAAAAACTTTATATGGCAGGGAAACATGTATAAAAAATTGATGTGCAGTCTCTGTATTATAGGCCTTATTTTTGCATTAACAGGCTGTCTCGAAAATACTGAGACCGATGAAACAGTTCAATTAACAGAAAATGTTGACAGCAAAACAGTTTATTGCTACGACTATCGACTTTATATAGATGCAGATGATGAAGAATCATTACAAAAATCGATAAGAACCAGTGTCAATGATTTAGCGGAAGAACAGGAATTTCTTTCTGATTATATTCAGGATGATACAGAATATGAGCTTATTAATGAGGCAGGAAGCAGATTATTCATAATTAATGATGACTGTGAGATATCATTTGTTTTTATGGTCGGAGCAGGTGAAGAAGAATACCCTCAGAAAGTATTTGCATTAAATGTGGATAAAGATAAACTGATTCCGGAGGCGACATTTGATGAGAATATTGCCGGGGTAAACGTATTTGGCAGTCTGTTGGATTTACAGGGCGAAGCGTATCAAGGCCGTGAATATATGCAGCCGCTTCAGGATTATTATACGGTCGAATATACCAGAGACAGTGATAATAAAATCATAAGTGCATCATATAATGTTGATTCTGATGAATACGGAACATTTAATTCGTCGGGTGAATTATTCTATGATGTAAATGAAAATGTTTTCTATAGGCGGTACTATACAACCGGCGGTACAAGATATTCTGTATATTTGTTCAATGAAGATAAATTATATATGTATATTGATTTTGGCGGAACGGCGTATACAGGTATAAGTGGCAATCCTGATATAGAATTGGGTTTTGATTTTAAGTTATATAGGTTTGGGGAATAGATAAATAATTCGATTTTACTGTACCGGGGCGGCTTCCACTGCTTCTCTTGAAATCAGTCTGATATCTTCTGTAGTTGCATAAGTGACGGGAAGGAGATAATAACTCTGAGTCTCTCCTACTGTATAATTCTCCTTCTATAATCTTGTCTCTGATTTCCAACACGGATAAAGGTGTGGCATATTCATCTACCCAATACAAATCATTGGAGTTGTCCAAATAATTTGCGAGAAGGCACTCTGCATTCACGTCTTCTTTTTCCAACTGAACTGCTGTGCTTGATTCGGCCTGCAAAAGCATGCATCAGATTCTTGGCTCTCTCAAATTCACTTCCTTCGCCGG
>JAKSRF010000131.1 GCA_024403755.1 Clostridia bacterium
GAGTGTATGTAAATGCCGTTTTACGCCCTCGCTACATACACTTTTGCTGTTTTTGGCATTCCGAGTGTATGTAAATGATGATTTGGAGGCTCTCTACATACACTTTTGCTGTTTTTGACTTTCCGAGTGTATGTAAATGCCGTTTTACGCCCTCGCTACATACACTTTTGTCGTTTTTGGCATTCCGAGTGTATGTAAATGATGATTTGGAGGCTCTTTACATACACTTTTGCTGTTTTTTGCTTCCCAAGTGTATGTAAACGATGAAGTAGCGGATCACAACCTAGTTCCCAACGTGATTCCACCAGAGTGGCGGACTGTTCCACAGATTAGCGGAACAGGGCGGTGGATAATGATGGCGGCACATAGGTTTGGCTATACACAAGCTTTCCATGACTAGGACTAATAAAAAAGGATGCCTCGCAATATAGCTGAGACATCCTCTTAAACTAATTTGTTTTATTATTAATCCTGATTCTCAAAATCTACAAGGTGTTCCTGACCATACAATTTACGAAGCTTAGGCTTCTCAATCTTACCTGTAGCATTACGAAGAACAGGAGCAAAGATTATCTTACGAGGTCTCTTATATCTCGGAAGCTGGAGACAGAACTCATTTACTTCATCTTCTGAAAGTTCCATATCCTCTTTGACTTCGATAATTGCACCTTCTATTTCGCCGAGACGCTTGTCCGGAAGACCTATAACAGCTACATCCTTGATTTTGATGTTTTTCATAAGGAAATCCTCAATCTCAACAGGATAGAGATTCTCACCACCGGAAACAATTACATCTTTTTTACGGTCAACAAGATAGATAAAACCATCTTCATCCTGACGCCCTACGTCACCGGTAAGGAGCCAGCCGTCTTTAAGAACATCGTTTGTTGCTTCTGTGTTGTTGTAGTAGCATGTCATAACGCCGTCACCCTTAACGCAGAGTTCACCGACTTCACCTTGCTTTACAATGTTGCCGTTCTCATCAATAATTTTACACTCCCAGCCATAACCCGGAATTCCTATTGCGCCAACCTTATGGACATTTTCAACACCAAGATGAACACAACCCGGTCCTATGGATTCACTTAAGCCATAGTTAGTATCGTACTGGTGCTTAGGAAAGTATTCAAGCCATCTCTTAATGAGTGACTTCGGTACAGGTTGAGCACCGATATGCATAAGTCTCCACTGATCCAGCTGATAATTCTCAAGCTTTACGTCGCCTCTGTCCAAAGCGTCAAGAATATCCTGTGCCCAAGGTACAAGAAGCCATACAATTGTGCAGTGCTCCTGTGAAGCTGCATTCAATATATACTCAGGCTTTGTTCCTCTTAGAAGAACAGCTTTTGAACCGCTTATTAAGCTTCCCATCCAGTGCATTTTAGCACCTGTGTGGTAGAGCGGCGGGATACAAAGGAAGCAGTCTTCTCTTGAAGTAGAATGATGATTCTGTTCAACCTTAGCGGCATGAACAAGACTTTTATGCTTGTGAAGAATAGCTTTAGGAAAGCCTGTAGTTCCCGAACTGAAATAGATAGCACCGTAATCTTCGTCCGTTATATCAATGTTCGGAGCCTCACTGGAGTAATCTGCCGTAATCAATCGGTAATCCTCTGCAAAGGTAGGACATGTTTCACCGACAAAGATAAGTGCTCTGTTTTTAGTAAGTTCAGTCTCGATATTTTCAATACGTCCGATAAATTCAGGACCGAAGAAAAGAATATCGAGTTCAGCAAGATTTGAGCAGTATAAAATCTCATCTGCCGTATATCTGAAATTGAGAGGAACCGCAACGGCACCTGTCTTTAAAATACCAAAATAAATAGGAAGCCACTCAAGGCAATTCATCATGAGAATACCGATTTTGTTTCCCTTCTGAATACCGCGGCTGATAAGCATATTAGCGAGTCTGTTTGCTTTCTCATCAAAAACTTTCCAAGTAATCTCGCGTCTGTAAGCCTGCTTTTCGGTAGGCTGAATAAGTTCGTAATCTTTCCAGGTGATTTTGCCTAATTCCTGCTGATCAGGATTGAGCTCAATAAGAGCTGTCTCGTCACCGTATAATTTTGCATTTCTTTCCAAAAACTCTGTAACCGGCATATCAAAACTCCTTCTACAAATACTACATAAACTACAACGTAAAAATACGCCTATAGGAGTATATCACACATTAGTGTTTTTTTCTTCCCGAAAATGTGTTGTTTTGTTTTTATGTGGTAAAATATCCGCATTAAGGTTGTGCAGGAGGAAATTCATGGAAAAACTGGTTGTAATAGCCGGAACCAATGCGTCTGGGAAAAGCGGTTTGGGGATAGAATTGGCTTTGCGGTATGATGCCGAGATTGTGTCAGCTGATTCACGTCAGGTTTTCAGAGGCCTTGATTTGGGTTCGGGTAAGGTTACACCTGAGGAGACCCGAGGAGTCGTGCATCACCTTATTGATGTTGTAAATCCCAATGATTCATTTGCGCTTACGGATTTTCAGCATCTTGCCTATGACGCCATAGATGATATTCACAGCCGCGGAAAGAAAGCTTTTATGGTCGGTGGTACGGGACTTTATGTAAATTGTATTGTTGACGGTTATCAGCTGAAGAATATACCGATAGATTCGGAAATTCGTGAGCGTGTAGTTGCTATGTCAATCGACGAGCTTAAGGATATGATAAGAGTAAATCGCCCTCAAATTCTTGATAGTATAGATATAAAGAACAAACGTCGTTTGGAACGTGCCTGCGAGAGAATTTTGTGCGGAGATGATGATAAGCAGCCCAATTGTCCAAGATATGATACTCTGACATTGGGTGTTACCTGGCCGCGTCCTGTTTTGTATGAACGTATCAAAGAACGTTTGGACAGAAGATTGGATGAAGGTATGATAGAGGAAGTAAAGAAGCTCCGTGAGAACGGAGCAACTGACGACTTTCTCTATAAGCTGGGACTGGAATACCGCTACATTCTCATGTATCTGCGCGGAGAATTTAAAAATTTTGATGCCTTTTATGACAAACTTTTTATGGAAATACGACATTTGGCAAGAGAGCAAATGACTTGGTTTAACAAGCGAACTGATATTCATTGGATTGATATGACAAAAAATCCAACGGATGAAGCAGTTTCTGTTATCGACGATTGGTATAACGGCACTTCTGAACAGAATATGATTTGATTCTGAAGTTGTTAAGACTTTCTTCGTTTTATCTCGTTGCGAACAGCCACTGAAATGAGAACAGTTCCGGATACTGCAAGATAGATAAGCCATGCTCTGCTTCCGAAAACCTGACCTATCAGATAGACAATAAGGAATACCGTGCTTACTGTTCCGAGTACTACGGTTTGACGACTGTGGAAGAAGAAGCCTGCTACCAAAATAACTACGCAGATAACGGCATAAATCAGTCTGTCGGATATTTTACCGGAATCAATAGCGATTCCTGCCAGAACAGCCATCAGAATGTATCCGTAGATGATACGTATTCTTATTGAAAGTTCACGATGTTCGTTAAGTCGGGTAATTATGAATGGTAAAAGAATGAAGAATAGCGTTGGCGGCAACAGCTTAAGCTGAACGATGTCAGTAATATCGGCGTAAGGTGAGAATGGTAATTTGAACCATACTACAGCCGAAAGAGTTACAGCCAATAAAGAAATTGCGCGTGTTTTGTCTTTCTTTGAATTGCTTCTGATAAAGTATACGATTTCGGTAATAATAAAGGCAGCCAAAGCATAAATGTTTGTCTTTGAATCTAAGAAGAGCATAGATGCTGAAACGGCTAATATTCCGTAGAATATAGAATCTTTATTTACAGATCGTTTTCTGTCACATGCGACAGAAATTGAGAATAACACAATAGGTATAAGAAGCATGGGTGATCTGTATTCAAATCGGAACCAATTGACGAAGGCATATGAAGCATATACTGTTGCAATAACAGATATAATTCTGAGTTCATATCTGTAGAGCAATGCCCATAAGGTCATTAAGGAAATCAGGAGAATGACAGTAAATAATTCAAGATTGCTTTCGGAATAACGGAAGTGTTCTCTTAATATTATTATTGACGGACTGTGAATAAAAGATGATACAAGAATTCCTGCCTGAATGCCTTCGAAATTATCTTTTATAAAGGTAGTACGGTTTTCTGTATTTGTTTTCAATATCTGAAGAATAAACAGAATGATTGTTTCAGCCAATGCTGTTAATGCATACGGAAAAGCAATATCATTAGTTAAATTGGTGTTTACGGCACCATCGTTAAATATGTAGATTAATAAGCACGGAAATGTCGGAAGAGTGCTTAATGCCAATCCTGTCAGCCAAGCGGCTTTACGTGACATATATCCGTTAATCTTGGTCTCTTTAAACAGCAAATAACTGCTTAACAACAATGGGATAACAGTAATGGTTATAAGCAGTAGAATGCTTAATTTGTCAGATATATCTGCAGCAATCAATGCATTTATGTATACCATTGATACTCCTGCAAAGCGAGAGATAATTATGTTTTTCTTGTTGTTGCAGTAATGTCCGATTGTGAAAACAGAATATAAAAAGCTCGTAATC
>JAKSRF010000132.1 GCA_024403755.1 Clostridia bacterium
CGAATACTTGCTATATCCACCGGCGGAGCAGCGTTGGCATTAAGTTTTGTTTTGTCTCGTATTACTATGTTCAGGATGCCGATGGGTGGTTCGGTTACACCGGCGTCGATGCTGCCGCTTTTGTTGTTTGCTATGGCTTTCGGGCCGGGCTTTGGTTACGGTGCTTGTGCAATAATGGCAGTGCTTCAGCTCATAGGCGGATATCTTTTGTTTCCGCTTCAGGTAGTTTTGGACTATCTGCTTCCGTTTACAATATTCGGAAGTGTCGGCTTTTTGCATTCGAATACCCAAGGTTCCGGCACACATGGTTCGGGAAGTCGTAATTTCTTGTCCAGAATTCGCTCTGTACGTTATGTGCGTGCTGCTGTTTGCACCTCGTTGTGCTATGCAGCTCAGCTTTTGTGTTCAACTTTGTCGGGCGTGATTTTTTATTCGGAGTATGCGGGAGACATGAATGTGTGGGCATATTCATTAAGCTATAATGCTTTGTTCATTGCGCCTGAATGCATAATCACATTGCTGGCCATGAGTGCTGTTTTCGCTCTTGCTCGAAAATCTGAATGACGGCATGCTGAGTTCCTCAATAGAAGTGTCACGCTGATGCGTTTTTGCTCTTGCACGAAAAGCCAAGTGAAAAAACTATAAAAAGTGTCAAAATATATAAGGCGAATAAGTTGTTTTGTATGTTAATATATAGCGTATATTCTTATACTTCGGAGGTGCTATATGGCAACAATCTTTTCGGAAGAGTCACGTACTTTTAGCGAATACTTATTGATTCCAAATCTTACAACAGAGAATAATACACCTGATAAGGTCGATTTATCTGCTCCTATTTGCAAATATCGTAAAGGTCAGGAAGAATCTAAATTAAAGATTAATATTCCTATGGTTTCTGCAGTAATGCAGGCAGTATCAGATTCAGGCATGGCAATCGCTCTTGCAAGATACGGCGGTATGTCTTTTGTATTCCAGTCTCAGTCAATTGAGTCACAGTGCGAGATGATCAGAAAGGTAAAGAAGTATAAGGCTGGTATCGTTGTATCCGACTCAAACCTCACACCTGATTCTACTCTTGAGGATGTATTAAACCTTAAGGAAGGAAAGGGACACGGAACAGCAGCGGTTACTGATGACGGTACACCGACAGGTAAACTCCTCGGACTTGTTACAACAAGAGATTATCGTATAAGCCGTATGGAGACAACAACAAAGGTTAAGGAGTTTATGACTCCTATTGAGAAGCTTATTACAGCTCCTGAGGGAACAACCCTTAAAGAAGCAAATGATATTATCTGGGACAATAAGGTAAATCAGCTTCCTATCGTAGATAAGGAAGGCAACCTTGTAGGTCTCGTTTTCCGTAAAGACTATGAATTCCACAAAGCTAATCCAAACGAACTTCTTGATGCTGATAAGCGTCTTATCGTTGGTGCCGGAATTAATACAAGAGACTATGAGGAGAGAGTTCCTGCTCTTATTGAAGCAGGCGCAGATGCCCTTTGTCTCGATTCATCTGACGGATTCTCAGTATGGCAGGAGAGAGCACTTAAGTGGATTAAGGCTAATTATCCTGATATCCCTGTAGGTGCAGGTAATGTAGTAGATGATGAAGGCTTCAACTTCCTTGCAGAGGCAGGCGCAGACTTCATTAAGATTGGTATCGGCGGTGGTTCTATCTGTATCACACGTGAGCAGAAGGGTATCGGTTGCGGTCAGGCTTCAGCAGTTCTCGCAGTTGCAAAGGCAAGAGATGAGTACTTCAAGAAGACCGGTATGTATATCCCGCTTTGCTCAGACGGCGGTATCGTTCATGATTATCACATGACACTTGCTCTTGCTATGGGCGCTGATTTCCTTATGCTCGGAAGATATTTCGCAAGATTTGATGAGTCTCCTACGAGAAAACTTCTCGTTAACGGTTCATATGTTAAGGAGTACTGGGGTGAAGGCTCTAACAGAGCACGTAACTGGCAGAGATACGATGACGGCGGTGTAGGCGGAAAGATGGCTTTCGAAGAGGGCGTTGATTCATATGTTCCGTATGCCGGAAGTCTTAAGGATAATCTTGACCATTCACTTGCTAAGGTTAAGGCAACAATGTGTTCATGCGGTTCTTCTTCAATAGAGGAGTTCCAGAACAAAGCAAGACTTGTTGTAGTATCTTCAACATCTATTATTGAGGGTGGCGCTCATGATGTTATTCAGAAAGAGAATGACAGAAGCGCACGCTGATAATAAATTGTTGATAAAATCCTGTTTTCGTTTTACAATAGGTTTTGTTAATTGGAAAGGTTAGGCTTTTCGAGAAAGAAAAATAACTAGAGAGGTACATATATATGGCAGAGGCAGAGAAGGTATCATATACCCGTGAAGGTTTGAAGGAATTGCAGGATGAGCTCGCAGAACGTCAAACCGTAGTATCCAAGGAAATTTCCGCAAGACTTGAAGAGGCTCGTGCACAGGGCGATCTCTCAGAGAACTCAGAGTATGATGATGCTAAGGACGCACAGTCACGTAACGCTTCACGTATCGCTGAATTGATTGCACTCCTTGAGAATGCAGTTGTTATTGAGGAAAGTGAGATTTCCAAGACTAAGGTTACACTTGGTTCAAAGGTTACTATTCGTGACAACGAGACAGGTGAGGAAGAAGTTTATAAGATTGTAAGTGAGAATGAGGAAGATATTTTCAAGAATAAGCTTTCTTATAAGTCTCCTTTGGGCGCAGCAATCATGGATAAGAAGAAGGGCCAGGTTGTTGAAGTTCAGACTCCTTTCGGCGCATTCAAATATAAAATTGTTAAGATCGGTGAGTAAAAGTTTTTACTTCAACTGATCTTTGTAGGGCGTGAGGAAATTAATTCTTTTTACGCCCTTTCTTTTCGAAAAGGTTAATTATTAGTTATACGGAGGTTGAAAATGGCGCAGGATAATGCTAATCAGAACGCACCACAGCAGGATTTGAATCAGATGCTTCAAATCAGACGCGATAAGCTTAAGGAATTACAGAATAACGGCAAGGATCCTTTTGTTGTTACTAAATTTGATGTTACTTATCACAGCGATAAGGTAAAGGCAGAGTATGAGGCTCTCGAGTCTGAACTTCTTGCAGGCAGAACCGCTCCGAACCTTGAAGGACTTGAGGAACAGGAAGCTCGTCAGGTAAGTAAAAATGATTACAATGAGCGTCGCGCTATAATGGATGCTCAGCCGATAAATGTAAGAATTGCCGGACGTATGATGTTTAAGCGTGTTATGGGTAAGGCATCATTCTGCAATATTCAGGATCTTAAGGGCAGAATTCAGGTTTATGTTTCTAAGGATTCTGTAGGAGAAGACAGCTATGCAGACTTTAAGAAGTCTGACATCGGTGATATCTTCGGTGTTGAAGGATTTGCCTTCCGCACAATGACGGGTGAGGTTTCCATTCACGCACATTCAATCACACTTCTTACAAAGAGCCTTCAGATTCTTCCTGAGAAGTTCCATGGTCTTACCGATACAGATGCAAGATATCGTCAGAGATATATTGACCTTATCATGAATCCGGAAAGCAAGGATGTTTTTGTAAAGCGTTCTCAGATAATAAAAGAAATTCGTAAGTTCCTTGACGGCAGAGACTTCATGGAGGTTGAGACTCCTATGCTGGTAAGTAATGCCGGCGGTGCTGCTGCACGTCCTTTTGAGACACACTATAATGCTCTTGATGAGGATGTAAAGCTTCGTATCTCACTTGAGCTTTACCTTAAGAGACTTATAGTCGGAGGACTTGAGAGAGTATATGAGATTGGCCGTGTATTCCGTAACGAAGGTGTTGATACTCGTCACAATCCTGAATTTACTTTGATGGAACTCTATCAGGCATATACAGATTATGAAGGCATGATGGAGCTTACAGAATCAATGTTTAAGTATCTTGCAGAGAAGGTTTGCGGTACTTCGATAATCAAGTACGGCGATATTGAGATTGACTTTGGTAAGCCGTTTGAGCGTCTTACAATGAATGATGCCATTAAGAAGTATGCCGGCATTGACTTCGATGCTGTAGCAACAGATGACGAGGCAAAGGCTCTTGCAAAGGAGCACCACATCGAGTATGAGGAGCGCCACACAAAGGGCGATATCATTAATCTCTTCTTCGAGGAATACTGTGAGAAGAATCTCATTCAGCCTACATTTATTATGGATCATCCGCTTGCTATCTCACCTCTTACCAAGAAGAAGCCATCAGATCCTTCAAAGGTAGAGAGATTCGAGCTCTTCATTAATACTTGGGAGATGTGTAATGCATACTCAGAGCTTAACGATCCAATCGATCAGCGTGAGAGATTTGCGGCTCAGGATGCTGCGTTCGAGGCAGGTGACGAAGAGGCTAACCACACAGATGAGGACTTCCTCAATGCTCTCGAGATAGGTATGCCACCTACGGGCGGTATCGGTTACGGAATTGACAGACTTGTAATGCTCTTGACAGACAGTCCGGCAATAAGAGATGTGTTGTTGTTCCCGACCATGAGGTCGAATAACTGAAAGGCCTGAAAATACTGGGTTTGCGG
>JAKSRF010000133.1 GCA_024403755.1 Clostridia bacterium
TAAACCGATAACGGGAACCAATATTCCTGCTCCGTGGGATGCTCCGAGTAACAGCGCCAATTCACCGTTTAAGCCGATAAATTCAGCAATTAATAAGGTGAAGGCTGCAGAGAATAAGCCAAGCGTAGAACAGCAATATGAGCCGTTTTATTTGAGGGGTCAGGATTTTGCAAAGGCTATAGAGAATAATCCAAGCGTAGAACAGCCTGCAGAGAATAAGCCGACTGAGAAACAGGCGTTTGTGCCTTCGCCTTCGGAGACAAAGCCGAGTACCGAACAAAAGAAAAACACTCCGAAAAATAACGGCGGAGATGATTCTTCTTTCGGCGGTTTCCTTGATAGAATTCATAAAATGTAATATCATTCTATAGTTTGAGATAACAACAGGAGACTTCGCAGAGGAGAGAAAGTGATGAATATAGCCATAGTAACAGGTGCGTCTTCAGGACTTGGGGCTGCTTTTGCAGATGAGATGAATACGGCACTATACGATGAGGTGTGGCTCGTAGCACGCAGAGAGGAACGCCTTAAGGAATTTGCCGAGCGTGATTCCAGGTGTGTTCCTGTGGTTCTGGATTTGTGTTCTGAAGCTGATATTAATAAGCTTACATCTCTTTTGAATACCAAAGGTGCAGAGATAAGTCTTCTTATAAATTGTGCCGGAATGGGAAAAAGAGGAGATTTTGAAGGGAACACTGCTAGAGATATATCTGCAACAATGGATTTGAATTGTCGCAGTCTTGCTCTTGTTACACATGCATGCCTTCCTTATATGAAGGAGAATTCGGGTATAATCAATATATCTTCATCGGCTGCATTTCTTCCTCAGCCGGGATTCAATATTTATGCCGCCTCGAAAAGCTTTGTGTTAAACTTTTCGCGCGCTCTGGCATATGAACTGAAATCACGCAAAATAAATGTTACTTGCGTGTGCCCGGGTCCGATAAATACTGAGTTTTTGGGAAAAGCCTTAGGTAATCCCGATGCGCAGTTTACCGGAATACGCGCCCTTTGCGTTGCGGATCCGCACAAACTTGCGGCAAAAAGTCTCAAATGCAATCGCAACGGACGCAAGCTTCTTGTGTATGGCTTTATGCAGAAGCTTTTACATTTTGCTTCAAAACTTGTCCCGACAGATGTTATTCTGTTCTTTGAGACAAGTGTATTTAAAATAAACGGATAATTCAGGAGATTACTATGATTGATGTATCAGGCGTTGAATTAAGATTCGGCGGCAGACTTTTGTTTGAAGATGTTAATATTCAGTTCAGTAAGGGTAACTGTTACGGCATTATCGGTGCCAACGGAGCAGGAAAATCCACGTTCCTCAAGATATTGTCAGGCGAAATAGAGGCTCAAAAGGGCTTTGTTAATATTCCTTCTACGGAACGTATGGCAGTTCTTAAGCAGGACCATTTTAAATATGATGAATTCAATGTCAGAGAGACTGTAATTATGGGCCATAAGCGCCTGTATGAGATAATGAAGGAGAAAGAGATGCTTTATTCCAAGGCTGATTTCAATGATGCCGACGGAATAAGATTGGGCGAGCTTGAAGGTGAATTTGCCGAATTGGACGGCTGGTCTGCAGAGAGTAATGCCGAGATACTTCTTCAGGGCTTGGGCTTGGGTGAAGAATTCTATGAGCGCAAAATGGCTGACTTAACTGGAGGGCAGAAGGTTAAGGTGCTTTTGGCGCAGGCTTTGTTCGGAACTCCTGATTATCTTCTTCTCGATGAGCCTACGAACCATCTTGATTTGAATTCGTGCCGCTGGCTTGAGAACTATCTTATGGATTATGAGAACTGTGTTCTTGTTGTCTCACATGACAGACACTTTTTGAATAAGGTATGTACGCACATAGTTGATATAGATTTTAACAAGGTTACTCTTTTCCAGGGCAACTACGATTTCTGGTACGAGTACACACAGCTTTCTTTGAGACAGGTTAAGGATCAGACTAAGAAAATAGAGGCAAGACGTAAGGAGCTTCAGGAATTTATTGCACGTTTCTCCGCCAATGCATCTAAGTCACGTCAGGCCACCTCACGTAAAAAGCAGCTTGATGCTCTGGAATTACCTGAAGTTAAAGCATCCTCCAGAAGATATCCGTTTATATCTTTTAATATGGAACGAGAAATCGGTAATGATGTAGTAAGCGTAAAGAACCTCTGTGCGGACAGAGGCGGACGTCAGACTATTAACAATGTATCCTTTACCATGAACAAAGGCGACAGAATAGCTTTTGTGGGTGAAGATGAAGTTGCTATTACTCAAATGCTGGATATTATGGCCGGAGTTTCCACACCTGATGAACCTAAGGAAGGCGATGTTGTTGAAGGTGAGGTTAAGTGGGGAATTACTACCTCCAGATCCTATCTCCCTAAGGATAATAACGAGTATTTTGACGGCTGTGATTTATCTCTCGCTGATTGGCTCAGACAGTTTTCTAAGGACCAGACTGAGACCTATATCAGAGGATTTTTGGGAAGAATGCTTTTCTCCGGAGATGAAGCACTTAAGAAGGCTTCCGTATTAAGCGGAGGTGAGAAGGTAAGATGCATGCTTTCCAAGCAAATGTTGGTAAATGCCAATGTAATAATTCTTGATGATCCGACTAACCATTTGGATCTCGAATCAATTACCGCACTTAATGAAGGTGTAAAAAAATTCGGCGGTTCAATTTTGTTTTATTCACACGATCGTGAGCTCGTTAATACAATAGCTAACCGTATAATCGAGATTACTCCTTCAGGTATTATCGATAAGCAAATGAGTTACGATGACTATCTTGAGTGGAAAGCAGAACAATAATTTTTGTTCCCGTGGTACAGAATAAATGTAATATTTTTTGTGTAGTAGGTAAAAAAGCTTAGTGTTATAATTCTTAAAGCTAAATAACCTAGGAGTGTTTTTATGTTTAAAGTTGGTTTCGATAACGATAAATATGTTCAATTGCAGTCACAGAAAATCAGAGACAGAATAAATTCCTTTGGCGGCAAGCTTTATTTGGAGTTCGGAGGCAAGCTTTTTGATGATTTTCATGCATCAAGAGTTTTGCCGGGATTTGAGCCTGACAGTAAGGTTAAGATGCTGTTGGAATTAAAGCAGGAAGCAGAAATCGTTACTGTAATCAGCGCCGATGCTATTGAGAAGAATAAGCGCCGCGGTGATTTGGGTATTACCTATGACCAGGACGTTCTTCGTCTTATTGACGCTTTTACCGAGATAGGTCTTTATGTAGGAAGTGTAGTAATTACACAGTTCACAGGGCAGCCTCTTGCCGAGAAATTTGAGAAGAGACTTCGTCAGCTCGGTGTTAAGGTTTATAAGCATTATCCTATAGACGGATATCCGTTGAATATCCCTTTGATCGTAAGTGAAGAGGGTTATGGTAAAAATGATTATGTAGAGACCACCAGATCTCTTGTAGTAGTAACTGCACCGGGTCCGGGTTCAGGAAAGATGGCTACATGTCTTTCTCAGCTCTATCATGAGAATAAGCGCGGAATCAAAGCAGGCTATGCCAAGTTCGAGACCTTTCCTATTTGGAATTTGCCTTTGAGTCATCCTGTAAATATAGCATACGAGGCTGCTACGGCAGACTTAAATGACGTCAATGTTATCGATCCGTTCCATCTTGATGCCTACGGATTAACTACTGTAAATTACAACAGAGATGTAGAGATTTTCCCTGTTGTTAATACTATTTTCGAGAAAATTTACGGAGAATCTCCATATAAGAGCCCTACAGACATGGGTGTTAACTGTGCAGGTCTTGCCATCACTGACGATGACGTGTGCCGCGAAGCTTCAAAGATGGAGATAATAAGAAGATACTATCAGGCGAAATGTGCTTTGCGTCAGGGTAATTCCGACGGCACGGATGTAAGCAAGCTTGAGTTTATAGTTAAGAAAACCGGAATTGATCTTACCGACCGTAAGTGTATCAGAGCCGCATTGGTTCGTGCGGAGGCAACCAACGGTCCTGCGTGTGCCTTGGAGCTTCCTGACGGCCGTGTTGTTACCGGAAAGACCACGGCACTTCTCGGTGCTTCTGCCGCTCTTTTATTGAATGCACTCAAGGAGCTTGCCGGAATCAGACATGACATTCCGCTCATATCGCCTATCGTTATCGAACCTATTCAGGATTTGAAAATCAATCATATGGGTAATCATAATCCGAGACTTCATACGGATGAGGTACTTATTGCTCTTGCAATCAGTGCTGCCACAAATCCGGTTGCCGAGCTTGCCATGCAGCAGATAAGCAATCTGCGTAACAGCGATGCCCATGCGACAACCATTTTGTCGTCGGTAGATGAGAATGTCTTCAAGAAATTGGGAATAAATATCACATGTGAGCCGGAGTATCAGACAAAGAAGCTTTATCACAAGTGATTTTTCGCCCCTTTTCGAAAAGGGAAATACAAGTAAAAAAGTTGACAACAAAGGATAAACCTAGTACAATCATTTGGCAAGTTTTAGATATTGTTGCGACCAATGGAGAAATCGCCTAGCCTGGTCGAGGGCGCACGACTGGAAATCGTGTAAACCG
>JAKSRF010000134.1 GCA_024403755.1 Clostridia bacterium
GACTCCGTCATCACCGTTACGAAAATCAGAAACCAAGACGTTCGATTTCTTTTACAAGATTTCTTCCGTAAATCTCTGCTCCCAGACAATTCGGATGAAGCTTATCCAAATAATATTCCGGTAAGTGCGGAACTAATTTAAAGCCCTCGACAATTTTAACATTACTGTATCTTCCGGCAATCTCTTTAACTCTGTCACAGAACAGTGATAAAGTCTCAAAGCCGTCAGGAACGTCTCCTCGCCAAAGCGGAGTTACACACAATACAGGAATGTCATTACCGTATATCTCCATCAATCTCTCATAGTATTCCTCGATATCCTTCATCGTCTCACAACCGAATTGATTCGTTCCCAAAGCCACAATAATCTTCTCCGGATAGTAACCGTCCATTTTCATCAGAATATTCTTGTCATATATATATCCGCCGATTCCCTGATTAATGATATCGTAATTCAGAATACGATTTGCCACACTTACATAAGTACAAGCTGAACGAAGAGTTCCGTATCCCTGTGTGATGGAATCTCCGAGCCACAATACTTTTGTTCCTCTATCTGTCGGTATAACCGGTTTATCAGTCTCAAAATTTCTGATAAGTGCAGTCGAATCAGCAGGAAGATAAATCGTAACGTTCTTGCTGCCTGCAGGAAGCTTAAATGTTATCTTGCCCTCCTTGTCCATGTCTCGGATATACTTAATATCAGTTATCAAAGAATCCACAGCAAGCTCGAATGTATCCTCCGAACCAACCCATATTATTTTATACTCAAAAGAAATCGTCTCTGCTTCTGTTCTGAATTCCAAAGTTTTACTTGTCGAAGCTGCACATCTTTCATACCAAAAATCAAAAGTCTTCTTAAAGTATTCCATCTGCTCGTTATTAAACTGAAAAGCCTGCAAATATCCGTCCTCTGTAGTCTCAAAACTATATGCTCCGCAATAAATCTTCTGTAACTCACTGTTTGATAAAACCATATTTTTTCCTCCGTTTTAAATCCGATGTGCTGACGAAAGTCCTGTTATTTGTCGTTAATTATTTGATTATATCATTTTAAATCAAAGAAAAAAAAGCTGTCACGAGAAAATCGTAACAGCCCATTTTCGAGAAAAAATAATATAAATTACTTTCCAAAACTTTCCTTAATAATTTTATCTTCAGGAGCTTTTGTAAACACACTTATTACCGGAATAATTACAAGACCGAACACCATCGCAAATGCACCACAGTTAATAGGTGACTGGAGAAGTGTCGGGAAACTGCTTCTGAACAGCATATTGGCAAGCATAAGTACCGGAGCAAAAATGAAGTTAATCATACAAGCAGTTGCAGATACCTTCTTGCTGTACAAACCAAACAAAAACGGAGCAAGGAATGCACCTGCCATAGCACCCCAGGAGATACTCATAAGCTGTGCGATGAAGTTAACCTTACTGTTCTGTTGAATAACAGCAATAATTGCAGAAATTGCAATGAATATGAAGATAAACACACGCATTACAAATACTTTCTGTTGCTCACTCATATTCTTCTTAATCTCGACATTTATAAAGTCAAGTGTAAGCGATGAGCTTGATGTAAGAACAAGAGATGAAAGTGTAGACATTGATGCAGACAACACAAGAATTACAACAATACCGATAAGTATGTCAGGAAGATTCTCAAGCATCTTAGGAATAATAGCATCAAAACCTAATTCATCAACCTGCTCGGAAGTAAGGAAAAGTCTTCCGAATCCACCGAGGAAATAGCATCCGCCGGCAACGATTACGGCAAAAATCGTTGAAATGATAGTACCCTTCTTGATATTTGACTCATCCTTAATTGCATAGAACTTGCCGACCATCTGAGGAAGTCCCCAGGTTCCGAGTGAAGTAAGAATAACAACACCGATAAGATCAACAGGAAGCGGACCGCCGATGGAAGCATATTTTCCTGCTACATCACAGTCACCCTGGATGAGCTTCATGGCATCGATTGAACCGCCGAGACCACCGTTAACATTAAGAATAGCAACAACTACTGCTACAATACCTACAAGCATAATTATTCCCTGAATGAAATCGTTTATAGCCGTAGCAAAGTAACCGCCTGCAATAACATATATTGCAGTAAGAACTGACATAACTATAATACAAACAGTATAATCAACACCGAAAGCCATCTCAAACAAACGTGAAAGACCGTTATAAAGAGAAGCTGTGTAAGGAATCATGAAAATAAACAAAACCACTGACGCAACAAGTCTCAAATTCTTTGAACCGAATCTTCTGGCAAAGAACTCAGGCATTGTTTTACTGTCAAGACGCTGACTCATACCTCTCGTTCTTTTTCCGAGTACAATCCAGGCAAGAAGAGAGCCGAGAATGGCATTACCTATACCGATCCATGTAGAAGCTACACCAAACTTCCATCCGAACTGACCGGCATAACCTATAAAAATTACAGCCGAGAAATAACTTGTACCGTAAGCAAATGCTGTGAGCCACGGACCTACAGAACGTCCGCCGAGAACAAAGCTGTTTACATCTGTAGCTTTCTTACGGCATACAATTCCGACAACAACAAGGCTTGCAAAGAAAACAAGCAACATTAGAACTTTAATCAGCATAATAAATCCTCCTTTTCTTATGCCACGCAACATAACCGGAAAGAAGGATTGTGTTCAATTTATAAAAACAAAAATCCGTCCAACCGGACATAGTCCAGAGGACGGAGTTATTACCGTGATACCACCTCTGTTCTTCGATTACTCACATAATCGAACTCAACGAGTGAACCATATATTCACTCAAGCGCTGTGACGTGCGCAAAACGTGATAGCCTACTAAAGAGCCTTACGTCACTTGCAAAAGCATCAGAGGCTGCTTCCAAGTGTCAAACTACAAAACTACACACTCTTATTCGGTATCCGACTCATAGGCCGTATTCATTGTTAAACTTACCATGCACTCGCACCAACCGTGCACTCTCTGTAGGATTGGTAAAACAACTACTTTTTCCTAATCATTGTCTTTGACTCTGTAATTCTAAAATAATAACTGCAAATAGTCAAGGAAGTTATTTGACGTTATTTGGCCAAATCTGCGATAATCTCCACGCACTTATCGATTCCGAGTCTTCCGCTGTCGAGACACAAATCATAATTGGTGCTGTATCCCCATTCGCCATCTGTATAGTGCTTATAATTGGATTTTCTCTTCTTATCCTTCTCTGCAAGTCTCTTCTCAGGCTTAACATCAGATTCACCGTAAAGTCTTACTATTCTATCCTTACGGAACTCCTCGTCAGCATGAATAAACACATTCAATACACTGTCTCGATCGCGTAAAATGTAATCTGCATTTCTTCCTACAATTACACAAGGTCTTCCCTTATCAGCTATATCACATATAACCTTACGCTGAATACACCAAAGGAAATCAAGAGCAGACATGCCGTTCATAATTCCGGGAACACCCTGGGCTTCAAAGCCGTAAGAAAACGTCGTCTTACCCGGTGCATTCTCGCCGAGTTCCGCTACATAATCTGCATTGAATCCGGACTCAACTGCAACTTTCTCAATTATCTCTTTGTCATAATAATCATAACCAAGCTTCTCGGCAAGCTTCTTAGCTATAGTACGTCCGCCGCTGCCGAACTGTCGGCTGACAGTAATAATCTTCTTTGTCATAGGGCAATACCTCCCGATTTGTTTATTATTACTATTTTACTTCATTTTGCCGAAAACATATTAAAATAATTTGTAAATATCTAATTATCACTTGAAGTTTATGCTGACTTCACCACTTCTCAAAATTTTATATGAACCGTCACTGATTCTGACTTTCAATGCACCGTCATCTTCAATTGCAATTGCTTCGCCTTCGAAAGCTACATTATTCTCTGTAAAGCTGATGTTCTTTCCGATAATATAACTCATTTCACGTACACGTTCTATTATTTTGTCGTGCGTTGAACTTCTTATTAAATCATCCGTTCTGTTAATTATTTCAGCCATAAGAGCAGTCTTACAAGGTTCTGACGGACATACAAAACCCACCTTATCTTTAAGTTCATCAGGCACATCAAATTCATATAGGTTAATTCCTACTCCAATCAGCACACGGTCGTCCAAAGCTTCCGATAAAATTCCGCACACCTTTCTGTCGCCTGCATATATGTCATTGACCCACTTAACCTTTGCACTTCTTTCTTCCTTATCGAAAATAAGACTGTTTAAACTGTCAGCAACGGCAACAGCAACGAGTGTTGTGAGTATATCCCGAATCTCATTATTCTTCGACAGCCCGTGAATTACATATGTAAAATATAATCCTCTGTCATCATATGAAATAAAAGAATTTCCGTGACGTCCGCGTCCCGAGGTTTGAGAATCTGCTGCAACGACAAAATCGTCTTCACCGTCAACAGCACCGCTTTTTATCATTCTTCTCGCTTCGGTGCTGGTTGAATCAAGAATATCATAATGAAACACTTCGATTTCTCTTTTCAATAAATCAATCAAATCATTTACACATAAAGAATCCTGCATATCAACCAACCTTTCGCACGTAT
>JAKSRF010000135.1 GCA_024403755.1 Clostridia bacterium
CCTGAGCAGGCTTAGCTGCAGGCTGTGAAGCCTCAGCCTTAGGTGCCTCAGCCTTAGGTGCCTCAGCCTTGGGAGCTTCGGTCTTGGGAGCTTCGGTCTTGGGAGCCTTCTTGGCATTTACGGCAGCTTTGATTGCCGCAACCTGATCGTCTTCAAGTCCCTTTGAAGCACTCTTTACATCTTCGTAACCCTTGCCGGCAGCAATAGCAATAATATCCTTGCTTTCGACTCCGAGTTCTTTTGCTAAATCACATACTTTTACTTTTGCCATATTTTATCTATAAATGACCGTTAAACGGACGTTTCTCCTTTCGATTATTCTTCCATGAGTTTTGTTATCTTGTCGGCAAATCCGGGTTCAAGGACCGCAACCGAAGCTCTGAGTTCTTTACCGATTGCATGTCCGATTCCTTCGCGTGTTCCCCAAATCTTTACAGGCACCTCATAGTAGCTGCACTTATCTGTAAAAAGCTTTTTGGTATTATCCGACGCATCCTCCGAAACAATTACAAGCTGCGCTTCACCTGTTCTGATAGCATCAAGTACCTGAGACTCTCCGCTTGTCAGGTTTCTGCCTCTTGCTGCAAGGCCGAGGAGTGAATGAATTCTACTTATTGTATCCAAGTGTTTCAAACTCTCCTTTCAATTGTTCATATACAGAAGCAGGTACAGCTTCCTTGAAGGAACTGTCAATACCCTTGCGCTTCCATGCCTTTGCAAGACAGTCTGCATTCGGACAAAGGTAAGCACCTCTGCCATTTTTTCTTCCGGTAGCATCCAGTGAATAATTACCCTCCGTGTCTCTGACAACACGAATCAATTCTCTTTTTTCTTTCTTTTCGCCACAACCGATACACTGTCTGGTAGGAACTGTTTTTGCCATTCTAAACCTCTTGTTACTTATTCCTCAGTGGAAGTTTCCTCGTAATACTCGCCGTCTTCCTCATAATACTCCTCGTTATCAAGGTAATCCTCATAACGGAATCCGGGTGCATCCTTAGCCTGAGTCTCTGACTTAATATCAATCTTGTAATTGGTAAGCTTTGCTGCAAGTCTTGCATTCTGACCTTCCTTACCGATTGCAAGTGAAAGCTGATCATCAGGAACTACAACCTTTGCAGTCTTCTCATCGGGATCTGCAAATACAGCGAGTACCATTGCAGGTGAAAGTGCATTCTGTACAAGGTTTCCGGGTTCTTCGTCCCAGTTAACGATGTCAATCTTCTCACCGTTAAGTTCGTCTACAATTGCATTAACTCTCGCACCGTTCATACCAACGCATGCGCCTACAGGATCAACGTTCTCATTGTTGCTCCATACAGCAATCTTGGTACGGCTTCCTGCCTCACGAGCGATGCTCTTAATCTCTACGGTTCCATCAGCGATCTCAGTAACTTCGCTCTCGAAAAGACGCTTAACAAGCTCCGGATGAGTGCGGCTAACATTGATACGAGGTCCTTTAGCTGCGCTCTTAACATCAAGCACATATACCTTAACTCTCTGATTGGGACGGAAGGTCTCACCCTTTACCATCTCGCTCTCAGCAAGGATTGCATCTGCGCTACCAAGGTTAATGCTTACATTCTTACCAACATAACGCTGAACAACACCTGTAACAACATTCTTTTCCTTTTCAAAATACTGATTGAAGATTACGTTACGCTCTTCCTCACGAATCTTCTGAACGATTACCTGCTTTGCGTTCATAGCAGCGATACGTCCGAACTGCTTTGAATTAATCTCTACATTAACGACATCACCAATCTGTGCATTCTTAGAAATCTTCTGTGCTGCTGCAAGGCTGATATCCTCAGCAGGATCCATTACGTCATCCTCAAACTCTACAACAGTCTTCTCTGCGTATACAACATAATCGCAAGTCTCGCGGTTCATCTCTACGTGTACATTAGCATTGGTTCCGAAGTTTTTCTCACATGCCTGCATAAGTGAATTCTCGATTGCATCGAGCATAACCTCGCGGCTGATACCTTTCTCCTTCTCCAAAATTCCAAGTACTTCCATCAGTTCTGTGTTCATGATTTTTCTTTTTTCCTCCATTTATATTTAGTTTTAACAGAAATCGTTTATTAGGCTCTTTCGAGCAATTCAATCTCCCACAGGGAATATTGTTATCAGTTAAAAATCCAGTGCAAGTCGTACAATAGCGATATCCTTACGCACAAACACCTTATCCTCACCACTCTCGGTAGATACTGTAATGGTATCTTTGTCAAATGCCTTAAGGCATCCTTCGTAATCCTTACAGCCATCCAAAGGCTTGAACAACTTAATCTCTACATCCTCTCCGATGCAGTATTCAAAATGGCGATCCTTTTTCAAGGTTCTTCCAAGTCCGGGACTTGATACTTCCATAATATAGGAATCAGCAATAAAATCAGCCTTATCAAGTTCCTCGTTAAGCAATCTGCTTACCACTTCACAATCATCGATAGTAACACCGCCGTCCTTATCGATATATGATCTGAGATAATAATCACTGCCTTCTTTCACATACTCGACATCATAAATTCTTACTCCGTTCGCCTCGGCGATTGGCTTAAGGATTTCTTCAGTCTTAATCTCATAATCTTTACTCTGAGACATTTGTTTCCTCCGTTATGCAAATCAGATATTACATAAGAAAAATACCATAATAACAACGTAAGAGTGGCTCGCAAGCCACTCTTACACTAGTTACCATAATTTACTTTAATTACATTATTCCTTTTTGACACATATGTCAATAGTTAAATGGAACTTTTATTAAAGGTATTTGCTAATCTGATTAGTACCATTAATCCGAATTAATAATCCCACTCACAGATATATGCAAATTTATTAAGATCGAACTCAGCTGATCCATCAAGAGGAACATCACTCCACTTACCTGCCTCCTGACTCCAGCTCCAACCTTCTGCTTCGTTACTGTAAATCACTTCCTGATTAGGGAACATTACGTAGTGCTCTGTTCCGCCATAGCAATCAGGCTGCTCGTTATCCCAGTTAGTATATGAAGCAGATGAACCATCTACCCATTCATAGGTATTGTTTGTATCATCATCAGCAAGACCAATCCAGAAATAGGTTCTGTCAACACCCTGAGTGAGATTAAATACAAACTGCTGCTCCTCAGCACTGTTAATAACAACAAGATGTCCGCCCTTTACCTCGCAAGCGTTCTTAACATTAAGCCAGTTCTGAGTGGTAGTATATACCATGTAATGATGTCCGTTATACTCAACAGCATTCTCATCAAGGTTTGTTACAACTGTAGATTCTGCTTCTCCGTCAGATGCCTGAGCACTTCCTGACGCTGCAGCGTTATTCTTGTCGTCCTTATCTTCCTTGTCCTTATCCTTATCCTTCTTTTTCTTGTCAGACTTGTCTTCATCTTCATCATCATCGTCTGCTTCTTTGGTTACATTTGGACTAAGCATATCCCCAACGCTACAAGCAGTCATACTGAAAGCAAGTACTGAAAGCATCATCATTGCAAAAATCTTCTTTTTCATAATCATCCTCCGTTTCGATTACTTATTTGTAATCGTATTCAAGTTAAAATTTAAGCCTATATCATAATAGCAAACTGCATTTCCTATATCAAGAGTTTTGCTAATTCTTTCCGTCTATATTTCTCCATATAATCCGAAGTATATTTTAACAAATACACAAGTATTCCCCGATACATAATTGTCATATTGTCGCTATCACTCACTCATTGTCTTCTGTTATCATATTAAAAAATGTATGCTAAGTAACTCATAAGGAAACAATAGTGATGAATAGAAAAATTGCATTCTTTGATATAGACGGCACACTTACATCTGAAATTGACGGTTCAGTCCCTGACAGCGCGCGTGAAGCTATACGCATGGCGCGTGAAAATGGTAATCTTATGTTCCTGAATACCGGCAGATGTTTTCAAAATGTCGAGCCCAGATTTCGCGAAGTCGGATTTGATGGATATGTATGTGGCTGCGGTACTCACATTGTAATCGGTAATGACAGTCCCTTGTATGTTACTCAGCCAGCTGACAGAATTCACAAAATAATAGATATTGCGCGCAAGGCTCAGGTTGATTTACTTCTCGAGTCACGTTACATGGTAATGTTTGACTACTCTCATCCCCTCACCCATCCGACTGCAATACGCCAGGACAAATCATTTAAGGATAAAGGTTATCCTATGAATATCAATATTGATGATCCATCATTTACCTGCGATAAGTTCGTATTCTGGTACAAAGACCAGGAGCAGCTGGCCAAAGTAAGAACTGTATCCGACGAGTGGTTTGAGTGCATCAACCGCAGTGATACTTTCAAAGAATTTGTTCCCAAGGGTTACAGCAAAGCTACCGGTATTCAATATGTACTCGACTACTATAATCTTCCACTTGAAGCTGCTTATGCCTTTGGTGACAGCAACAATGATTTATCGATGCTCGAGTATGTACCAAACAGCGTTGCAATGGGCAACAGCGAACCGGCTGATTTAAAAGAAAAAGTCGCTCACG
>JAKSRF010000136.1 GCA_024403755.1 Clostridia bacterium
TATTCTTTAATCTTCTGCACTATCTCAAGACCTACCTCAATGCTTTGCGTGCGGCCGAAGAGATGTGTCTCCAGGATGGCGCGACGTTTGTGGCGGTCGATTTTTACTATTAATCCTTCTAACCCTATAAGAGGGCCTTCCACGATTTGTATCTTATCACCTATGATGTAGCCTCTCGATATCTCCATTACTCCTGATTTATCAGAGAGCTTATTTATCAGATACAAATCTTCTTCCGTTACTGTTATAGGAACCGTACCTGCTTTGATTAAGCTTGTAAAACGAGTGATTCTGCGCAGTTCGTAGTGAAGCTTTGAGATATCATCCGTCTCAACAAACACATAACCCGGAAAAAGAATTTTTTCTTTTTCTGTCCAGGAGCCGTTATACTTGAAACTCTCTTTTCGCATAGGAGCAAAAATATCATTAAGTAAGCTTGAAGGTATTACCTTTTTGCACTCTTCTATGGTGGTTTTCTCAGAACCTACCCTTACCTGCATGCAATATAACAATGTTACAAACCTCCTTTTGGCAGGGCTTCGCATGTCTCGAGCTAACCCGAAACATCAAAGTTTTTCCTATAACACAAACAGCAATTAAACGCGAACCGGCGACGATTTAACTGCTATAAGTTTTTTAACGAACCTTATATGTTGTTACAATTTTTGCAACATATTCTTTAATGCTGTCGTTATTCTCATATGCGGCATTCATCAAAGCTTCAAGTCCGTCTATAAATTCTTCATGATTAAAATCAATAGGCGACCCTATATATATTAAATCATTATCTGTTTTTTTCATACCCTCTTCGGCCATAAGCTTCTCTTCATAAAGCTTCTCGCCCGGACGAAGACCTGTATATTCTACCTTTATATCCACATCAGGAACGTATCCCGAGAGTCTTATAAGATTTCTTGCAAGTGTATCAATCTTAACAGGCTCACCCATATCAAGAACAAATATCTCACCGCCCTTAGCATAGGTTCCTGCCTGCAACACTAAGCTTACTGCCTCAGGAATAGTCATAAAGTATCTGATTATGTCCGGATGTGTTACCGTAACAGGACCACCGTTCTCGATTTGCTTTTTAAATATAGGAACAACAGAACCGTTTAAGCCAAGCACATTACCGAATCTTACTGCAACAAACTCAGTATGTGCATACTTAAGGCGTTCCGCAATTTTTTCCTGATTAAAATCATCACCGCAGTTATGCGTAAACAGCTGCGGAATAGAGCTTGCATCACCGGCCTTAACCTTCGCATCAAAGGACTGAATTATCATCTCACAAAGTCTCTTGGAAGCGCCCATAATATTCGTAGGATTTACAGCCTTATCCGGACTTATAAGAACAAATCTCTCCGCACAGAAAAGCATGGCAGCAAAAGCTGTCTTGTATGTACCGATAGCATTATTCTTAATCGCCTCCGACGGAGAAGCTTCCATAAGAGGAACGTGTTTATGTGCAGCAGCATGATAAACAATCTGCGGTTTATAATCATTGAATATTTGGAACATTCTTCTTGAATCTCTTACAGATCCTATGAGAACCACAAGATTAAGGAAAGGATACCGGCGCTTTAATTCCAACTGAATATCATAAACGCCGTTCTCATACACATCAAAGAGAATCAGTTGAGACGGATTGTTCTTAGCTACCTGTCTTGACAATTCACTGCCTATAGAGCCGCCGGCACCGGTAATAAGCACCTTCTTGCCCTCAAGGAACTCACCTATCTCACTATTATTTACTTTGATAGGATCTCTTCCGAGTAAATCCTCTATTTTTACTTCCTTAAAATCTGTTACTCTTATCTGACCTGAGCATAATTGTTGAATTCCCGGAAGGTTAAATACTTCGCATTTGGTCTCAGAACATATGGAAAGGATTTCCTTGAGTTCTGACTTTGCCACCGACGGAAGAGCCACATAAATCTTTTGAACATCATACTTATCCACTACAGACATAATGTCCTCACGTCCGCCCAAAACCTCTATTCCGTCAAAGCTACGCTTCCATAAGCTCTCATCATCATCAATAAAACCGATTACCGCGTCCCTGCCGTTTCCTGATCTGATTATATCCCTGGCAAGAACTCTTCCTGCATTACCGGCTCCGTATATAAGAACATTTTTTATTCTGCCGCTGTTGCTCTTTTTTACATTGCGAAGAAGAAGGATTGCTCTGTACATAAAGCGCACACATATCACAAAGAAGAACTGAAAAATGCTTCCGAACAGGAAGTAGGTTATAGGCATCCTTCCGTATAAAAAAGACACGAATACTGTGTATACGACATTTATTCCAATACACCCGAATGCGGTTCTCACAAATTCATAAAAGCTTGCAAACTTCCAAATAGAGGTATAAAGACGCAACAAAAGAAATACAACTATCGTCAACAAAACCTGAAAGATAATTGTATGCTTATAACCGTTTAAGATAAATTGGGGAATTGAACTGATTTGACAGTCAAACCTAAACCACAAAGCCAAGAAAAAAGACAATCCGGTGGTAAAAGCATCATATACCATCAACAGTAAAGAATTAATTTCCCAACGTTTAATTGAATAATTCCTCTTTTGATGTTTCACAAAAAAGACACCCGCACAAAAAAATTTTATATTTAATTATTGCACAAAGAAATCTTTATTTCAACAAAGCCACGTTAATAAATTAAAAATTGTTTATTAATAACATAAAATCATTAAATGTAAACTTTTTGATAAACATGTGTCCAAACGCCAAAATATCGTTGTAAGCACTCATTTTTAATGCTATAGTTTCTAGTAAATATAATTTTTTCTTGTGTTTTTTAGTTTAGGTAATTAGTTTATGTAAGGAGTTTTCTATGAAGAAATTAATATCTTTAATTATTTCCTTATCAATGATTTGCAGTATAGGCTTTGCTGTTTTGGCTGCCGGCAGTCCTGACGGTGTGGTTGATGTATCAGGCGGTAAGGATGCAGATGGTAATTCTATCGAGGTTACAATAGAGGACACGGATGTTCCGCTTTGTACTCCTGAAATCGCCTCAAGATTAACAGGCGTACCGGCCAGTGAGCTTAAGCTTTTATGGCAAAAGAATCTTTCTTCCGAGACACTTCCTGCAACTTTCACGTTCACATGCAACGGTACTGATGACAAGCCGTTATATGTTATCCACTATAACGGAAGCGATTGGGAGCTTATCACAAGCGGTACAGGTCCTTCAGTAACTGCTACATTTACTGATTTGTCACCTGTTGCACTTTTTGTAAGAGAGGCAGAAACACCTACAGCAACTCCTGCTGCCGATGGTGCTGATAAACCGACTTCTCCTAAGACAGAAGACAACAGCAATGTATCTCTTTTACTTATCATAGCTGTTATTGCTGCTTCAGCGGCACTTATAACAAAATTGTCAGCAAGAAAGTTTGAAAAGTAACTAAATTTACTATATTTTTAAATAAAGGCGTCCGATATTTAACGGAACGCCTTTTTTAACCACATAATTTGAGGTCAGTATAATGCAGAAAATCATCTTAGAGAATAAGAAATTAACATATGCTTTCGAGGAAGAGATTAAGCAGCTTCGAACCAATCTGGAGTTCACCGGAATTGACAGAAAAGTTATCCTGATGACCAGTTCGATAACCTCCGAAGGTAAATCAACTCTCTCGTTAGAGTTAGCCAAATCACTGGCACAGTTAGGAAAAAATACTCTTTTCCTTGATGCAGACATGCGAATGTCAAGCCTTGTTAAAACCCGAGTAGCCGGTATACCGCCAAAGGGACTCTCACAGCTTCTCTCCGGACAATGTAAAATTGATGAAATTGTTTTGGAGACCAATACCCCAAATCTCTTCGTAATTACTTCAGGCCGTATACCGCCGAATCCTTCAGAGCTTCTGGCCTCTTCGATGATGAGCAAGCTCATAAAATGGGCAAGAAGCAATTTTGATTATGTAATTATTGATTGTCCGCCGCTTAAGCCTGTGTCGGATTCTTCAATTATTGCACCTTATACCGACGGAGCAGTTCTTGTAGTTAAAGCAGGTTTTACTTCGCGTAAGCTTGCTGCTGAATCAGTAAGAAAGTTGCAACAGATTAATTGTCCGATTTTGGGCGTTGTTATTAATCAGGTTCAGCAATCGAAGAAGATTGCGCGCAAATACGGATATGATTATTACATTCATTCTGAAGCCGGTAGGAAGGTTGCTTCTCATTCGTCTCATAGTTCTTCTCAGAATTTGACTCAGACCGAGACGCGTCTGCAGCGCAAAACGTAAAGAATTAAGACACGGCTGCAGCGCAAAATGGAATCAGACCGGAGATGCGGCTGCAGCGCAGAACGAAGAGGAACGGAGATGCGGCTGTAGCGCAAAATGGAATCAGTCGGGAATTTTCTGTTTTACGACCAAGAATTCCCGTGAAATTGCGATGTTTTATGAATTCCGTGCTCAATTCTCGGGAATTCGACAATTAGTATTACAAAATTCCCGTAGAATTGAAGGTTT
>JAKSRF010000137.1 GCA_024403755.1 Clostridia bacterium
GCAGCCCCTTGGGCAGTGCGTAATACCACTGTTCGAGGGGCTGTTTTCAGGTGCCCTTTTGCCTTCTGTGTCGGTTAAAATGAAATCGCATATTACTGCGATTATTACATGCAATAACTTGAAAAAGCTTGAAAAACATGCGTAAATAGGATAACATTACTACAATGGGGGAGGTGTGAGCTAAAGAGGACTTATCTCTCAAAAATGCCACAAATAATCGAATTTACTGACATGCATATTATGAAATGATTTCTGTTTCATATAACAGCATGGGTTCGTAAAAAAGATGGAAAGTGAGGTCAACTATGAAAAAGAACAGTACTATTTTTTTACTTATATTCCTTCTTACAGTGTCGCTTTTTGTTGGAAGTGATATGTCGTATACGAATGCAGAAATTAATGTCTTTGCAGCCGAGGCGGATATTTCTGTTACAACAGTGACGGAAAAGCCCGCAAAACCCGTTATATCTTTGCAGAGTACTGGTTCGGGAGACGGGGTGAAAGTAGTCATCGGGAAGACAAAAGATGCCGATGGTTACAGAATATATATGAAAGCTCCGGGCGAAAGCAAGTATAAAAAGATAAAGTCTCTCTCCAAAAGCGGTGAAGTAAAACGTTCGTATACGAAGAAAAAACTTTCCGCAGGTGAATACAGCTTCAAAGTTAAGGCATACAGAAAGATAGACGGACAGACTGTATGGGGAAGCTACAGCAAGGTAAAAAAAATAACTCTTCAGACGCAGCCCGGTGATATTGCGGAGTTGATTCACTTTATTGATCCGGCTGATACATTTGTGGTTGGCGGAGATAAGCCCGGAGAAAGAGACGATAATCCGTATACCTATAAGTTTGAATATGATGAAAGTCTTAGTGAAGCGGTGTTCCGACTTAACTGCGTAGATTCCGAAGGAAAAGTACCCGGAGAAAGCTGTGGATTACTTTATGAAGGTGAATACAGCTTTGGCGCAAACCGAATGGGTACTGAATATTTAAGGCTATTTGCCTATGCAAATGATGACGATGCCCAATCTGGGAATAATCCGCTGGCAGTATCAGAAATATTGAAAATCAGATGCACCAATGCAGAAGGAAAGACCGGTGATGAACCTGAAACCTATGCGGATATCACCTTCAAAGGCGGATATGCGTATTTTGGAAAGTCGCCCACGCAGTTGATTACCGATACTTCGCTTAAATCAAAGATTATCTCAACATCACCGGACCATGGAGTATATACATATCAGGATGAACGATATACTTATGACGAGCAGGACAATCACGGTCCTTTTAAGTACGTTGATATGAAATGGCGTGTACTTGAAAGAACAGATGAGTATGCCCTGCTCATGTCTGACAGAATTATTAGCGGAGGTGGCTACGACGGTTACGGCTTCCGGTCAACCTCTACCTGGAAGGATTGCTGTCTCAGATATATGCTTGAACGAAGCAATTCGTACACCGGCAAGGAACTTACATACTTAAGTGTCATAGAAATATGTGAGAGAGTTCTTGTCCCGATGAATATTGGTGGCGTGGAAACAAAGGTTGCTGTTCCGACAAAGGACATGCTTACAAATACAAAATACGGTTTTTCAAAGTCGACCGATGCCTGCGAGTCGCGAATAGTGAAGCCCTCGGATTATTATCGTATTAATACAAACAACAAGGTCGGCTCTTACGGCAAGTACTGGCTTGTAAACGAAAAGGCAGGTACCATGATTACGGTGGACGGTTCAGGAAAAATAAGTAGCGGAGCATACAGCTGTAATGTTTATGAGGTTGGAGTTGTGCCGGTGATTAAGGTGGACTTAATCCATTGCAATGTATTTGATAAATAGAAAATGATTCGCATGCATATGGAGGCGACATGTCAGCCAAAGTATGCAAATGTAGAGACTATTACACCCTTTACTAAGACACTTGAGATGACCGTAGGCGAGAAGGTAACTGTTAAGGATAAGTAAAAAGAAAATAATAACTTACGCATTTATTTGAAGGAGGCGGCCTATGAGAGCAAACGAAAAGAGGAAGTTAATAATTAAGAGGATAACGGAAGCTATCTTAGCATTTTCATTGCTTGTGCTGATTTGTATTCCGATTACTGTTTATGCAGCAGACAGTACGGAACTGAAGCCTGCCAGACCGACCATCAGTACAAAGGTAACATCGGCAATGAATGGTGTAAAATTTACAATTGCCAAGACAACCGGAGCTGAAGGTTACCGAATTTATATGAAGGCTCCGGGAACAACAAAGTATAAGTCTATTAAGACTCTTAAAAAGGACGGTACCGATAAGCGCAGTTATACAAAGAAAAATCTTGCGAACGGCGAGTATTGGTTTAAAGTAAGGGCGTATCGTGTGGTTGACGGAAAAAAGATTTTCAGCAGCTACAGCAAAGCTGTAAAGATTGTCATAGAAAAACAGGATGATAATTCGGATGATAATTCGGGTAAGAATAATGATTTTGTTATTCCTATGGAGAATGATTATCTTGATGCAATCGAAAAAAACGGTTATGTTGGTGGCGGAGTAGATATCGGACGTAGAGGCAAATTTAAGGAAAGCACTAAAAAAATCACATGGAGTTCGTCGGATGAATCGGTTGCAAAAGTTAGTCCGTATCCTTCGGAGAGTATTTGCGGTTCTGGCGTAAACGAGGCGTATATTGAATTTATCGGCCCCGGCGTTGCTATTATTTCCGCTACGGACGGGGAATACACCGGAATGTGTAAGGTAACCGTAAAGGCTCTTGATGACGGTTATATCAAGTATGTCGGCGGCACTGCCAAAACAGATTCCGATTTCATATCTGAAGCCGGCGACGGATATTTTAAAACCGCAGAGGCCGCAGCCAGCGTTTTGGGTGCGCCCGGACTTGAAATGAGCGAAGGCTCGAATTATAACCATCCCAACGGAATGGCATACTATTATGATGCTGCAAGCAGCAAGGCATACTATATTCTTTCAGATGTATACAATAACCGCGTATTGATATATAAAGGAAACTCTTTATCGGATATTTTGGCGAAGGATTGGAAGAGATACGAGAAAAACATAATCGTTCTCGGACAGCCGAATATTAACAGCAACAAGAGCGGATATGCCATAAATGAAATGAACTGGCCTATGGATGTTGCTATCGATAAGAACGGTATGTTATATGTCGCAGATACAAGAAACAACAGAATTCTTGTATATGACAATATTACATCGGTTAAGACCGGATGCGCGGCGGACCATGCGATTACCTGGTTCAGACCGGATCATGGTACACATTTGAACTACATCCGTTGGCCCTGGGCAGTATCTACGGACTATGAAGGCAAGCTTATTGTAACAGATACTGCCGGCGCGAATCTGCTTATATGGAATAATCTCCCTGAAAAATGGGAAGAATCGGAAGAGAATTATTATCCCGATCTTGTACTCAATTTCGGTCAGTCAACTACACCAAGAACCATCAGCTGGACAGGAGAACAGCTTTTTATCGGTGATGAAAACGCCCGGGACTACGGCACATGTACAAGAGTATTTAACGGCTGGCCTACAGTAAGTAAGCTTGATAAGCTGGTTGGTTCAAATGTATCAAAGAGTACGGTAAAAGACGGCAGCAAGGTTATCCAGACGACTTATACGGTCACAAACGGAGGCAATTTCCTTGAATCGTTTATTTATTCACCTGACAGAATGAACCGTGGTTATGGTTCGGCAATTAAGGTCGATAACAGATTGTATTTCTTCTTCGCAAATAATATACACATTTATGAAGACGGTAAGATCGATTCGGCAAGTGAGAGGCCCGATTTAATATTGGGAACCATAAATGCAAGATATTCTGAGGAGACAGGTTTCTTCTTCTGCGGAGGTGGAACCAACAGAATGATCTCGGCAGAGGGAAAGCTTTTGATGTGCCTGCATCAGATCGGAGAGATTGTAGGCTATTCTTCAAAGCCCGAAAAGTTTAATGCCAAACCTGATATCAGATTCGGCGGAGATCCCGGATTTGAGATTGATGAAATAGTATCGCACAGCGATATTCTTGTTGGCGGAGACGTCTCGGTTAACGAAGACTATCTTGTTTCATCAAATGAACTCAGTAAGAGACTGTACCTGTATGACGGAATTCCCACCGAGTCGGGTGTGAAGGCACAGGCGATGTTCGATTTCAATTATCTGGTTCCGGGACCCACTTCAATTCATAAGGATCCGAAGACCGGAAAAACTGTTCTTATGACAGTAACAAGAACACATGGTATATTCTATATCTGGCATGATTACGAGGAGGCTCTTAAGGGTAATCTTCCCGATACTGTATTCGGAAACCGAGTAGGATCGTTATGGATTACCGGTGGAGTAACGGATCTTAGTTATGACGGAAAATACACTTATATTACGTTACAGAGAGGCAATTCAACAGAGATATATATTTTTGACGGTGTAATAGAAAAGGAGAAATCGCCGTTTGCT
>JAKSRF010000138.1 GCA_024403755.1 Clostridia bacterium
TGTTACTTACGAACAGTTTGGTGCTGCTGGTGACGGAGTTACAAATGACTATAATGCTATTGTAGCGGCACATACATATGCTAATGAGAATGATTTGCCGGTAAAAGCACAAGAAGGAGCAGTATATTATGTCGGTAATCTGAATCCAAACAATAAGGCAGGTGCAATTGTTACGACTGATACTGATTGGACAGGCGCAAAATTTATAATTGATGATTCTTTGATGAGTAATACTGAGAATGAGCGAAAATCATTTTTATTTACAATTGCCTCTGAAAGAAAGATGGAGGAAAAATGGATTATTCAGTCTGACGATACCAAAATGATAGGGCTTGATCCGAATCTCTCTTCTTATCCTGAATATCCGACTCAGATTCCGGTGAGTCAAGCCAATTCTATGCTTAACAGGAGTTTCCCTGCAGGTACAACCGAGCTTGAGGGTGATTTTGGAGAACAGGCTCTTTACGTACTGGAGACTCCTTATTTTACACGTTGGGGAAGAAGAGGATATGATAACGGCAGAGCTCAGATAGAAGCAATTATTGTTAACAGTAACGGAACGATAAATCAGGCATCTCCGATTGAATGGCCATGGGACCACATATATATTATTAAGAAGTTTGCCATAGATGAGACTCCTTTGTATGTAAAGGGCGGCTCTTTTACTACTATTGTAAATACACTTAATACTGCAAGCGGTTGTTACCGCGGAATTCATATAACTCGTTCAAATACGATAATAGACGGTGTTGAACATTACCTGACCGGAGAGGAAGTTGCTCCTACGGCGGTATACTCAAATATAAGTTATCCGACATTAGGTGCACCATACGGTGGTTTCATAAGAATTGAAAACTGTGCTTTTATTACGTTACGTAATCTCAAGACTTCTGCACATAAGAAATCATATATCGAAGGTTCCAGTACTGCTCCGTATGAAATATATGCCGAATATGTATGCGGACTTAATCTGGAGAATTGCACTGACGTAACTGATATTATGGATAAATCACGTTGGGGAACGTTCGCAACAAATTACTGTAAATCTATTGTTGTTGATTCGTGTCGATTTAACCGAGTGGATGCTCACATGGGAGTATATAATATAACGGTTAAGAATTCTACTTTGGGATATATAGGTCTTCTTGCGGTTGGATTCGGAAACATGAATTTGGAAAATTGTACATTGTACAGTAATTATCTGGTTGGTTTCAGAACGGATTACGGTTCGGCATGGTACGGAGATGTTAACATAAAAAATTGTACGTGGAAGCCGAACGAAAACAGTTTTTACATGTTTGATGCCAAATTCGATACAGAGTTTGATTACTGTTACGAACATGTGGACGGATATGCTGTTTGTGTGGCCGAACATATAAATATAGACAATCTTACTGTAGATTTGTCAGCTTTCAAGTCATCTTCATTATTTGCCAATAAAATGAACGTGTTTTCAATTACAACCAATGAGAAAATAAACGGAGTAATGACGGAATACAATCAAGCCTACCTTAATTCGACAAGAAATGTATATCCGCACAGACCGCCTAAAGAAGTAAATATCAGTAATTTGACTTATATTATTAATACGAATTTGAAGGCAAACGGAAAGCTTGATGTGGTGTTGAGAAATGACGGTTCGGCAGCTTTCTATAAACCGACAACACTGAATTATGACCCGAATACAACTCAGTATATTTATTCCGACGGTAATTAACCAAGCCTTATAATTGCCGTAAACAAAGAATCGATCTGATGCCTACGGATTAAGTTATGTAGGCTCAGGTCGATTTGTTTGTTATAATAATTGATAGTGAAATTACTATCGATGTTTTTATGTGAGGATTAAAGTGAATATAAATGATTTGTTGAGAAAATATGATATGAAGCCTCATGAAGAGAACGGAAGTTTTGCAGAATGCCATTTTCGATACGAGAAAGAGGGCAGAGCACCTTCCGGCAGTTCGTATTTTTACGTACCTGCAGGAGCAGAAACTCTTTTTCATCGGATAGATTGTGATGAGTACTGGTGCTTTAATGCAGGTGATGTACTTGAGGTTTGGATAGTTGATTTAAACGGAAAACTTGAGATAAAGAGATTAGGTATCTCAAAGGAATGTGAACAGGTATTGTATTTTCCGAAAGGAGTTATCTTCGGAAGCAAGAGTCTTAACAAAGTCGGTGAAGGAACATTCTTTACTTGTATTACTGTTCCGCGATTCAGTTATGAGGGTTTTGAGTTGATGGAAAGAGAAGAAGTTATCCGTATTTGTCCTGAGACAGAGAAGTTTTATAATTAGCGCGAAGTATAATTATATATAATGAGAAACAAGGTGGATTTATGTTTATCAAAAAAGAAAAAATTATGATTATCGGTGCCTTACTGTCTTTTTGTTTTATGACAGGATGCAACAGTGAACCGGATAAAGTTATAAGAGGAGAAAGCTCGGCAGAGAGTTCGTTGACTGAGGTAACAAACTCGGAGGTTGTTACGGATACGTCGGCAGAAATCGAGACACCTGAGTCTTCTGAGATTGCGGTTTCCGAGAGCAGTTCTTCCGAGACAAGTGTTGTATCGGTTGAAGATGTTTTTACGGAAGAACAACTGGAGAAAATCGAGGAATTGATTTCTCCTAAGGATTATGAGAGATTTATTTATGTTGCTGAGAACGGAAAATTAGCAGTGGAAGAGAATGATTTGGATAGGAGAATCACTGTGTCTGATTCAGATGATATATTTGTTATCGATATAAGTGTTGACGTGATTGTCAGTATTCAACGCGGTGATATTGTATTGTTTACGGCTTATTAATGTATAAGCATTCTTTATCAGAGGAGGATTTGCAGATGAGTTACAAAATACCATTCAGAGAGATAAGTGACAGAGATGAAGATATTGTTGAGTTTGCTCGTAAAGAAGGCAAGTCTGATTCGATAAAGGCATTTGTTGTAGCGGTGATACTGTTTTTGGCAGCCGTAGGTGTGCCGATTTGGATGTATATAAATGACGGATATGTTGAACCTCTGTTTTTGCTTATGTGGAGTATCGTATCTTTTCTGTTTATTTTGTTTTTTGTAAAGGGCGGAATAAGAGGCTTGAAGCCGCCTCAGGGTATTTGTGAGGCCAAAGTTGTTGATAAAAGAATCAATGAGAACAGGGATTCTGACGGTGCAACGACGATATCTCATTATATTACACTTGAACTTGATGACGGGGCCACGGCCGAGCATTTCGTAACTGATAATGAATTTAAGAGAATTCAGTTGGGTTCTGCTGTTTATCTGTTGAAAATCGGTGTTGATAAAAAAGGAAATGACAGAACTCGACTTGTAGTTCCCAAATAGTAATTTTGTGATACAATTTGAGAGACATACTGTGTCTATTTCGTAAATGCCGTGTTTATGTCCTGTTAATTGCATTTTGGGTAGGACTATAATGACGCTGTCAGGGGGAAACAAGTAATGGATCAGCAAAAGATCGGATTATTCTTGAAGGAGCTTCGTAAAGAAAAGGAACTTACTCAGGAACAGTTGGCAGACAAACTGTTTGTATCAAGAAGAACTGTATCAAGATGGGAGACGGGAAGCAACATGCCGGATATGGAAATGTTGATTGAGCTGGCTGATTTGTATGATGTGGAACTCCGCGAGATTTTGAACGGAGAAAGGAAGGCACAGATGGTAAGTCAAGAGATAAGAGAAACAGCTATATTAACATCAGAATATGAGAATGCGAAATTCAAAAAATTGAAAATGTATTATCATATCATATACATTATTACTTTTTGTTTCGGTTTGCTCTCTGTGATAATTGAGTTTAAAGGATTGACCGGTTCCCCATGGGATTTTTGGCGTGGATATGGTTTAGGAATGACGTTGGTCGGAATTCTTTTGGGTGTGATATTTACTTCTAAATTGACTGATAACAAGGACAGAACATATAATTTTTTCTCAAATGCATGTTCTTTTAAAGCATTCGATAAAGCAATAAGCAAAAAGGAGTCTCACAAGGAGTGATTATTTAGTTTATTAAAAAGAGTTCGCACTTAAAATCGAACTCCTTTAATAAATAAAATCACATTTTTATACTCTTTGAGATAGGAATGAAAAGAATATATGCCAGTACGCTTCCGATTGCCGCTGTAATCAGCTGTGTGAACGAGAAGGTTATCTGAATGGTGGTCAACATAGCTGACATTTTATCAGGAAGAAAGGTCGGAACAACGATTAGCGAGATTATAACTCCCATGAAAACGGCTTTTAATATTGTACCGACTGCCAAGGCTATCGGGAAACCAATCTTTTTGTTGGGTTTATTCTTTAGCAGAAAAAAA
>JAKSRF010000139.1 GCA_024403755.1 Clostridia bacterium
TTTTCCTCGATTTTGGTGAGATTTGGCTCGCGGAGTCCGAAGCCGCAAGTCGCCCGACAGAATCTCACCTAAAACGGCCTTTTTTCTCACCAAATGGTGAGATTTTTCCTCGATTTTGGTGAGATTTGGCTCGCGGAGGCGGCAAAGTCCGCGTCCATTCCGCGTCCATTCCGCTGCCGCCGCTGCCGCCATTCACACCTCAGCGTTCTCAACGGCGATAGACTCTGTTTTCGGAGATTTTGTTGTTACTATTGCGTGCTTGATGTCCTCATAAATCGCAACGAAGACAGTGGTTACGACGAAAACCGTAACAGCGCCGTAATTGCTGATGAAGCCACTGCTTTCAGGCACCACATATGGCAGGAAGAAAAGAACTGCAATGTGCATTATGTAGATAGGGAGTGAACACTCGCGACCGAGCTTCTCCATGAATGTGCCTTTTCCGAGATCTTTGTACTTCAGGCAAAGAAGCAGGAGTACAAATGTCATAATCTCACAGCTTATGAACGGAACTTCTACGCCTTTTGCGTATGTGTTGAGCTCAACAATGGCGGTAACACAGGTCACAGCAAGTGTTGCAAACAGTATTGCGCTTATATGCTTGATGTTTAAAAGCTTTTTCTCCCATTTTCGAATAATCATACCCGACATGGTGTATGAGAGGCCGACAAGAACAGCGTTTCGAAGCTGATATGGCTCGCCGATATCCATGTGTGACAGAACTACATAAGCAGCAATGAGGAACGGACCTGCATATATTGCCTTATTAAGCACTTTGAGCTTGTTCAGAAGAAGCATAATGAGCAGAGCGTAGAACAAGGAGCCCAAGAACCAGAGATGCTCTGCGTACATCCAATAGTTATAAAGGAGAACCTGCGGAATCATCTTGGAAGAATACAGCATCCTCACTGCATTGAAGTTTCCTGTATCAATCCTGATCGACAAAATATTAACCAGTATGTAGAAAACAAAACTTGCCACATAGAAAATTCCGATTCGCTTGGTCTGCTTGACAAGACGCTTCATCATATCCTTTGAATCATCACGATACAGCATATATCCGCATACTGCAAGGAAGAAAGGAACGGCTGTTTTACCGTACGTAATAAACACCTCGCCCGCCTTTCCGTTAAACGGAAAATGTATGCAAACTACCAGGAATGCCATTAAAATTCTCATGCAATCTATGGAGTGAATGCGCGAGGACGCCTTCTTAAGCGGAAGCTCGCCGCTGCTCGAAAATCCGTCGCCAACCGCACAACTGCTCGGCGGAAGCTTCTTCTTGCCCACAATAAGCGCAATGATATACTTATCAAAACCGTTTATAATCGTAGCCAAACCAATGGACAAAAGAATCGTAAGCAATATATACATGCTTGCGCTCGGAATTTTTGCAATACTGCCATCCTGTAGACCTTGACGGAACAGGTTATGACAGAGGTAGAGTTCAAGGCTTATGGAGCCCAAGAACTTCAAAACCGGATTGTTGAAATTAACCTTCATCATTACGAGAAGCAGGAAGCAAACGAAGAACAAAATCCACGGAAGCTGTACAGCAAGACAGCGGAGCTTGTCATCATAAGCCGGATCAACCCCCGGAATCTCACTCCAGTATGAATAGGCCTCAAGTGCATGTTTCGTAAGGAACGAGAACCATACCGTAAGTCCTCCGAAGAGAACCAGGAATAACCAGTAACCTTTACGTACAATCTTACGAAGAACGTCTGAGTGCTTAGATACCAAAATTCCTATAACGAAAAGGAATGTCGAATTGTACCACCACTCACCCATGAACCAGAAAGAACATGAGAAGTCTTCACCGTGGCCCAAAAGCAAGCTTCCGATAATCATACCTATCGTACAAACAGTCATAACAACAGTGGCTGCCGTGCGATTCTTAATCAAGCGATAAATAACAAAGAAGAGAATATAGAGAATAGCAATCTCTACTATGTACCACATGTGATCGTTGATAAGTGACCATCCGGTAAGAACCGAGATGAGTCTCTTAAGTTCGAATTTCTCGCCGCATATACATGCAGAAACAACAAATACCGATATACATACATAGAAAGGTACCAGAATTATTGTAAGTCTCTTCTTGAGGAAGCCTTTAAGATAATTCTTTTTCGTCTTGAGGCTGGTATAAAGGCCATAACCCGAGAAAAAGAAGAAAACGCCTACAAAAAGAACACCGAACTCCGAGAATTTGGACAGAACACCAGCTTTCTCCATAAGATCCTGCGCCAGGTGGTGGATAATAATTGACACTGCGCATAAACCTTGAATTGCTTTGGAAGCCTCAAGCGAGAACGGCTCCTCCTGCCATCCTTTTATTCCCGAAAATTTGACTCCGGCGAAAAGAATAACCACAAGAGCTATCAAAATAATCCAGGTAGGAAACTCAAAACCGATTACCTTCTGATAAATCGTTTTCGGCTTTGGTGTAGGTGTAGCCGCCGCAGCAGTTGCAGTCGAAGCAGCATTTGAACCGACTTCCGAATTCTCAACATCGATACATTGGGTGTAATCACCGCTTATCAGTCTGAACTCCTCACCTTCAAACGGAACAACCTTGGCAACAAGCTCATCGGAGAGTTCCATTGAATTAATCATAGAAGCCGTAATATTATCAAGCTTTGTTTTGTTCTCATCAGAAGATTGGCGGCAAAAGAAATCTATCTCATGAATAATCCCGTCAGTTGTCATGATAAGATACTGATATACACATATGTCAGCATCATAGAAGGTCTTATACATACTGATTCCGCCGACATTAACAACCCCGTAACCGACATTGGCAGCAGTATCGAAATTGCTCATTCCCGGACCTATATTATTGTCAAAACCGGCATTGAGAGTTTCTTCCGATATTTCCTCAGGAATCTCTCTCTCAGTTACTAAAGCAAGAAATTTATCAGCACCGTCTGAAGTCTCATCGCCGGTTTGTAATTCAAGTCTGTATGCTTCGTACTGCTTTGCTGCATCTTCCGGTGAAACCTCATATAATGCCATCCATGGATCACCTTCCTGCATGGCATTAGAAGATGCCCAGAAAAAGTCCGAAGTCGGATACAACGTTATTCCGCTCAGGGTGGAAACAGGGTTTCCTTTTACAGACTCAGAAGAAGACGTTAAGTCATCTGCCTCAAAATCAAAAGGTACAATGTGTGATTTAAGATCGTCAGATAAGGTTACAGTGGAGATAACCTGCTCACTAAATTGAGCTAAATATTCATAAGCTTCTTCGGGATTTGTAAGTTCCACAGGAGTGTAAGATGCGCTTGTCATCTCAGCGCTGTCCACTTTAAAAGATATTGCATGCTGTTTACCGTTATCGGTAATAAACGAATACTGATAAAGGTCAGCCTCCCCGTCTTTTGTATCGTTTTGATAATGGATCATAAAGAAGTTAATATCGTTCACTTTATAAAATCCTGACGTAAGACAGTCGTTATCGTCAATCGGATTGATAAGCAATTGATTTAACCCTTCTGTAAGTGTGTTTTCGCTGACTTCAGAAGGTGCATCCAATTCATTGATGCTAACGTTATAATTCATATTGGTTGCATATGGATAAGTAAAAGTAAGCTCAATACCATAGTTTCGTATTTGTTCCACCATCTCAAAGGCTATGCCTTTTTTTGCGGCTTCTTCTTCCGTTAAAGTGTTCCAAACCTTCAAGAAATAATCCGAAGGGATAGATATGGTTATTCCGCTTTCAGTCGTAACAGTAGTTTCTTCGGATTCCTCATCAGCAAATACCGTAGAAAACATAGCTGTGACCACCATCATCACCGTAATTAATACAGTTAAAAACTTGTGCTTACTCATAAGGAAACCTCCCCCATTCGTTCTCTGATACCACTCTATCAATCAGGTGTTAATAGGTCAATCGACTGTTGGTAGAATCCAGTATTTACTGGGGAAAACAAGGTATAAGCAATTTGCTGCGGCTGTAACTCCATCTCAAAAATCAACGTCACACTCTATTCCCTTCGGCGCATTATTCCCTCACCCAAGACTTCTCTGTTCTCTTCCAAGGCATATTCATTCACCGGTTTTAGATTGTTCGAACGTTACAATCTATTGCCGGATTTTGACGATTTTCCGTCGCGGTAAACCGAGGCTACCGGACCTTCTACATGTAAATTGTGTGATTTTGAGGATTTACGGGTGGTTTGTGGCTAAGATTCACGGTAAAACCCGATTTTAGTCACGGTAAAAGTCAAAAAAATTTCCCAAACCTGAGTCAGCATAAATACACAAAAAGACATCAGATTCGCTCCCG
>JAKSRF010000014.1 GCA_024403755.1 Clostridia bacterium
AGTCTCATCCACCTGTGGCTCACCGTACTGGGATTTGAAATAACCGTTTAATGTCTCATCATACTCGAAGAGAGCATCATCATTTGTTGGTGAGAAATAAACATTCAAATTTGTACAAGTCAAAGTGCTGTTTGCAATATCTTCAGAATCATCAGCTACATAGTTGAAGAGCATAGGAGTCTCACCGGTTCTCTCAATGTTGAAATAATCAATTCCTTCGCTGATGTGTTTACCGTCTGATACAGCTGTATGCTCAAGAGCACGCTTTGAAAGCCATGTTGCATCACGCCAGAAGAAAAGTCCCTCAGGGAGCTCAACTTCACCTGCAGAAGAATCCTTTTTACCGCCTGAACAATTATTTCCGTCGATATGGTCTATATCATAAGAACTGATATGATCCGGAACTCTTGCATTACGACCGTAATGAATGAAAATAGAGTTGTTACCGGCAGCCAAATCAGTTGACATGATTCGTGCACTTCTTAATGAACCGATTTCAGGAACAGTATTAACGTCAGCAAAAACGCAGAGAAGTCTTGTTTGTCCGCCTTCCGTCTCATACTCGTATATTGCATCCGCCTTGCTGATACCTCTTTGAGACATTGCTTTATAACAGTTATTTACTACGATGGCAACGCTTCTGTGACCAACATTTTCAGGATCCATATTCTGAATACCTGAAACAGGATTAACTGCTAATGGGTTAGAAGGATCATAAAGAGCATCCAAAGGCATAGTAGTTGTAGTTGTTGCTTCTGTAGTAGTCTCAGTTGTAGTAGCTTCTGTTGTTGTAGTTGCTACTGTTGTAGTCTCTGTTACTACAGTTGTTTCTTCTGCTTTGTTACATGCCGGAATACAGAGTGCAAATGACATAGCAGAAACAATAGATAAAATTTTCTTGTGTTTCATCTTTACCTCCTAGATAGATTTGTAAGGAAATACCTTACAAAGATGACATTGAGATTATATCATTCTTTATTCGAAATACAAAAAAAAGTCAAAAATGTTTTCTTAAGTTTGAGTTTTTCGTCAGTGTGGTATAAAATATCGCTTGGTAAATATAATTTACTGTGAATTTTATTGAGGTGAAAGTTAATGACAAATAGTAGAAAAAGCTCAAAAGTAAAGAACTTCTTTATACGTTTCTTTGCGATTCTTTTGGGATTGTTCTGTGGTGTTGTGTTGTACGCTTTTAAATTATTGGGTGGGTTTAATTATGTTATGACTCCTATCGTAGATGAGGAGGATTATGAATTGGTATCGATTGGAGAGAGCGGAAGCTTCAGCGGCGGAGATGTCGATTCTTCGTGGGCTGACGGCGGACATACCAGAGTGTATGTTGATCCTAATCATCCGATTATCAAAGTCGATCAAATAGATCCGAATGTGGAGAATATTCTTGTTTTCGGTGTTGATTCAAGAGGTACAAATGATTATCAGTGTCGTTCAGACTGTATGATGGTTGTATCTATTAACAAGAAAGAGAATACTGTAAAACTTATATCACTTATGCGTGATATCGGTGTTTATATAGGTGATACCGATGAGTCTGCATCATCTTCTTTGGATAAGTTAACTCATGCCTATGCATATGGCGGTGTCGGTCTTATGATTAATACCATCAACAGAAATTTCGGTTTGGATATACAGCGATTTGCAATGCTGGATTTTGGCAGTGCTGCTGATGTGATTGATTTGGTGGGCGGTATTACTATCGATGTTCAGAGTTCGGAAGTTAAATACGCAAATGCCTGTATTACTGAATTGAATCAGATTTCCGGTAAGGATGCACCTTTGCTTACTTCCGGCGGAACACAGGTTTTGAACGGAACACAGGCTATAGGTTGGTCAAGAATCCGTTATCTGGATTCTGATTTTGTACGAACTTCAAGACAAAGAACAGTTGCTACTGCTTTGATTTCTAAAGTATCGAGTATGTCTAAGATATATCAGCTCGGATTAATTGAGGATTCTGCAGGCATGTTTGAGACTAATATGCAGTCTTTGGATTTGACGAGAGTCGGATTGAATGCGGTTGCGGGCGCCGATAATATACAGGAATACAGAGTTCCTGAAGATAATCTGTATTCTGTTCAACAAAATCCATGGATGATGATTCTTGATTGGGATTCTCAATTGGAATTACTTCATGAATTTATATGGGGGTAATTATGAGTAAGACAAATTCAACATGTATCTGTGAGACTAATCAGGTTGTCAATGAACCGCAGGAAAATGTGTTTTTCTTTCAGACTTACAGGACTATTAATGATTTTCCGGGTGAGTTTTTAAGAAGTGCAAAGTCAACCGCTCCTATTCAGATTTGTGCAATGTTTTCATGTTACGGACCTGACAGTATCGGAGCTAAATTGAATATTATGCTCAATGAGGAGTTGAACAGAATTGTTGAGTCTTACGCCAATAAGTCTGTATTGGATTTCGAAAGCTTCAGCAATCAGGTTATTAATGTACTTAATTTAAAGGTATGTAATGCTTCTGTATCTTCCGGCGGACAGAAACTTCAGGTCTCAATGACACTCCTTCTTATTGAAGGTGATACTCTGCGTGTAATAAGTGTCGGCAATACAAAAGCAGTTCTCATAAGAGATAATAAGATTTTGTCTCTTACTGAAGACCAGACTCTTGCTCATCGATATGTTCAGATGGGTGCCATTACACCTGAACAGGAAGCTACGCATCCTGACAGAATGACTCTTACTCAGTATCTTGGTAAAATGCCGCAAGACGGAGACGTTCAGGCAGATAAGAGAGTTCACCTCAAATTAAAGGATAATGATGAGATATGTCTTATGGGTTTGGGTTTGTCCAAGAAGTTACCGGCTAATATTCGTAATAGCTTGCTAATAAGACCTACACAGACTGAGACAAAGGCAAAAGAGATTATATCTTCTGCATATAATTACGGAATTAAGGCCGGTCTTTCCATTATCTTAATTAAGATTGAATCCACGTTTTTGTTACCGGGTGATGCCGTTTTCGGAAATGCTTCTGCTGATTCGGTTAAATCTGCAGATAAATTTGAGGAAAGAGTTTCTGCTGAGCGAAAAGAAAGCAAAGTAGATAATGAGGTTCATGATAAGAGTCGAAGATCTGTTCCCGTTAACAGCGAAAATGATGACGGTGAGACAAAAAATATATTCAGTTCAAATGCTAAATCCGATTATAAAGAGTCGGTAAATAAAAAAAATAAAACTAAGGAATCAAAAGCTATGCCGGCTGACAGTAAAAAAGAAAAAATAAAGAATGTGTTTATCCCGATAATTTTGTTCCTGGTATTCGTAGGTGTAGGTTACGGTGCTACATATTTGGTTTTTAATGCAAGCGATATTATCGGAAAAGTTGCACCGACTTCAGGCGAGATTGAGAATGAACAAAAAGTGATGTACGTATCTAATGATAACACACCGGTTTATTCTTCTGAGGATTTGGAGAGTACGATTATTGCGTATTTGTCCAAAGGTGATGCTGTAAATGTTGTTTCACAGGGTGAATCATTCTCCAATATTTCTACAGAAGGCGGAATTGTCGGTTTTATATTGAATGTTCAAATCAGTGAGGAAGATCCGACGCTTGAAGAAATGTTAGAGACAATTAATGAAGATTTAACCTATCCGGAAACTGAATCATTAGTAGTTGAGACAACTGTCGCCGATACTGAGAGTACTGAAGATACGTCAGAGGAAGAGACAACAGAGGAGACTGTTGCTGAAACAACAGTTGAGACAACTGCAGAAACTGCCGCTGAAACTACAGCTGAAACAACAGCAGAGACAACTGCAGAAACTACAGCTGAGACAACAGCTGAAACAACTGAAGAGACTACGGCTGAGACTACTCCGGTAACAATGGAGACAACAGCAGAGACAACTGTAGAAACTACAGCTGAAACGACTGCTGAAACAACAGAAGCAACTGAGGCTGAGCCTGCCGAGACGCCGGCTGATACACCTTCCGATGATGGAAATGCGGATGCAGGTGAGAATTAATTTTTACTTAGATTAAAAGGCGTATTTATAGAGAATCATGGAGTTAACAGCCGGTAATCACTGCACGGAATTTATGGGATGCATTAAATCTGTGTCAGTTTTGACATACTTAAGCCATTTGATGAAATCTGCTTCGGTTCTTCAATGATTGCTGGGAGTAAATAGTCTATAAAGGCGCATATTAATTCTAACGTTTGAGTTGTAAAGTACATGAAATTCAACGGAAAATATGATTTTTGAAGAAAAGGCAATTATACTGTTGTCAATTCCGATAGCGCAAAAAAAACTCCCATACCTTTTTATAGATACGGGAGTCACATAATACGTAATCTAAAATGATGATATGCTAATCAGAGACAATTAAATTAATATCTGAAAAGTTCCTTATAAAGAACACGTACAGCATATTTGCAATAAGCTTCAGATACACCGAACATCATTGAAATCTCAGAAGCGCCCTGGTTAACAATCTTAAGGTTAATTCCTGCATTTCCTAAAGCTGATGCTGCTCGAGCCATAATGCCGACAGAATTAGCCATTGCCTGTCCTACAATCATTACTATGGCAAGATCTCTTTCAACAGAAACGGAATCAACATTCATTTCACTGTATATTTTTTTCAATACACGGTCTTGTTTCTCTTCTGTGAAATTCTTTTTTCTGATAATAAATGTAATTGAGTCTATTCCTGAAGGCATATGCTCAATAGAGATTCCTTCATCACTGAATATCTTCAAAAGATTCATAACGAATCCGATTTGTCTGTTCATGAGATATTTGTTAATTGTAACGGTACAAAATCCGCTTTCGCCGGCAATACCGGTGACAAGAGAATCATAATGAGTTCTCTTGGATACAATCTTAGTTCCTGAAGATGAAGGATTATTTGTATTCTTAATATGAACCGGAATTCCTCTTACGAATACAGGATATAAGGCTTCTTCGTGTAACACGTTAAAACCTGCATATGCGAGCTCTCTCATCTCATCATAGGTTATCTCGGTTATAGGGAAAGGGTTGTTTACAAGTCTCGGATCTACGGCAAATACATTGTCTACATCGGTCCAGTTCTCATATACGTCAGCTTTTACGGCACCTGCAAGGATGGAACCTGTGATGTCAGAACCACCACGTGAGAACGTAATAATCTCGCCCTCCTTTGAATAACCGTAAAAACCCGGGAAAATGCAGATTTTGTCACTTGTTGCAAGTGAGGAAAGATTTGCATATGACTCATTAAGTATAACTGCTTTGCCGTTTGCATCATGCTTAAGGAAAAGACCTTTCTCCTTAGGATTACAATACTCGGCAGGAACGTCTATGGAATTAAGATATTTTGCAACGAGTCGTGCACAACAATCTTCACCCATAGCCTTTACTGAATCAAGATACTTAACATCATTTGTATAAGATGCTGAAGCTGTAGTTCTGAGTGTATTCTCAATTTCCGGAAGTACATCCGATATATTTAAATCAGAAGTGATACTGTTAAAACGCTCAATTACTGCTTTAATTTCTTTCTCATAGTCATTGCCTGCCAAACGAGCTTTGGCAACAGCAATAAGTAAATCTGTTACTTTGATATCGTCTTTTGTTCTTTTACCCGGCGCTGAGACAACTACTATTCTCTTTTCGGGATCGGACAGAACAATGTCACAAACCTTTTTTATCTGAAATGCATCTGCAAGTGAAGAACCACCGAATTTTGCAACCTTCATAATATGCTCCTTGAATATTTATATAGATATAAAACGTTTCTATAATAGCACAAGATTTACATTTTGAAATACCGATATGCAAAAAACTTGATTTTATAGCGAAAAATCGTTATAAATATAGCTTGCAGGGAGTGACAGCGAGGTAGAACATGAAAATTTTTAAAGCAATGATTCCAAACGAAGTATGGCCTAAGGTAGTAGAGATTCCTATAGTAAATCTTAACCAATTAAAAGATAAGGGGATAAGGGTAGCGTTTCTTGACTATGATAATACCATTGACATTGACCGTTCCACAGCACCGAGTGATTACAGTCTTGATTGCATAAATTATCTCGAGATGAACGGTTTTAAGTGTTGTTTGGTGTCAAATGCAAAATCCTCAAGATCATCGGTAATTGCAAAGGAACTGGGGCTTCCTTCTGTTAATTGTGCACATAAGCCGCGTACAGACGGTGTTAAAAGAGCAATGGAATTAATGAATGCGACAAATAACGAATGTGTGATGATAGGTGATCAGATTTTTACAGATGTAATGGCAGGTAACTTGGCCGGTTGCTATACGATTATGGTGGAGAAGTACCAACCAAAAGAGATATGGTATGTAAAAATTAAGCGTCCTTTCGAGAAAATTGTTAGGTTAATTGCACGATTTTGACGTGTATTTGTATAATTGATGAAATAAATACTTGCAGGATTTGCATTTTTCAATTAAAATACCATAATGCAAACAAGCGTGTAGAAATGCGTTTTAATATTTTTATTTTTTTTATAAGGAGATCAGTATGATTAGTGCAGGTGATTTCAGAAACGGTATGTGTTTTGAGATGGATGGTCAGGTATTCTCAGTTGTTGAGTTTCAGCATGTTAAGCCGGGTAAGGGTGCTGCTTTTGTTAGAACAAAGTACAGAAATGTAAAGACAGGTTCTGTAGTTGAAAGAAGCTTTAACCCAAATGAGAAGTTTGAGCAGGCTCAGCTTGACAGAAATGATATGCAGTATATCTATGCTGACGGTGATTTGTATTACTTCATGGATCAGGAAACATATGATCAGCGTCCTATTAACGTTTCTGTTATTGGTGATAATGTTAAGTTCCTTAAAGAGGCTATGATTTGTAAGGTTATGTCATACAAGGGCGAGATTTTCTCTGTTGAGCTTCCTATTACAGTAGAGCTTGAAATCGTTGATTGCGAGCCTGGTGTAAAGGGCGATACAGCTACTAATGCTACAAAGAACGCTACTTTGGAGACAGGTGCTGTTGTTAAGGTTCCTTTGTTTGTTAACCAGAACGAGATTATCCGTATCGATACACGTACAGGTGAGTATCTCGAGAGAGTATAATTTAAAACTTTAATATATTTTCAGCCGACAATATATTGCTATTGTCGGCTGAATGTATATATACTATGTTTGTATTTTGAAATTTGAATATTTGAGGTGTTCCGATGGATAGTTCCGTTAATGATTCAATTAAAGGAGATCGCTCCTTAACACAGGGCTTTGTTGCGCAGTATGCTGCTGAAGCGGCTGCACAGATTGACGGTGTTGCTTCATTGGCATCCTCATTTGCAGTTGCGCTTAAAGAAAAGGCAGGAGTTGTGCATGAGGGTAAAGGTGTTCGTGTAGTTTTTTATGACGATAATACGAACTCAGTTGCTATTACGGTATATCCTGTCATTTTTTATGGTAAAATAATACCTGAGGTTGCCTGGTCAATACAGGAAAGAGTTAAAATGGATGTTGAGAAGTTTACAGGACTCAATGTCGAGAGCGTAGATGTTCATGTGTGCGGTGTTGTTGAGGCTCCGTCAGTGACTGATACGATTTAAAAGAGGTGTATTTGATGAATTGGTTTACAAAAGCGGTTTTGTTTTTATATTCAGTCATTATCGCTGTTTTGTCAGGTATTTTATTATATGCCGTACATGACGAGAGTATATATTCTGAGTTGTTATCTGCTTTGTCGGGTATAGTTACCGATCCGGCAAAGAAATACGGATACATAGTTATTATTATTTTTCTTTTGTTTTTGAGCGTTGCATCGATATTAATTTGTATTACTTCCGGCAGAATGACAAAGACAAGAATAAGAACTACAGATATTGGTGGTGTTGATATTGGTGCTGATGCCATTGAAAGCATTGCGTCCAATTCGGCAAAATCAGCTCAAGTCGGAATTAAGAATGTAAAGGTAAGAGTCTCGTCTTCAAAGAATAATGCTATCAGTGTTAAACTGAATGCTGATTTGTATTCTAATGTTGAGATTCCTTCTTCCATGACTAAGGTTCAGGAGAAGGTTAAGAAGGATATTGAGCGCTATACCGGCTTGGCAGTTGATTCTGTTCAGGTTAAGGTAGCTAAAGTAGAACCTATTGTTGCAAAGGTAGATAAGTAATATGTTAGAGAAGCTGCTTACTATGCTTATAGAAAAGGTTTCCGCCACAAAGATGGGTGTAGTTTTTGCCGGTGTTTTCTTTGTGATAGCTTTGCTTTTGTGCATTTTTGGTTTTTATAAAACGTTGTTTATTATTATTTTTACTATAGTAGGCTTTTTTGTCGGTTCATTCCTGTTTAATGACAAGAGTCGTTTTAAGGAATTGCTTGACAGAATTCTGCCTCCGGGGAGAGTAAGATGAGTGAAGAGATTTTAAGTTCTGACAATTCTGTCAGCAGACTTTTATCAAGACAGTCTTTAGTTCAGTTCCTTGTTCAGATGGATTTTAGAAGTGATTCATTTGAGGAGAACCTTAAGAAATTTTCGGATTATTCCGAGACTTCTTTCGGTGAGGATAAATATTTTATCAGTGTCGCTCACGGAGTTTGCGATGAGAAAGAGAATATTGATAAAATGATTTCGGGTTTTATGCGTAAGGATTGGAGTCTTGACAGAATTAATAAGGTAGTAACGGCTATCCTTGAAGTTGCTTTTTATGAAATCCTTCATTGTGATGATATTCCTACAAGTGTTTCTATTAATGAGGCAGTAAAGCTTTCTAAGAAATTTGCCGATAATAAGGATTATATTTTTGTTAACGGAATTTTGTCCTCCTTTGCGAAAAGCTTGGATAAATAATTATCGGTGTTGTGATGTCGTCCTTTAATTCTGTTACAGAGTTTATTAATTACGTATCTGAATATTTGGCAGATAATGGTGATTTATCGGTATTAACCGTTACCGGTGAGTTATCCGGTGTCACAATTTATCGTTCAGGTCATTGTTATTTCACACTTAAGGATGAAGCCTCTTGTGTAAGCTGTGTTATGTTCAGAACATATCTGTCACAGCTTGATTTTGTTCCGAAAGACGGGATGAAAGTAGTATTAACCGGAACTGTTAATATTTACGGTCCTACCGGTAAATTCCAGATTAATGCAAAGTCTATGCGCTTTGCAGGTAAGGGTGATTTGAAAGAGCAGTTTAATATGCTTTTTCTTAAACTTCAGCAGGAAGGTTTGTTTAACGAGGAGCATAAGAAGAAAATCCCGTTATTACCACGAAGAATCGGTGTTGTAACTTCACCGTCGGGTGCCGTGATAAACGATATTATTCGTACGCTTAACAGAAGAAATCCTTATTTTGATTTGTTGATATATCCTGTAGCTGTTCAAGGTGAGAATTGTCCGACTGAGGTTGCTGCGGGAATAAAATATTTGGATTCAAGAGATGATATTGATGTAATTATTGTTGCTCGAGGCGGCGGTTCTTATGAGGATTTGTTCGGCTTTAACAGTGAGATTATTGCTCGTGCATGTTATGAGTGTACTACTCCTTTGATTTCAGCTATCGGACATGAGACAGATAATGTAATTTTGGATTATGTTTCTGATTTACGTGCGCCGACACCTACGGCAGCGGCTGAACTTGTTTTGCCGGTTTATGCTGATATGCAGAACTATATTAATAATACAGAGATGCGTTTGGAAATGGCTGAAGAGTCTGTTTTAAAATCTAAGCGCAGTTATTTGGATTCGCTGAAGAATCATAAGGCATTAATGTCACCGATGTTTTATATCAGTGAGGCTCATAATAAGGTTAACAATCTGGTTCAGCAGTTGATTAAGTGTTCCGATAACTATCTGATCAGTAATCAGGCTGTTTTAAAATCATATTCTGACAGTTTGGAGATATCCGAACAGAGAATTATTTTACGGGAGCAGAACCGTTTAGCAAATTCTGTAAATGTTTTAGATTCTGTGGGACCGCTGAATGTCTTAAAGAGAGGTTATGCTTTTCTTTCGGATGAATCAGGTAAAGTTGTGTCTTCCTGTGATGATATAAAACAAGGAGACAAAATTGAGATATATTTGTCAGACGGCAGTGCTTCCGCAAGTATTGATGAAGTGATAAAAAGTAAACAGGAGAAATTGTATGGCAAAGGCAAATGAGAAATTTGTATATGAGAATGGTGTGGCAGAACTGGAAGAGATAGTAAGAAAGCTGAGTCAGGGACAGGTTACTCTTGAGGAGTCTCTTACACTTTATACCAGAGGTGTTGAGCTTGCCAATCAGTGCAGCAAAAGATTAAGTGAAGTAGAGAAGGCTATTAAGCTTCTTAATGTTAAGGATAATACCGAGGGATTATTCATCGGTAACGAGGATGAGACATTATGAGTGATATAAACGAGCTTTTCGAGAATTATTCTGACAATGTAAATGAATTTCTTTTGCCAAGATTAAAAAGTATTTTCGATGATTTGGATGATATTACCTGTGAGGCATCACTCTACAGTGTTATGGCCGGCGGAAAGAGAATAAGGCCTTGCCTCATGCTTTGTGTGGCTAAAATGCTTGGCCTTATAAGAGCAGATATTGTTGATTTTGCCGTGGCTTTGGAAATGATACATACATATTCATTGATTCACGATGACTTGCCGGCTATGGATAATGATGATTTGAGAAGAGGAAAGCCTACCTGTCATAAGGTTTACGGTGAGGGAATTGCTCTTCTTGCCGGTGATAATTTGCTTAACAGAAGTTCAGAAATATTATTTGACATATGTCTCAAGAATCCTAAGTCCTTAAGATCTGCTTCTTTTATGATGCACAATGCGGGAATATACGGAATGATCGGCGGACAAAGTATCGATTTGATTTCTGAGAATAAACAGATTACTCTTGATAAGCTTTATGAGCTTCAAGACAAGAAGACAGGCGCTTTATTGAGAACTGCCGTGGTTCTTCCTTATCATTATGCTGTAGATAATGAGCTTATCGAGAAAAATGATGAGGTCGAGCGACTTCTTAATGATCTTTCATATCATCTCGGTTTGTCTTTTCAGATAAAGGATGATATTTTAGATGTTGAATCCGATGCCGAAGCACTCGGTAAATCTGTGGGCAAGGATGAACGTGACAGTAAGTCTACATTTGTTACTTTGCTCGGACTTGAACAAGCCAAGCAGAAGCTTAATGAGGAAATACTTGCCTGTTGTGAGGCTGTCTGCGGTTTGTCTGCTTTAGGTTATAATGTTGACGATTTGAATATGATTGTAAGGTTTCTCTTAATCAGAGAGAACTGACGGGGTTAGGAAGTTGGAATACAGATTTTTGGGAAAGGATATCAGTTCCGATAAACTTAAAAATATGACTGAACAAGAACGTTCGGTCTTATGTGGTGAGATACGAGATAAAATTATTTCTACCGTCTCCAAGAACGGCGGCCATCTTGCATCTAATTTAGGTACGGTTGAGCTGACTGTAGCCCTTCTTTCTGTATTTGATTATACTAAGGATAAATTTGTTTTTGATGTAGGTCATCAATCTTATACATATAAGTTGCTTACAGGAAGATATGAAGCTTTTGATACATTGCGTCTCAAGGGCGGAATATCCGGTTTCCCGCGTATATCGGAAAGTCCTTATGATGCTTTTGATACAGGACACAGTTCAACATCTGTTTCTGCTGCAATCGGTATAGCGAGAGCAGGAATGCTGAAAAATGAGAAGTATTATACAGTAGCTGTTATAGGTGACGGTGCCATGACCGGTGGTATGTCATACGAAGCTATAAATGATTTGGGACATTCAAAGACACCGATGCTTGTAATTCTTAATGATAACAATATGAGTATCGATCGTAATGTAGGCGGTCTCTCTCATCATTTATCGAAAATAAGAATATCCAACACTTATATACAGGCAAAACATAAGACGGAGAATTTCTTAAATAAGCATCTTCCTTATTTGGGTAAACCGATTATTAACATGATAGTTGCGATAAAAGATTTTTTGAAATTCGTTATTTATCATCAGAAACCTACCATTTTTGATGATTTAGGTCTTGTATATTACGGTCCGGTTGACGGACATGATACCAAGGGAATGATTGATGCTTTTAACGCAGTTAAGGATCTTGATGCGCCTGTATTAATTCATGTTTGTACAACAAAAGGCATGGGCTATAAATTTGCGGAGAAGAATCCTTCGGATTATCACGGAGTCGGACCGTTTGATGTTAACACCGGAATAGTACCTTCAGGCAATTTGACTTTTACGGGTGCTTTTTCTGACGCTGTTGTTGAGAAGGCAAAATATAATAACAAAATAGTTGCTGTTTGTGCGGCTATGAGTCAGGGAACAGGTCTGGATAAATTCAGCAAACAATTTCCGGATAGATTTTTTGACTGCGGTATTGCCGAGCAGCACGCGGTTACTATGGCTGCCGGTCTTGCAGTATCGGGTTTGATACCTGTGGTTGCCATTTATTCTTCTTTTTTGCAAAGGGCATATGATTCAATTATTCATGATGTTTGTTTTATGAATAATCATGTGATTTTTGCAGTGGACAGAGCCGGATTTGTAGGTAATGACGGTCATACACATAACGGCCTTTATGATTTGTCTTATTTTAATTCGATGCCTAATATGACTGTGTTTGCACCTTGCAGTCTTGAGGAATTGGGATTCTGTCTTGAATATGCCGTAAACAACGTTGAAGGACCGGTTGCTATACGTTATCCGAGAGGAAAAGCAGGTATTGATCAGAAGCTTTATTCTAATTATGAGATGGTTGCAAAGCCGCATATGATAGCCAATCACGGTGACGATTTTGTTATTGTATCCTGCGGTAATATGTGTCGTAATTCTATAGATGCTCTTTTAATTCTTTCCGAAGAGGGATTAGCGGGAAAGCTGATTCATATTTCTATGGTAAAACCGGTTCCTGTTGATGATATATTTGAGAGAATCGGAAATGTTAAGAATGTATTCACTGTAGAAGAGGGAGTAATATCAGGCGGAATAGGTGAAACTGTCCAGAATGAAATGTATAATAAGGGCTATAGTGGAAAGATTACTGTGATAGCTGTCGAGAACAGTTTGATCAAGGGTGCTTCACAGGCTGAACAAATGAAAGAGGCCGGACTTGATGCGACTTCGATTGCTGCACGTATTAAGTCTGAAATAAAGTAATTCTTTTGGTATTTATACGGTGATTTTATGAATAGTAAAAATAGTAAGGAGAAGTTTTCTCTCAAGCGAACGGCAGAAAATGTAATTTTTGCCATGAGTCTCACATCCGAGTCTTGTAAATCTCTTGTTTTTCACTCATTTTTTGCGGTTGCTGCTTCATATTTTGAATGGGTGTTTTTTGATGGGATTTTTATCAGAAAAATAGTAGAGGCCTTGGATCGAAATGAGTCGTTTGCCCAGGTAATGAAGTTTATTATTTTCAGCGCTGTTTTGTTTTTCTTTATTAACCTGTATAAGAGTTATGTTGAAAATGTTGCATATCCTTTAGGTTTTACAAGGCTTTATAAGGGTGTATACAGTAAACTTTATAATAAAGCTCGAAATGTTGAACTGAAATGTTATGAGGACTCTGATTTTTATAATAAATATACAATGGCAATTGACGGTGCTGATACGAAGATAACAGAAGTTGTCAGACATTTCTGGGGAATTCTTATCGGCGTTGCTGCATTGGGTATAGTATTCAAATTTATGTTTGACATTGATCATTATGCCGTGCTTTTTATCTTTTTGCCTTTAATCGGTAATTTCATTTTCGGAAATTATATGAATAAGGTTGAACTTAAACGTTATGAGGAACAGGCACCGAATAATAAGGTTCATAACTACGTAAACAGAATGATGTATTTGCCTGACGGTGCCAAGGAGATGAGACTTACTGATATTTTTGAGGTTCTCAGACGTGATTATAAGGCAGCAACTGTTAGGAATACGGAAACGGCTGCGAAATATGCTTTTGCGGATGCTTCATTGAATTTTTGGAGAATAACATTTACCTTTACGGCTATCTTTGAAGGCGTTCTTGCATATGCTGTTTACAGAAATTTGGTAAGTAAGACCGTTTCACTTTCTCAACTTACGGTAATGACAAGCCTTATGGTTGCGATGGCATGGATTTTGATTTATGTTTTTGAGGATATTATGGCATTAATGAAGAACGGTATATTCCTTAATAATGTCAGGACTTTTCTTGAATATGAAGAGAATATACCTGAGAATCAGGACGGAATTATTCCGAGTGAGTTTAAGAGCCTTGAATTTAAGAATGTATCCTTTTCTTATGCAGACGAGAATACGATAAATAATCTTTCTTTCAGAATTGATGAAGGAGATATAATTGCTTTTGTCGGACATAACGGTGCCGGAAAAACGACTATAATTAAACTTTTACTCAGACTGTATGATCCTGACGAAGGTGAGATACTTTTGAACGGTAAAAATATAAAAGAATATAATCTCAAAGCATATAGAGAATTGTTTGCTGCTACATTTCAGGACTTCGCTGTTTTTGCTCTGTCTGTAAAAGACAATATTCTTATGGGCAGACATTTTGATAATGAAGATGAGATAGTGGAAAATGCGCTTAAGCGTGCCGACATTTATGATAAAGTTATGACTTTGCCTGACGGAATTAATACGATTATGACTAAGGAATTCAATGATGACGGTGCAATTTTGTCAGGAGGACAGCATCAGAAAATTGCTGTTGCAAGAACCTTTGCCAAGAATTCTCCGATTAAGATTTTTGATGAACCTTCCAGTGCTCTTGATCCGATTGCCGAATATGAATTGTTTAAGAATATTATGCGTGAGGGCAGAACTCATACTATGATTTTTATTTCTCACAGACTTTCTTCGGTTAAAAATTGCGATAAAGTTTTTATGCTTGAGCAGGGAACTTTGATTGAATCGGGAAGTCATCAGGAATTGATAGATATGAAAGGGAAGTATTGTAAAATGTACACCCGTCAGGCTATGAATTATATGGCGTTGGAGAATGAAGGGGAGGTGGTATTATGAGTCTTAATTTATTTAAGAAAAAGAATGATGCCAAGCAGTCCTTTTTCAGCGTTTTTGATAATAATCGCTTTTTTATAAAGATGATGTTCAGTGCATCACCTTCATATGTAATTTATACAGCTTTGGACGGAGTGCGTAATGAGTTGTCCATCTTTCTCGAACATACATTATTAATCGGATATGTACTTGAAGCTGCTGAGTTTAACTATCCTTTCAAAAGAGTAGGGTTGATTATTCTTATTGCTGTCCTTTTGATTTCGCTTGGAATGGTTTTTACCGTTTATGCGGGTAATTATGTTGCAGAGAAGGAACGTCCGAAGGTTCGTGAAGGGATAAAGCTTAAGTTGTATGAGAAGGCACGTTCTGTAGATTTGGAATGTTATGACAATCCTGAATTCTATAATGAACTGGTATTATCAATCTCTGAGGTTGATAACCGAATTGATCGTGTTTCTGCTTTTCTGAGAGGAGTATGTGAGAGTATTACCGTATTGGTTACGACCGGTATATATTTTCTTACAAAAGACGGGCGTTCAATTATATTTGTATTGGTTTCTTTTATTCTGATGTATATTTTCAGTTTGATATATAACAGGCTGAATTATAATGCCAAAATCAGTAAGAATCCACATGAAAGAGAACGTGATTATGTAAAGCGAGTATTCTATCTTAACGATTATGCTAAGGAAGTCCGACTTAATACAGAGGTTAGTGAGGTTCTTCTTCAAAAGTTTGAGAATGCTAATGATGAGGTGTATCGTTCTGAACGCCGATTTGCAGGAAAGAAATTTATTGTTGACTTTGTAAGAAAACACATTTTCAGCAATATGCTCGGAGATGTATTCTATATATCTTATCTTATTTATTTGGCTACTGTACCTAAGACAATTGCTCTTTCTGCACTTGTGATTCTGTTTAATTCGTTTAATCGTGCCGTTTACGGACTTAAGGATTTGACCGACTGTTATTCAACTGCGGCCGAGACAGGGCTTTATGTACAGAAGATACGTAATTTCCTGGATTACAAGCTTAAGGTTGTTTCACATGGAGATGCCGTACCGACTGCTTCTGCCAAAAAGGTTGAATTGAAGAATGTCAGCTTTGCTTACTCTTCAAATCCCGAAAATGTGATTAAAGATATATCCTTAACAATCAATCCGGGTGAGAAGGTTGCTCTTGTCGGTTATAACGGTGCCGGAAAAACTACACTGGTTAAGCTGCTTATGCGACTCTATGATGTAACGGAGGGGGCTGTTCTGGCCGATGGCATTGATATACGCGATTACAATCTGAATAAATACAGAGATTCAATCGGTGCTGTTTTTCAGGATTTTGAGATTTTTGCCGCAAGCATAACCGAAAATGTAATTATGGAACAGGGCGATAAAGCGGATAAGGACCGTGTTGATAAGGCACTTAAAGACAGCGGCTTGTATGATCGTGTTCTGACATTAAAGGATAAATCCGATACACAGATAACAAATGAGTTTTTTGATGACGGTGTTAATCTTTCCGGTGGTGAGAATCAAAAATTGGCTGCTTCGAGAGTATTTTATAAGGACAATTCTTTAATGATTCTAGATGAACCATCAAGTGCACTTGACCCGATATCGGAATATCAGCTTAATCAGGCAATGCTTAAGGCAACCTCCGATAAGACCGTAATTTTTATATCTCATCGATTGTCTACTACGAGATTTGCAGACAGAATTATTATGCTTGAGAACGGAAAAATAGTTGAGTCAGGTTCTCATGATGAGCTTCTAAAGCAGAACGGTAAATATGCTGCAATGTGGAAAGCTCAGGCCGGTGCTTATATAAAAGTCTGAATAGTAAAATTTTCGGTTTATTTCGAAGTCTTTTTTGTTTATAATAAATCTAATTTCGCAATAAGGTTGGTATGTATGGTTATTGGTATTTGTTCTAATGCTTTACGCGATATAAATTATGAAGTGGCAAAATATGTCGCTGATTTTATTTCAAATCACGGTAGCATTGCTGTCTTTGAAGATGATATACAGAAAGTTGATTTGATTGTTTCAATCGGCGGTGACGGAACATTGCTTTCAACCATATACAAATTTCGTCATTTAGGTGTTCCGTTTGTTGGAATAAATAAAGGAAGTATCGGTTTTCTTACCGATATTGAATTGGACAGAATTGATGAAGCATTACTGAATATCATTAACGGTGAATATAAGGTAATTAACAGAAGTCAATTATATATTGAGATTTTTGATAAGAACGGAAATCTTAAGGATTCTGCTGTTTGTCTGAATGATGCAGTCGTATCCAGAGGTTCTGATTTACATGTTGTAAAGCTTGATTTATATATAAACGATAAGCCTGTTGAACATTTTGTCGGTGATGGTTTGATTATAGCTACTGCTACCGGTTCCACAGCGTATTCTTTGGCTGCAGGCGGACCTATTATGATACCGAGTATGGAAGATATGATCATTACGCCTTTGTGTCCTCATACCTTACACAGATCAAGTTATGTAATTGACAAGAAAAGTGTTGTTGAGGTTCATACCGGAAATTTTGAATCAGCTCCGATTATTTCTCCGGACGGTCGTAGGATGGTTGAGCTTGAACCTTATGATATTATTAAGATCAAGCGATACGACAATGTTGTAAAGACGATAGATATGGGATTTAAAGATTTTTATCAGAAGGTAAGTGAGAAGATTGCTGTAAGAGGTTCATTTTATGAAAATGGCAAAAAATGAGAGACAAGAATTAATTATTAAGCTAATTAAAGAAAATGTTATTACTACGCAGGAAGAGTTGACCAATATGGTTAACAGTAACGGTTATCAGATTACTCAGGCTACCTGTTCAAGAGATATTAAAGAGCTTGGAATTATTAAAGTCGCTGTTCCTAATCAAGGAACAAAATATGCCGTTTTGGAGAGAACCGGTGATGTTGCTCCGGGAAGACTGTTGGCAGTTTTCTCCAATTCTGTTCTGTCCTGCAGTCCTGCAATGAACATTGTTGTAATTAAAACTTTACCCGGTATGGCACAAGCTGCAGCATCGGCTTTGGATTCTATGCATTTGTCTTCTGTGGTAGGTACTATAGCCGGTGATGACAATATATTTGTTGCAACTCCGAGTGTTGATGAAGCAACTGCACTTGTTGAGACCATAAATGATATGGTAAATGACGATATTTGATTAAGTTATTCTGGTAGTTATATGTTAGTTAGGTTAGAAATACGCAATTTTGCTGTAATTGAACATGCTGTTTTTGAACCGTGTAACGGCTTTAATGCGGTTACAGGTGAGACCGGTGCCGGAAAATCTCTTCTTATTGATGCGATTACATTAGTGTCCGGAAAAAAAGCAAACAGGGATATTATAAGAAGTGACTCTGATTTTGCTTTGGTTGAAGCAGTTTTTGATGTCTCTGACATAGATGAAAATAGTGAATTTATCAAATTTTTGGATGAAAACAGTATTGTGATTGAGGATCATACTATTATTATTTCCAGACGTATTTCAAGAGACGGTAAGTCAATCGCAAGAATTAACGGTAGTACGGTTTTGCTTTCTGTTCTTAAAAATTTGTCTGATTATATCATAGACATTCACGGTCAGCACGATACACAAATTATTTTCGATGAGAAGAAGCATATAGATTTACTTGATGCTTACGGCAGGAAATATATTGAACAGCCGTATGCTGAATATGTAAAAAAGTTAAATGAACTTAAAGAGTGTACTCTAAGAATAAAGAAGCTTTCGGATAACAGTAATTCACTCGGAAATGAGGATTTTTTGAGATGTGCCGTTAAGGAGATTTCCGATGCGGATTTGCACGAAGGTGAAGAGGAAGAACTTGATATTAAGCTTAAGGAATATACTGTTTTAAAGCAGACTGCCGTTTATTGGAAGATAATTAATGATGCTTTTAACAGCGCTGATGATAACGGCATTACTCCGATTGACAGAGTTGAGGCCGCACTTGACAGCCTTAATAGAATTAAGTCGATAGACGATAAACTTGTAGACAATGATTTTTATGATCGCTTCAGCGGTCTGGTTCAATCTTTTGAGGATATTAATGCTGAAGTAACGAGATATCTTGAGCTTTCAGGATTTGACGAGAATGAATTAAGTAAGCTTGAGGATCGAATCAGCTTGATTTTTAATTTGAAAAATAAATACGGTAAAAGTATTGAAGAGATACTGGAATTTGAGACAAATGCAAATTCAGAATTGTTAGGGCTTGAGAATAAGGAAAAGACAATCCGAGAACTTAAATTACAGCGTCAGAAATTGTCAGAAGAATTACTGTCGGCATCGGATAAACTTAACAGCGCGAGAAAACTTGCCGCAGATGAATTGTCTTCCAGAATTGTAAGTGAACTTGCTGATTTAAATATGGAGAACAGCAGGTTTGAGGTTATATTTAAAGAGCATGATAAGAATCGTTTCTTCTCGGCTAAGGGTTCTCAAGATGTTGCTTTTTGTTTCTCAAGCAATAAGGGCGAGGAATTAAAGCCTTTATCCGGTATTGTGTCAGGCGGTGAGGCTTCGCGTATTATGCTTGCAATAAAGGTGATTTTGTCTGATTCCGATTCTTTGTCTACGATGATATTTGATGAAATTGATACCGGTGTATCAGGTATTGCTGCAAATAAAATTGCCGAAAAGCTTAAATTTCTCGGTAAAAAGCATCAGGTTCTTTGTGTTACGCATCTTTCTCAAATCGCTGCTTCGGCTGATTATAATTTCCTTATCGAAAAGAAGGAGAAAGACAATTCAACATTTACTCAGATTACCGAACTTGATTCGAATGCGAAGATACTTGAGATATCAAGACTTCTTACCGGTACACAAAATGAAGAATCAATTCGTCTCGCCGAGAATCTCATTAATCATTTTTTGTGATTTTACACTGAACAGATTCATCATGTCTTCCGGTAAAGGACTCCTGAATTGAAGTGTCTCTTGACTTTCCGGATGAACAAAATCCAGATAGTATGCATGCAGAGCCTGTCGGCCTATGAGATTGTCCAATTCGACTGAATTATCAAAAGAGTTATCAGGATTATCTGTTGAGTTCGGTCCGTAAAGACCGTCCCCGACCAAAGGATGGCGCATATAGGTTGAGTGAACTCGAATCTGATGACATCTTCCTGTCTCAAGAATAAATTCTACCAGTGAAATATTTCTTTCTTCATCGGTATATTTAACCCGATAATGAGTTACGGAAGGATGACCGTCTTCGGCAACATCTCTTATCATTACGGAATTCGGACGCCGCTTAATCGGCTTGTCTATTGTTCCGCACGGATTATCGTATTTTCCGTAAACTACGGCAAGGTATTTTTTATTCATCGGTTTCTTCTGTATCAGGTCATGTGCATAACCGTTTTTAGCTATGCAAATTATTCCGGTGGTCTCTCTGTCTAATCTCATCACCGGATGCATAGGTATATCCGATAATCTTGAAGTCAAAGAATCATCTAAGTGATTATGTGTAGGATGAGTAACAAGATTATTGGGTTTCTCACATACAACAATTTGTTCATCTTCATAATAGATTTTGATACCGGAATTATCCTTTGTTTTTCCGGAATCCTGACCGTATGCGGCAAATATCGTGTCTCCGGCATTTACTCGATCGATTACACGCCTATGAACTCCGTTAACTTCCATAGTTCCGTAGAGTTTGATTTTCTTTATGAGAATGTTGCTCATCATGTATCGTGATGAGAGAATAGTTCTGATTTCTTTATTGTCGTCTTCAGGTAAAACTGTAAAACTGATTTTCATATAGCACTCCTTAACTTGAATTATTTTAAATGATTTTTCCTTCTGCGTAAAGAAATAGTAAAAATGAGTAAAAAAAATTATCTTTTTCGAAAATCATTATTGTTGGTAATTGATAAATATGTTAGAATTTTCGTCGGGAGGTGAGTCATTGTGTCTATTATTAAGTTGACTCCGGAAGAGCAGGCTACAAAATTAGAAGCTGTTCTTTCAAAGTACAGAGGACAAGGCCAGAAGGCTTTGATGGCTACATTGCAGCAGTCACAGGAAATCTACGGATATCTTCCGTTGGATGTTCAGAAGAAAGTTGCAGATGCACTTGAAGTTTCAGTAGCTGAAGTTTACGGCGTTGTTTCATTCTATTCATTCTTCTCTTTGAAGCCAAAGGGAGAGAATGCGTTCAGTGTTTGTCTTGGTACTGCTTGTTATGTTAAAGGATCTCAGGCACTCCTCGATAAAATTGAGTCCAGCCTTGGAATTAAGGTTGGTGATTGCACAGAGGATTTGAAGTTCTCTATTTCTGCTTGCCGTTGCGTTGGTGCTTGCGGTCTTGCACCTGTTGTTCTTGTTAACGACGAAGTATACGGTAGATTAAAGCCTGAGGATATTCCGGGTATTATTGCTAAGTATAAGGAGGAAGCATAATGGATAATTATCGTTCACATGTCCTCATTTGTCATGGTACCGGATGTACATCTTCAAATTCCAATAAGATTTTGGATAAGTTTAATGAAGTTCTTGCTGATAAGGGCCTCACAAATGAGATTAAAGTTGTAAAAACAGGATGCTTCGGTCTTTGTGCCGCTGGTCCTATCATTGTTATTTATCCTGAGGGAACAATGTATTATCGTTGTACTCCTGAAGACGTTGAAGAGCTTGTAAATGAGCATCTTATTAATGGTAAGGAAGTTGAGCGTCTTAAGGTTGCAGGTAATAATACAAGCCCTAAGGATTTCTATTCAAAGCAGATGCGTATCGCATTGAGAAACTGCGGTAACATCAATCCTGAAGATATCAATGAGTATATTGCTAATGACGGATATCAGGCATTGGGTACAATTCTTACTGAGAAGAGAGATCCTGATGCTATTATTCAGGAACTTATTGATTCAGGTTTACGTGGCCGTGGCGGCGGCGGATTCCCAACAGGTCTTAAGTGGAAGTTCGCTTCAGGTAACAGAGGTCAGGGTATTACAAAGTATGTATGCTGCAATGCCGATGAGGGTGACCCGGGTGCATTTATGGATCGTTCCATTCTTGAGGGTGATCCGCACAGCGTAATCGAGGCTATGGCTATTGCCGGTTACTGTATTGATGCTCATCAGGGTTATGTATATGTTCGTGCTGAGTATCCTATCGCTGTTGAGAGATTGCAGAATGCTATCAATCAGGCTAAGGAGATGGGTCTTCTCGGTAAGAATATCTTCAATTCAGGTTTTGATTTTGAGCTTGATATCAGACTTGGTGCCGGTGCTTTTGTATGCGGTGAGGAAACAGCTCTTATGCGTTCTATCGAAGGTAAGAGAGGAAATCCTACACCACGTCCTCCGTTCCCGGCTGTTAAGGGATTGTTCGGTAAGCCGACAATTCTTAATAACGTTGAGACATACGCTAATATTCCTGTTATTATTAATAAGGGTGCTAAGTGGTTTGCTTCACTCGGTACTGAGAAGTCAAAGGGTACTAAGGTATTCGCTCTCGGTGGTAAGGTTAATAATGTAGGTCTTCTCGAGATTCCTATGGGTACTACCGTACGTGAGATTGTATTCGATATCGGTGGCGGTATTCCTAACGGTAAGGCATTCAAGGCTGTTCAGACTGGTGGTCCTTCCGGCGGATGTATCCCTGAGTCTTTGATTGATACACCAATCGATTACGATAACCTCGTTGCTGTAGGATCTATGATGGGTTCAGGCGGAATGATTGTAATGGATGAAGATACCTGTATGGTTGATATTGCTAAGTTCTTCCTCGAGTTCACAGTTGATGAGTCTTGCGGTAAGTGTGCTCCTTGTCGTATCGGTACAAAGAGAATGTACGAGATTCTTACAAGAATTACTGATGGTACGGGTACACTTGATGACCTTCAGGCTCTTGAGGATGTTGCAGTTGCATTGAAGAATGGTTCTCTCTGTGCTTTGGGACAGACAGCTGCTAACCCTATTCTTTCAACATTGAAGCATTTCCGTGATGAGTATGTTGAGCATGTTGTTGATAAGAAGTGTCGTTGCGGCGTATGTAAGGGTCTTTTGAACTATACAATTGATAAAGAGAAGTGCGTTGGTTGTGGTATGTGTGCTAAGGGTTGTCCTGCAGATGCTATCACAAGAACAGATTACATTGCTCCGGGCAAGAAGCTTGCTGCATTTGAGATTGATTCTTCTAAGTGTGTTAAGTGTGGTGCTTGTATGGGTACATGTAAGCTCAAGGCTATTTCTAAGCAGTAATGGGAAAGGAGATTATTATTATGGATATGGTTAATCTTACAATTGACGGTGTTCAGGTCTCTGTACCTTCTACTTATACAGTTCTTGAGGCTGCCAGAGAAGCTGGTATTAAGATTCCTACACTTTGTTATTTAAAGGACCTCAATCAAATCGGTGCTTGCCGTGTTTGTCTCGTTGAGGTTGAGAAGGCAAGAGCTCTTGCTGCAGCATGTGTTCAGCCTGTTGCAGAGGGTATGGTTGTTCACACAAACAGCCCTAAGGTTCGTGCCACAAGAAAGAACACTTTGGAGATGATTTTGTCAGATCATAACATTGATTGTCTTTCATGTATCAGAAACGGTAACTGTGAGCTTCAGTCTCTTGCTGAAGAGTATGGTATCCGTAAGGTTACATTTAACGGCATTAAGTCTTCATCTATCATTGATGATAAGTCTTTCTCTATTGTCAGAGATTCTTCTAAGTGTGTTAAGTGCGGTCGTTGCGTTGCTGCTTGTAAGAAGCAGAGCGTTGGCGTATTGAGCTTCCTCAACAGAGGATTTGAGACTTCTGTTGGTCCTGCTTATGATATTTCTATGGCTGATGCACCATGTATTTATTGCGGTCAGTGTATTGTATCCTGTCCTGTAGGTGCTCTCTATGAGAAGGAAGAGACAGAGAAGGTTTGGGATGCTATCAATGATCCTTCTAAGCATGTAGTTATGCAGGTTGCTCCTGCTGTTCGTGCAGCTATCGGTGAGGAGTTCGGTCTCCCTATCGGAACACGTGCAACAGGTAAGATGTTTGCAGCTATGAGAAGACTCGGCGTTGACAAAGTATTTGATACAAACTTTGCTGCTGACCTTACAATTATGGAAGAGGGTACAGAGCTTCTTAACAGAATTAAGAACGGTGGAGTTCTCCCAATGATTACTTCATGTTCACCTGGATGGATCAGATTCTGTGAGTTCTATTTCCCAGAGTTTATTCCAAATCTTTCTTCTTGTAAGTCTCCGCATGAGATGGAAGGTGCATTAATTAAGACTTATTATGCACAGAAGAATAATATCGATCCTAAGGATATCGTTGTTGTTTCAGTAATGCCATGTACTTCAAAGAAGACTGAGGCTGCTCGTGAGCAACTCGTTAATAAAGATGGTCTTAAGGATGTTGATATCGTTATTACAACACGTGAGCTTGCTCGTATGATTAAGCAGGCAGGTCTTAACTTCAACAACCTCCCTGATGAAGGACCTGACCCGGATTTCATGGGTGAGTATACAGGTGCCGGTGTTATCTTCGGTGCTACAGGCGGTGTTATGGAGGCTGCTCTCCGTACAGTTGCTGATATCCTTGAGGATAAGGATTTACCTGATATCGAGTATAAGGCTGTTCGTGGTGTTGAGAATGACATCAAGGAAGCTACAGTTACACTTGGCGGTAAGGATATCAAGGTTGCAGTTGCTCATAGCACAGCTGCTGCTCGTGAGCTTCTTACTAAGATTAAGAACGGTGAAGCTAATGACTATGCATTCATTGAAGTTATGGGTTGTTCCGGCGGATGTGTTTGCGGTGGTGGTCAGCCAATCGTTAAGGCTCAGGATTTGATGGATATCGATTTGAGAGCTGAGCGTGCTAAGGCTTTGTATGAAGAAGATGCTATTATGCCACAGCGTAAGTCACATAAGAATTCTCAGGTTATGAAGCTCTATGAGGATTTCCTCGGTGAGCCAAACGGTCACCTTGCTCATGAGTTGTTGCATACAACTTATGCTCAGAAGGAGATTTATCCTGAAAATTTAGTTAAGTAATCAGATATAATTTGATTTTGAAAACTGTCTTAAAGTGTTTTGCTTTGAGACAGTTTTTTCTTGTTAAGATTTGATTACTTTGATTGTCAAAAAGGTTGACATATAAAGGATTTATTCATAAAATAGTTCAGTATAAATGTCTAATGTATGTTTATATCTATAAGAATTGATCTTTGACAACTAAATATTTGGAGGTGTGCCAACATGTGGTGGTTATATTTATTAATCGGCTTAGTTGGTATTTTTCTCGGTGTTTTAGGTACATATGTTGTTTTTAACAAAGGTTTGACTAAGCAGCAACTGAAATTACAGGAAGATGTAAAATCAGCAGAAGCTGAGAGCAATAAGATACTATCTGAAGCCCAGAAGAATGCAGAGAGCCGTAAAAGAGAATTGCTTTTACAAGCAAAAGAAGAAGTAACGAATGCTCGTGTTGAGTTAGAGCAGGACGTTCGTGAAAGAAAGCAGGAACTTGCCAGAGAGCGTAGTAAGCTTGAGCAGAAGGAAGAGAATATCGATAAGCTTATGGACAAGGTTGAAGCAAAGCAGGCTGAAATTCTTGTTAAGCAGCAGGAGGTCGATGAACTCGAGAAGAAGGCTAAAGCTTTAGAGGCTCAGAAGGCTATGGAATTAGAGAAGGTGTCCGGTTTATCTATTGCAGATGCCAGAACTTTGGTACTTGAAGCTGCAGAGCGTGAGTATAGTCATGATATGGCTACTATGCTTAAGCAGATGGAAGAGAAGACAAAGCAGGATGCTGACAAGATTGCTAAAGAGATTATTGTTAATTCCATTCAGAGATATGCTTCCGATTATGTTTCTGAAGTTACTGTTTCAGTAGTAAATCTTCCTAATGAGGAGATGAAAGGTCGTATTATCGGTCGTGAGGGACGTAATATTCGTGCCATTGAGACACTTACCGGTGTTGAATTGATTATTGATGATACACCTGAGGCTGTTATTCTCTCGTCATTTGATCCTATCAGACGTGAGATATGCCGTTTAACCATTGAGAAACTCGTTATTGACGGTCGTATTCATCCGGCAAGAATCGAGGAGATGGTAAATAAGGCCAAGAAAGAAGTTAACCAGACTATTAAGCAGGAAGGTGAACGTGCATCTTATGATACCGGTGTTATTAATTTGCATCCGGAAATCATTAAGTATCTCGGTAAACTTCGTTATCGTACAAGCTTTGGTCAGAATGTTCTTCAGCATTCTATTGAAGTATCATGGCTTGCTGGAATGATGGCTTCTGAACTTGGACTTGATGTTACACTTGCAAAGCGTGCAGGACTCTTACATGATATAGGTAAGGCTGCAGATTTTGAGCAAGAAGGAACACATATTGAACTTGGTGCTGATATTGCCAAGAAGTACAAAGAGTCACCTGAAGTTGTTAATGCTATTATGGCTCATCATGGTGACGTTGAACCACAGACAGAAATAGCTGTTTTGGTAGCAGCCGCTGATGCTATTTCAGCAGCAAGACCCGGCGCAAGAAGAGAGAATCTTGAGACTTATATCAACAGAATACAGAAGCTTGAGGAGATTGCTACGAGCTTTGAAGGCGTTGAGAAGAGTTACGCTATTCAGGCAGGTCGTGAGATCAGAGTCATTGTTTCACCTGAGAAGGTTAATGATGATGATATGATTCTTAAAGCCAGACAAATCTGTAAAAAGATTGAAGATGAACTTGATTATCCGGGTCAGATTAAAGTTAATATCATTCGTGAAACAAGAGCGTCTGATGTTGCTAAATAATTGACTTTTAAATACCTTAGTAAAGAATATTATTGAATTTCTCCGAATATAGTTGTTATTGAACTGATGAAGCAAGTAAATCTTATGGTTTACTTGCTTTTTTATCGAATTAATTACTTTGTTGTGATAAAATATATAGGAATTTTTTGCAGAGGTATAATGATGCGAATATTATTTATAGGTGATATTGTCTCTACTCCGGGGTTGCGTGCCGTTAAATCAGTTGTACCGGCCTTGAAGAGAAATCATAATATAGATGTTGTAATTTGTAATGCTGAGAATTCTTGCTATGGTATAGGTTTATCCGGAAGAATAGCTGAGGATTTGTTCAGTAACGGTATTGACGTAATGACTTTAGGAAATCATAGCTTCTCTAATCGTGATTTTCAACATTCAATTAATAATTATAATAGTATCGTACGCCCTTCTAATATTGAGGGGTGGCCCGGAAAAGACTATTGTGTTATAGACAGGGATGGATTCAGATTAGGCATTATCAATCTGTTAGGTCAGGTTGATATTACACCGATAGGTGATAATCCCTTTTTTAAGGCTGACAGTTTGGTGAAAAGATTGAAAGAGGAAGAACATGTAAATGGTATTTTCCTCGATTTTCATGCTGAGGCAACCAGTGAGAAGCAGGCTATTGGTTTTTATCTTGACGGACGTGTTTCTGCGGTTTGCGGTACTCATACGCATGTTCAGACTGCTGATGACCGCATCTTACCTAACGGTACCGCATACATAACCGATGTCGGAATGTGCGGTGTTTCCGATTCAATAATCGGTATGGATATTGATACTTCGTTAAGACGATTTATTAAGCGTTTTCCGGCAAAATTTGAACCTGCAGAAGGCGAGGCATTTGTTAATGCAGTAATCATTGATTTAAATGATTCCGGTCTTTGCTCAGGTATAAGGAGAGTCTTTGAATATGAATGAAGATAAGATAAACAGTAAGCGAATTATTGGTTGGGCTTTTTTATCTGTTGTTTTGGTAGTTTTAGATCAGCTGTCAAAATTATGGATTGTAAATAATCTTGCACAAGAAGAGAAGAAAGAGATAATTAAAGGTTTTTTCTCATTTTTCTATTGTCGTAATACCGGCGTTGCATTCAGTATGTTTGACAGAATAAGTAACGGTTCTGTTATTTTGTCATGTGTTGCTGCCTGTCTGGCTGTTGTTGTTATGTTTGTTCTTTTCAGGGTTTCAAAGTACGGCTTTCCTCGTGAATGTTTCGCTTTGTCTTTAATTTTGGGCGGAGCCATAGGAAATATAATTGACAGAATAAGATTATCTTATGTAGTAGATTTTATTAGATTTGATTTTGGTGCTTGGACTTTCCCGATTTTTAACGTTGCTGATATATGTGCAGTTGTAGGCTGTTTCTTGTTTTTGATATATTCGTTCGCTTTAAGTGATGAGATAGATAGTGTTTGGAAACTTTTTGCAAAAGAAAAGAATAAAGAAATCAGCGATATTATTGAAAGTAACGACGGTAATATCGATAATGATACTGTCAGTGAGAATGATACGGTTAATGAATCCTCTTCAAATGAGATGAACGCTGAGAATGAAAGTGTTTATTCTGAAGAAAAAGTCAGTATTGATGAGAAAACGGAAGATACGGGTGTAAATACAGAAGATGAGAATTGAAGTTGTTGAACCTGAAGGAAGATTAGACAGTTATGTAGCTAAGAGAGTTACGGATTATTCGAGATCTTATCTGTCACAGCTTATCGGTGACGGCTTAATTACAGTTAACGGTCAGAAGAGCAAGGTGTCTTATAAACCTGTAAAGGGAGATATTATAGACATTATTATACCTGAGCCTGTTAATACGGATGCTCTTCCTGAAGATATACCATTGAATATTGTATATGAAGATGACGACCTGATAATCATTAATAAGCCACAGGGAATGGTTGTTCATCCGGCTTGCGGTCACCATGAGGGAACACTTGTAAATGCTCTTTTGTCGCATTGCGGTGATGATTTATCAGACATAAACGGAGTAATAAGACCTGGTATTGTACATAGAATTGATAAAGATACTTCAGGTCTTATGGTTGCTTGTAAGAATAATGAGACACATCTTAAACTTGCGGATATGTTGTCCAGACATGAGATTAAGAGACAATATCGTACTGTTGTTTACGGCGTTGTAGGACCGGATAAGGGCACAATTAATGCTCCGATCGGACGATCCGAGTCTGACCGAAGGAAAATGACTGTAATTGAAGGCGGAAAACCATCAATTACGCATTTCGAAGTAGTTAAAAGATATTCTAAAGCTACAGATTTAAAGATTGATTTGGAAACGGGAAGAACTCATCAGATTCGAGCTCATATGACTTATATCGGACATCCGGTTGTCGGAGATCCGTTGTATGCTTCTAAGAAGCCTAAGTATGACATGATTGGTCAGGTTCTTCACAGTCAAACAATTAGTTTTATTCATCCGAGAACGGGTAAAGAATTGTATTTTACTACTGATTTGCCTGAATACTATAAGAACCTTCTCGGTAAACTTGATGAGATTTAATAGTGAAAGGATTGTGAGTTGTGATAACCGAACGAGTAGATAGTGCTTTTTTCTATAATACTGCTATGAATTCTCTTTTGGAGAAGCTTTCTGCTGAGTTTTCTGTTTCTGTTGAGTATGACGGTTCAGATTTGTTATTGAGCGGAGAGAATAATCTGCAACTCCAACGTGCCTGCAGTGTTCTTAATTCGATAAAGAAGTTATCCGATGAGGAAGAAATAGATGAATCAGGTATTGATTATCTAATAGAACTAGCTTCTTCAGGCGAACTAGACAGTTTTATTAATAATCATGATGAAGTGATTTTTAATACAGTAGCAGGCAGACCTATTAAAGCAAAGACTCTCGGACAGAGGTTTTATATTGATGCTCTTAAAAAATCAGAATTGACAATTTGTTCGGGTCCTGCCGGAAGCGGTAAGACATTTCTTGCTGTTGTTATGGCAGTAAAAGCTTTAAAAAACAGAGAGGTATCGAAGATTATAATTACAAGACCTGCTATCGAAGCCGGTGAGAAGTTAGGTTTTCTTCCGGGTGATATGAAGGAAAAGGTTGATCCTTATATGAGACCTGTTTTTGATGCGCTTAATATTTGTTTGGGACCTGAGATGTTTGAGAAGTATTACGAGAAGGAAGTAATTGAAGTGTCTCCGCTTGCTTTTATGAGAGGACGTAATCTAGATGACGCTTTTGTTATTCTTGATGAGGCACAGAATACTACTTCAGAACAAATGAAAATGTTCCTGACGAGAATAGGTATTAATTGCCGCGTTTGTGTTTGCGGTGATTTTACTCAGATTGATTTGCCGAGAAATATTAAGTCAGGTCTTATAGATTCCATTGAGGTGCTTTCCGACATAGATGAGATTGAGATAATTAAATTACAGAATCGTGACATTGTGCGTAATTCCTTAGTTCAGAAGATAGTTAAGGCGTATAATGACAGAGAGGGCGTAAATTATGAAAATAACTTCTAAACAAAAACTGATTACTACTATAGTTTTGTTTTTAACGACGGTATTAACCATCGCAATGGTTTTTTACGCTTATCTTCCTGTTAAGTATAATCTTAAGCCGGGTTCGGTTTGTGATACTGATATATATGCGCCGAGAAAATTTGAAGATGAATTTGAGACAGAGAAGAAGGCAATTTTGGCAAAAACTTCTGTTGAGGCTATCTTCGTGCGTTCGGATTCTATAGTAGCCGATAATGTTGATAAAGTTAATACGTTCTTTACTCTTCTGGATCAGGCAAGAAAAATGCTTGGTGAAAATGAATTTGATTATGTTCTTGATTATCTTATGAAAGCGGTGGCTGATGACGGTATTAATATATCTCAGGATGACGCAATTGAATATCTTAATATGACTTCTTCTGCATTTTCATTTATTGAAGATAAAGCTGTTACACTTACCGATATAATTATGTTGGATAATGTCAGTCTTGACAATTTGGGTGACGCTGTTAATTCAGCTATAGATAATGCTAATCTTAGTTCTTCTTCATACTTTGTTTATAATAATCTCTTAAAGAGAACGCTTAACAGTATTCTTACTCCGAATTCTGTTTTTGATTCTCTTGCTACTGCACAAGCACAAGATAATGCATATAACAAAGCAATGAGTGAACCTGTTTATGTCGATAAAGGTGCTTTGATTGTAGCATCAGGAGATATAGTAACACAGCAGATATATAACAATCTTAAGGAAGTTGAGCTTATAAGAGAAGATGATTTTGATTGGATATTCCTTATAAGAATTACGGTATATTGTTTGATAATTATTTTATCATTCGTGTTATTCTTTCGTAACGCTACCAGTCTTAAGAAGACAGATATAAAGTTGACAATTATTATTGCCGTGACATATTTGATTCCTGTTGCCGTAGCTATTTATTTGTCACGTTTCTCTTCACTGGCAACAATTGTTTTGTATTTTACGATAATAGCTACTACCTACCTAGGTACACGTAACGGTGTAATTCTCTCTTTGGTATCTCTTCTTATAATGTGGCCTATGTATGGATTTGAGGCCGAGTATATATTTGTATATTTTGTGGGTATTATCGTTTGTTCGGTACTTGCGGGTGCAAAATCAGATAGAAATTACAGTGCTTCTTTAGTAATATTTCCTGTAATTTGTGTTGCGGCGGCATCTCTGGCTTACAGCTTTATTAATAACTCAACAAGAAATGATTTGATTAATAATCTTATCTGGTCATCTTTGGTGACACTTATTTCTGTTGTTTTTGCAGTTGGTTTTATGCCGATTTATGAAATGCTCACAGACGGTGTATCACCGATTAAACTGATAACTTTATCACAGACAGGTAATCCGCTGTTAAAAAGAATGTTTGTTGAATGTCCGGGTACTTCTCAGCATTCTATTATGGTGTCAAACCTGGCGGAATCAGCTGCCGAGGCCATAGGAGCTGATGCACTGTTCTGTAAGGTTGCTTCATATTATCATGATATCGGTAAATTAAGAGATCCTGCTTTCTTTACAGAGAATCAAAACGGATATAATCCGCACGATGGAATAGAAGTAGAGCAAAGTGTTCAAATAATTACAGATCATGTTGATTACGGCGTAACTCTTGCCGAGAAGAATAAACTTCCTGATGCAATAATTAAGGTCATCAGAGAACATCACGGTGATACATATCCTAAGTTCTTTTACGTTAAGGCTTGTAAAAAAGCGCAGGAAGAGGGAAGACCTGAACCATCTGTGGATGATTTCAGATATCATGGTTCTGTTCCTTCATCAAAAGAGTCAGCTATTATTATGTTAGCTGATACTTGTGAAGCTGCCGTTAAGTCAGCCAAGATAAATAATAAAGATGACGCTGAAAAGTTTATCAGAAAACTCGTTAAAGAGAAAATTTCCGAGGATCAAATGAAAGAATCTGAGCTTTCGTTCAGTGATATAGAGAAGATAATTAATTCATTTGTTCAGGTTTATTCAGGAATGTTTCATGAAAGGATTTTATACCCAGAATGATAATAAGGATTATTGACGACAACGAACTTTTAGATACTTCAGTATTAAGTGAAATTGAAGAGAAGCTCCATATGATGGCTTCGGTAGTTAATGATATGAGTTTTACACATTGTCTTCCTATGAAGGCTTTGGAGGACGCTTTTGCTGTTCTTTCTCTTGTTGATGAGGATGAAATTCATGAATTAAATAGGGAATACCGAGATAAGGATCAGTCAACCGATGTGTTGTCTTTTCCTATGATTAACATGAAGAACGGTAATTTGCTTGATAGTGTTGATGATTTGGATTTTGAATACAGCGTTGACGGTAAACCTGAATTAAATTTGGGTGATATAATCATTTGTCCTGCAGTAGCTTCAATTCAGGCAGAGAATTTAAATCACAGTCTTGCAAGAGAGATAGTTTTTCTTGTTTGTCATTCGCTTCTTCATTTATTTGGTTTTGACCATGTAGATAATCCGGAAGATGAGAGATTGATGATAGATTTGCAGAGGGTGATTATGTCAAAGATTTATACTGATGAGTTTAATGATAACGACTATATTTTCGATTCACATAATGATAAAGCAGAAGATTCGATTACTTCTCTGAATGAACAATTATTGAATAATAATATTGTTTATCCGGCGGGAAGTATTTGCGAACATGTAGGTTATGTAGCTATTTTGGGACGACCTAATGTAGGTAAATCAACGCTTATCAATTATCTCAGCGGAATGAAGCTTGCAATTGTATCACATAAACCGCAGACAACAAGAAATAATATTCGTTTCATTTATAATGATGATGATACACAGATTATTTTTGTAGATACACCGGGTGTCCATAAACCAAAGTCAAAACTTTCGGAAATAATGGTGGAAAATTCTTTTAATTCGGCGAAGCATGCAGATGTTGTACTGCTTATTGCTGACGGAAGATATACTTCTCCGGCTCAGGTTGAAAGAGAATTAATTAATTTGTGTAGGGAAAATTCGAAGAAGGTCATTCTTGCTATTAATAAAACGGATTCGATAGTAAAAGAGACATTGCTTCCGGCTATTGCCAATTACAGCAGTCTCTATGATTTTGAGGAAATTATTCCTATCAGCGCCGAGACAGGTGATAATGTTGATGTTTTGATTAATAAATTGAAATCACTGTTGGGACAGGGACCTAGGTTGTTTGACAGTGAGGAAATGACTGATCAAACAGAACGTGAGATTGCCTGTGAATTAATAAGAGAGCAGCTTTTGCACTATACCAATCAAGAGATACCTCACGGAACTGCTGTTGAGATAACTGAATTTAAAGAGAAGTATAAAGATGATGCAGTTGATGATTACGATAGAGATATGGTTGTAATCAGTGCATCGATAGTATGTGAGAAGCGTTCTCATAAAGGTATTATTCTCGGTAAGAACGGAGAGATGATTAAGCGTATCGGTACGAAGTCCAGAATAGCAATTGAGAGACTGTGCGGATGCAAGGTTTATCTTGATTTATTCGTTAAGGTTCGTGAGGATTGGAAGAATGATGATACGTTCCTGAATTCCTTTGGATATAAGGCTGAGGAAGATAATTAATGAGCGGAGATGCTTTCAGTTTTAAAGGACTTGTTGTCAGCAGCCTTGAGTTTAAAGATAATGACAGAATTCTGACGGTTCTTACTTCTGATTTGGGATGTATCTCTGTTATAGCAAAAGGTGTAACAAAAAATAATTCAAAGCATGCATATTTATGTATGCCGTTTTTGCTCTGTGATTTTACCGTAACCTTCTCAAAGGGTTATTACTATCTTAAGGAAGCTGATATTATTCAGAACAATGTCGGAATCAGCTCTTCACTTGAAGCTACAACGGTTGCTTTCCATATTTCTGAGATAATTAAGTTTGCCTCTTTTGATAATATTGCTACTGCTGATATATATGAATTAACCAATTATGCTTTCTATCATTTATCAAGGGTACCTGATGATTATAAGCTTGTTTATTCGGCATTTAACTGGCGTTTACTGTTTTTGATGG
>JAKSRF010000140.1 GCA_024403755.1 Clostridia bacterium
CTGTTTTTATAATCTTCAGCGGAGTTACCGGCGGCGTTTTAAGAGGACTTTTACCGATAAGTTGAAAGACAGGTTCACATAACTTATAATATTCTTTGTCATGCAATGACAAGAACAGTTAAAGAGGAAGATAAATATTGATGGATAAAGCAAGAGTTAAAAATAATGCAGTTACAGCCGGCAACGTTAAAAAGGTTGCTTTACGCGCATTGCCTTATTTTACAGCTGTAGTTTTACTGACGTTGATAGTTAATATTGTATTTCGTCTTAATTCAGTAGATATTACAAAATATCCGATAGCATATTTTACCGGAGACGGGGTATCGGTGATTCATCGAACACATGAGATGGCTACGGATCACAATATTTTTATTTATAATCAGCTTGCTTCACCGTATGGTTCAAGTACGTATGATTATTACACATTTGATTTGTTGCTTTTGATAATACAATTCATTTGTGCCAATATAACAAGTAATTTTGTATTGGGTTATAACATTTTTCTTTTCAGCGCTGTATATTTGAACGGACTGGCAGCAATATATGCACTCAAGAGACTGAAATTTACGAATGTAACTTCTGTGACAATGGGTATTGTGTATGGTATATTACCGTTCTTCTTCGGCCGATACAGGGCTCATGTTTATCTGACGTTTTTCTTTGTGGTTCCGTTAGCAATTGTGCTCGCTGTGGAAGTATTCCGAGGTGAATTTGTGTTTGTATGGCCTTGGTCGCGTAAAGGAAAACGCCCGTCTTCGACCGAGCTAAAAGCAACCGTGATTAATGCAATTATTATGGCGGCTATAGGAATGACCGGAATATATTATGCACTTTTATCTTGTATGTTTATTGCATTTGCGGCAATTCTATATGCAATTAATTCCGGGAAGCTTAAGAATCTGATAAAACCGTTTGCGGCAATAGCAATCAGTGCTTTTACGTTTATTATGTCCGCAATCCCGTCACTGATGTTTTGGCTTAAGAACGGTCGCACGGTTGTTGCCGACAGTCGTGCGGCACAGAATGCAGCCCGTGTATCGGAGGATATGGGTTTGAAATTGATTCAGTTGTTTATTCCTGATAAGGAGCACCGTTTCAGTTTGTTTTCACGAATAGCCATGCTTTATCGTGACGGAACGTATACCTTGGGCGAGTGGACCGAATCTGCCTACATAGGTTTAATCTTTGCCTGCGGTCTTCTTGCGATTATTTTATACGTATTTATTTTACCTTTGCATAAGAAAGAATCATTGTTTACACCTCTTGCGTTATTTACTGCGTTTATACTTCTTGTAGGAAGCCCGTCATGTATGAATTTTATATTTGTTAAGTTGTTTCCTTATCTTCGCTGCTATAATCGTGCCGTGGTTTATGTTGCATTTATGGCGGCAATAGCAACTTCATGTCTTGCCGAGAAGGTTTATTCTTCTGTCGAAAAGGTCTGTACCAAGCCAATAACGAATATAATATATATTTTTCTGATGTCAGTGGTGATTGTCTTTGCAATGTGGGATCAGACCGGTATAGTAAAGGATGAATCGGCAGCTGTAGTATCACGTAATAATTATCAGCGTGATGAAGAGATAGTCGGATTGATTATGGATTATGCCAAGCAGTATGATACACCGGACGGAACGGTTGATTTGTTTGTAATGCCGTATGTTCGTGATGAGGAGGTCTCAGACGTTTTTGATCATCAGCGTCACACTCAGCTTGTGGTACACGATTCAGATTTGTGTTTGTCCTACGGAGCACCGCAAAATCGTCCTTTTGATTTGGAACTTTACGATTTGTTTACCAATAAGTCTATTGACGAGCAGATAGATTTCGCTCAAAATATGAAATATGATGGTATTCTTGTATCACCGAATGACTATATCAACGGCGATCAGGATGCACTGTATACGGAGACATATTCAAGGTTATGTGAACGTTTCGGTGAACCGGACGTGATTGCACATGATTTTATCTATTGGTGTATTGTTAACTGACAGTGAGGTAAAAATGATAACAGGCGAAGAATTCAGTTTGAGTGATATAGAACCGAGAGGTCCGCTTCAGGTAAAAAATCAGGTAATCGGTATATTGCGACAGGTTGATACTGATAAGGTTCTGGCTGGTGTTGTAATTCCTGATCCTTCATTTAAAAATGCAGGAAACATAGGTAATATTTCCATAGATCGCAATCATTTAAACGGTGCTCCGTTTGATATGGTAGTCGTATGCGAGGTGCTTAATCCTTATGCCGGAAAGGGCGAATACCGAGGAAAAATCATTGAGGTTCTGGGCGGAATTAATGATAATGACGTAAAGTCATTGGCGCTTCTGCGTCAATTTGGTTTAAGCCCTGATTTCCCGACAGCAGTTAAGGATGAGGTAAAGGATTTGCCGCTTAACCCTACCGAAGAGGAAATAAATGATGAATTTGCCAAGGGAAGGGTAGATTTAAGACGTTTACTTACAATTACCATTGATGGTGAAGAGGCCAAGGATCTTGATGATGCCATAACCGTGAAACGCCTTGATAACGGTGATTATAAATTGTTTGTTCATATAGCCGATGTATCAAATTATGTCAGACTTAATACTGAACTTGATAATGAAGCACAGCTGCGAGGAACTTCTGTGTATCTTGCGGAACGCGTTATTCCGATGCTCCCGCCGAAGCTCTCCAACGGACTTTGCAGTTTGAATCCAAATGTAGACAGACTGAGTATGACTGCGGAAATGGTTATATCAAGAACCAACGGTGAGATAATCGACGGTCATGTTTATGAGAGCGTAATCAGAAGCGATCGTCGCATGAGTTATAACGAATGTTACAGAATTTTGTTTGAGAATGAACCGCTCGAGGAACAACCCGAAATAGTGGATATGCTCAGAAAAATGAAGGATTTAACCGATATTCTCAAGGCTAAGCGTGACAATCGCGGAACTCTGAATTTTGATATTCCGGAAACTAAAGTGATATTAAATGATGACGGTACGGTAAAGGATGTAATGGCATATCCGATAAATTATTGTAACGGAATGATAGAAGAGTTCATGATAGCTGCAAATGAGTTTATTGCGGAATTTTTCTGCAGTCGTAATTTCCCGTTTGTTTACAGAATTCATGAGACACCGGATCCGATAAAGCTTCAAAAGTTTGCGCGGGTTGCACGTAATTTCGGTGCTGTCGGAACAATTCGTTCCAATGTATCTTCAGGCGATTTAAGGAGATACATGGAGACCGTAAGAAGAGATGAGTTTAAACCTGCTCTGAACACCATGCTGCTGCGAGCAATGGCAAAAGCCAGATATTCTTCCGAGAACTGCGGTCACTACGGTTTGGCATCAGAATATTATTGTCATTTTACCAGTCCGATAAGACGTTACCCGGATTTATATATACACAGGATAATTAAGACTTTCCTTCATAAGGAGAATATGCGAAAGTACTTTGCCAACCATGTAGAGGATGTTGCACAACACAGCTCCGAAATGGAACGTAATTCAGTTGACGCAGAACGCGCTTCGGTTGATGCAAAGGTTGCACTTTATATGAGTGATAAAGTAGGACAGGAATTTGATGCCGTGATATCATCCATAATCGAGCCGGGCTGCTTTGTTCAATTGGAGAATACGGTTGAGGGTTTTGTAGCATTCAGAACGCTTAATGATCATTATATTTTCGATGAGCGTTGTATGTGGGCTATGGGCAGAAAATGCGGTATTAAGCTGACAATCGGAAGCAAGGTAAAGGTTATTCTTACCAATGTCGATTTGGACAACAATCATATAGATTTTGTGTTTGATGAGAATATTGAGGGCGGAAACAGAACTCCGAGGAAATCAAAGAAGATGAAATACGGGGATGATACCCCACCGTCAAAGCGTAAGGTCTCCGGAAGACGAAGAAGATAAGTTATTCACGGTTGTCTTGGGAAAGGAATTGCTAAACAATGTGAAGTGACTTTTGTCGGTTTAGCGCCCTGAATCACTAAAACAGACCATTTTTGTCACTTGGTTAGTGACAAAAACAAGAGATTTTAGTGACTTTTGTCGGTTTAGCGCCCTGAATCACTAAAACAGACCATTTTTGTCACTTGGTTAGTGACAAAAACAAGAGATTTTAGTGACTTTTGTCGGTTTAGCGCCCTGAATCACTAAAACAGACCATTTTTGTCACTTGGTTAGTGACAAAAACAAGAGATTTTAGTGACTTTTGTCGGTTTAGCGCCCTGAATCACTAAAACAGACCATTTTTGTCAC
>JAKSRF010000141.1 GCA_024403755.1 Clostridia bacterium
GGGAAGTTAGCGAAAAGAACGCTTCCTTCTGTCTGGCCGAAGCCTTCGCGAATCTCAAGGCCGGTTGCTTTCTGCCACTTATAGAAAACTTCAGGATTTAACGGCTCACCTGCCATTGAGCAGTGCTTGATGGAGGAGAAGTCATATTTTGTAAGATCTTCCTGAATGAGATATCTGTAGATAGTAGAAGGTCCGCAGAAGGAGTTGAGCTTAAGCTTTTCCATGATCTCAAGCATTCTTTTTGCGTTGAATCTTACTGTATCGTATGTAACGTTAACTGCGCCGCAGATCCACTGTCCGTAAATCTTGCCCCATGCAAACTTTGCCCAGCCGGAGTCAGCCTGTGTAAGGTGTCTGCATCCGTCGTAAACCTGCTGCCAGTACTTAGCAGTTACGATGTGACCCAAGGGGAGGAGATAATCGTGAAGGATCATCTTAGGCTCACCTGTAGTACCGGATGAGAAATAGATGAGCATCTGATCGTCGTTATGTGTTGCTTCAGCACCTGTGGGACGCTCGAAAACAGGAGATTCCTTTGCCATATCATCTGTAAAAGATCTCCAACCTTCAGGTGCTTCTCCGAGAATGCTGCAATACTTAACTGTCTTGCAGTCAGGAAGTGCCTTATTAACGTGCTCTACAATTTCCATATCGTCAGCTGATACGATCATCTTTACATCAGCTGCATTGCATCTGTAAACGATATCGTGCGGGAGGAGCTGGAATGTAGCAGGAATAACTACAGCGCCGAGCTTATGAAGACCTACGATTGTGAACCATACTTCAGGTCTCTGACGGAGCATGATGAGGACTCTGTCGCCCTTCTTGATGCCTAAGCCCTTGAACATGTTTGCGATACGGTTACTGTTCTCGCTTACATCCTTAAATGTGAAGTGCTTCTCGTTGCCGTCGTCGTCGCACCAGATAAGAGCTTCCTTCTCAGGATCTTCCTTGGCATATACATCTACAACATCAAAACCGAAGTTGAAATTCTCCGGGATGATGATCTTGAAATTTTCCTTAAAGTCTTCGTAGCTTTCAAATTCTACTCTGTTAACAAATCTATTTAATAAGTCCATTGGTATTAGTTCCTTTTCTGCTTCAATTTAATGTTCTGGGGTAGTACTGCTAAATCACTCGTTGATTACTGTGAGGAACTTAGCAGTCTCCGTCACGGCGCGCTGTCCGTGAGGCTTCTCAGGATTGAAGTAGATGGAGTCGCCTGCTTCTAATGTGAATTCGCGATCATCAACTATTACTTTGATAGCACCTTCGATTACATAGTTGAACTCCTGACCCGGGTGATGTACGAGCTCAGCAGTCTCTGACTTGGAGAGAGTTACGATCATCGGATCCATCTGTCTGTGCTTATAATTGAAAGCAAGAGCACTGAATGAATAACCGTTATAACGCTCAACCTTAATTCCGTTGCCGCCTCTGACGACTGTATAGTCATCCATTCTGGGTACATCGCCTGTCATAAGGACTGTAGGATCCACCTTAAAGATTCCTGCTACCTTATACAAAATGCTGATAGGAATCTCCTTATCACCATTCTCATATGCAAGATATTCTTCTTCGCTGATTCCTGTATCCTTAGCAACATCTTCAGCTGATATTTCAAGGATATCGCGGAGCTCTCTTATTCTGTCGGATATTTGTTTAATGTATGTATTCATAATAATCCACCTTAAATTGAATTTTACTAATAATAAAACAAAAGTCGAAAAGTGTGAACACAATTTGGGTGCGTGATTACTTATTTATCCAATATGCCAAAGTTATTGTTGACTAATCGATACCAGGATTAGTAGAATTTTCGCTATTGAGGGAGTAGCAGACGCTAAAGCGTTGTCTAAGTCAACATACTGGTATCTTACCTGGCTTATTCTTCCGGTGCGAGACTCAAGGCTATTATTTGCCTTGGGTTATTTTTTTGCCCGGGCAGGATGGAGGAGAAAATGGAATATTTCCAGCTTTTGTTTAATTCAGTACTTTTGGGTTTAGGTTTGTCAATGGACGCTTTTTCGATTTCTATTGCAAATGGACTTGTTGAACCCGGCATGAAGCGCACCCGCATGTTCCAGATTGCAAGCGTTTATGCTGTGTTCCAGGGACTCATGCCTCTCATCGGATGGGTTCTGGTAAAGACCGTGAGTGTCCTTTTCAGTTCATTCGAAAAGCTCATTCCGTGGATCGCTTTGATTCTTCTTTTGTTTATCGGCGGAAAGATGATCATCGAAAGCATTTCAAAAAAGTCCGACAACAAAGAAGAGGAATCCAAGGAGACAAAGATAACCTGGAAGCTTTTGTTTGTTCAGGGTATAGCAACTTCTATTGATGCCTTGTCCGTAGGCTTTACCATCTCGGATTATTCTCTTCTAAAAGCTCTTGCCGCAGTTTTGGTTATAGCTGTTGTAACGCTTGCAATGTGCATGGGTGGATTAGTTTTCGGTAAGAAGATCGGCAATAAATTCTCAAGTGTTGCTACAATTATCGGAGGCGTTATTCTTATTCTTATCGGAGTAGAGATTTTTGTAAAAGGCATTTTCGGCCTGTAATTATGGAGGATATACATATGGCAAAGGTTGCAGTTTTTATCGCAGACGGCAGTGAAGAAGTAGAGGCTATTACACCTGTTGACCTCATGAGAAGAGCAGACATCGAAGTTGATGTCGTATCAATAAAGGAAACTCTTGAAATTACTGCATCAAGAGGCGTTAAGCTTATAGCTGACAAGCTTATCAGTGAAATCGATTTCGATGAATACGATGCACTGGTCCTTCCCGGTGGCGTTCTTGGAACTAACAACCTCAACGCTTGCGAAGAACTTAAGAAGAATATCGTTAAGTTTAATGATCAGAAAAAGGTAATTGCAGCAATCTGCGCAGCTCCCACTGTATTCGGTGAATTGGGACTTCTCAAAGGAAAGCAATCCACATGTAATCCCGGTTTCTGGGACAGCTTAAGAGCTAGCGGTGCTGATGTAGTTGAAGATCAGAAAGTGTTTGTAAATGGCAACATAATCACGAGCCAGGCTATGGGAACATCGGTTGATTTTGGCCTTGCGCTTGTTGAATATCTTAATGGTGCCGAGGCAGCAGAAAGCCTTAGAAAGAATATCAGATTCGGCGCAATTTGATATTCTCATTTGGTTGAATAATACCGACGAATCATTTACAATAATGCGGACTTGGAGACGTATCGAAGTGGTCATAACGGGGCGCACTCGAAATGCGTTTGCTGGGCAACTGGCACGAGAGTTCGAATCTCTCCGTCTCCGCCAAAAATGCAAAGGGCGTCGTAAAAAGTCAATAAATACAGGGGTTTGCGAGCTTTCGCATATTCTTGAAACAGTAGTTTACTACAAAGTTACTACATAGTGTACGACACAATAAAAAGTATGCCCAATGAGACAACGATTGGATGTAATAGTTCAATCGTTGTTTTTTTATCGTGAATATATGTTCTGATAATATAGTAAAACGCACAATTTTTAAAAACTATTTAAGAAATTGCCTGTTCCATTTAGTTCCGATTTGTTCCATTCTGTTCCACTTTCGCTTATTTTATTGACTCTTTGCCTACAGTGGATAGACTTAAGTAAAGGCGATAATGGAGATATACATATGAACGGAAAAATAATAATAAAATATAGAACAGATAACTGCATTTCCCAGAGCGAATTAGCAGAAAGAGTAGGTGTATCCAAGTCCACTCTTTCTCGCTGGGAGAATGATAAAAGCGAACCACGTGGAGACGAATACAAAAGACTTCGTGAAGTTATTGGCGATGAATATTTCAGAGACGATATTGAAGATGAGCCGATAACAACAGAATCTACTATTGGAGAAATGTCAAACAGAGTGAACGATATTCTCTACGAGGTTACCAAGATCGAAGCAAAGCAGGATAGCTTTGAAAAGCAGAAGCTTAAATCAGATCTCTTTCATAAAAGATTAAGAACTATAGTTGTTATAGTGACTTGCATAATATTTCTTTTAATAGTTTTTATTACTTGGTTATGGTTGGTTAACTTCGGATTTGGTGGAAAATACGTCGAGGGATCAGCGCGATTATATGACACATCAGTAAGCGATGATAATTAATCTAAAAGGAGTAAAGGATTATGGTAAAAACGATTGCTACAGTATTGACAATCACAGGTTTATCTGCAGAGAAGCTAGTTATTCTCTGCAGATTGTATTTGGGGAATAATTAAT
>JAKSRF010000142.1 GCA_024403755.1 Clostridia bacterium
TCTGGATGATATTGATGTATCAGAGGAAATTATAGTTGATACATTACCGCTCAAAAAGTCCAGTTAATTAAAGGATGAAATACTAGGAAAAAGGTCCGTTTTGCCGATGTATAAGAAAAACTTTCAAATCAAACCTTGATAAGTATGTTGAGGTAAGTATAAGTGCCATCTGCAGTAAATTTTTGATCACAGAAAACAATGTCGAAACTGTAGTTCACCTTTCCAAGGGTTCTGTTCCAAGTCAGGATGTTAAGGTCAAGTTTTCAATGGAAAATGTCAGCTCTGCTCAGTACTTAGATAAGCCTGCAACATACGAACAAATCAAGGCTTATGTCAAAGAACATAGTGGATTTAATGTAAGTTCTCTTTACATTGCGCAGGTAAAACAGAAATACGGAATTATTGAAAGAGACTGCTATAACTTACCAAAGTCGGATGATAGTAGACAACCTAAGTGTCCTGAACATAAAGAGAAAGCTATTGTTAAAGCTCTAACATACTATAAAATGATTTGGTTTTACAGTCACTTGTATTTGGAATTATGCATGGTGCGATGTTTTTCTCACTTGTTGGAATCGTTAAGGCAATACTTAAATTTATATTTACATCTTCAATTGCATGGTTTATGGGATATATAAATGAGAAAAAGCAAATGGCTCAATTGTTCCAAGCTGGATTATTCACGCAATATCTAATATATTTTCAGGTCTTTGCGCTGCATTTATGATTTTGTAATTACTAAAAAAAATTAGTACAAAAAAGGCTGGCTACTTTGAGATAAAAGTAGTCAGCCATTATAAAAGTCTATAACTATGTGCGATTTATGTTCTTATATTTAATCATATACATAAGAATCAGTTAGTTCACCTTCACCATTATATACACTACATGATATGCAATATCCATATTCGCTATACTCATAAACACTTCTTGATATTAGCATATTTGTATTAGTGAAATACCAGCAATCCTCGATGAGATTGTTGTTGCTGTCATACTGATATAAATGATGTTCTGCAACAGTATTGTCAGAGCTAGAAGAGGACATTTTTATGCAATTGAAGTTACTGTCATATTCATATAGTACAGTGAAACTAAGAACTCCATCCACATAACCAGACGTTTTAACGAGAAGGTTATCACTATTATACTCATCGATAGTATATGAATGATCCGTAACATAGTTCGTTGTTGTGGTATAAATCTCTGATTGTGTCTCAATTGAATCGTCAACACTAGATTCAGGCTCATCAATTTCTTCTGTCTCGTTGACTTCTTCAACTTCCGTTTCAGTTGGTTCGGTAGAATCGATGTTCTCTGTATCTGTTGACTCGACTGAATTGTCCATATCAACACTTTCTAAATCTGTTGGCTCGGTAGTATCAATAACATCAGATTCATCTGTATCAGGAATGTCCAAATTCTCGGTCTCAACAGAATCATTCTTCTGTGAAATCTCCAAGAATGTATAGTCAGTTCTATGAGCTGAATCCAATGCAGATAATTCAAATAAACCATTTTTAGAAAGCGGTGCATTCTGTATTTGCTGCAATAAACCTGTATTTTTAATTTTCTGATTAAGGGTGCAAACCACAGACACGGACAACAGGCAGATTGCTACTGTCATAGCAGTGGCTTTTGATATTCTACGGTAGTTAAGAATATTTTTAATTCTGCTTTTAATTTCCTTTTTGCTGAAAATAGTCTTACTAAAGCCCAAAGGTGTGACCAAATAGCGAGCATTGTGGCTTATCTTAGAGTAAGATACGATTGAGATGCTGTATTCCTCGATTCTCGCCTTATCCATATTCTTTATGGTGCTCTCGTCACAGCGCATTTCAATATCCTGCTCGAAAAGGAAGTAACCCAACCATACAAGCGGATTAAACCAATGTAATGATACAACAAGCATAGCTACCAGCTTACTAATCCAATCACCATGTTTAATGTGAGTATTCTCATGTAAAAGAATATAATCTTTCTCAACATCACTGAGGACATCAGGTAAATATATTCTCGGAATTATAAATCCGAAAACAAAAGGGGAGGTGACTTTCTCAGACAGATAGACATTTCTATCGATTTTAGTAGCATCCTTTAGAGATATTGTCAGCATAGTATAGCGAATCAAACAATAAAGAATAATTCCTGCGGCACCAACAGCCCAAATATGTGCGAGTATAGCAATGATATTAGGTGTTGTTTTCTGAGAGTGAGAAACATTTGCAGAAGGTGTAGAAGGTGAGCTAGTGATATTCTCAGGCTTTGCTACAGCGGCTTCTGTAGTTGTTGCAGGAATCTCATGCTGAGATTCTGTCTCGGTTATTAGTGTTGCTGTATTAATGGTTGGCAACAGGTTAAAAATACTTAATGAAGATTCGATGCTGATAGGAACAAGCAATCTTATTGCTACTGTCAGCCAGAGAATCATAATTAAGCTTTTCGAGCTTTTGCGCAAAAGAAATCTGAAAAACATCGTGATGAGAATTACGATGCTTCCCAATGCCGACATTTCTAAGAGTTTTAAAAATATAGCAGTCATTTTTTGTCTTCCATATGCTGTTTGATAAGATCTATTAATTCGTCGCCTTCCTCATCTGTAAGTGATTTTTTACCGAGAAAAGACGCAAGAAAACTAGGGAGGGAGCCAGCAAAACGCTCTTCCACAATCTTATTACTTTCCTGAATCTGAATACGCTCTTTTGGAATAAGCACCTTTACGATAGAGCTGTCATTTACGACAAAGCCCTTAACAACCAATTTATGGATAACCGTATATGTTGTGGATTTACTCCATTGAAATTTCTCTTTTGCGATTTTTACCAATTTACCGGATTCAACAGGGGCTTCATCCCAAATTATATCCATCAATCGTAACTCGCTGTCAAATAACGACAATTCTTCCATAATTATTAAACCTCATATAAATAAATCATAACATAATAAATCTACTCCAGTCGACCGAAACTGTCAAGAAAAATAAAAGAAAATCCCGGCTCGCTTATGAACCGAGATTTTCCTTCATATATACTTTTATATCCCTTATTATCGAAAATGTGTTACTGGTCCTTATTAATTAATACCGTAGCTTTCACAAATATTAGCGAATTCCTGTGATGTTGCAAATTCGTTAAATACCTGCTCTCTTGTCATTGTGCCATTGCTTAAAACCTCTAGCCAGATTGCTTTTCCTGCAGCGTCAGCAGGTCTATTCATCAAGCATGCGTAAAGGTTCTCAACATATTGTGCATCAGAAAGATTCAAATTTGTATACTCAGGACTCATGATAAATCCCATTGCGCACTCATAACTAGAGAACTGACCCTCAAGTAAGCTATTAACCCAGAACGCAATTCCTTCCTTATCAGGTGTTCTGTTAAGACAAATCTTGTAAAGTCTCTCAACGAAGAGCGTAACATTAGTGATCTTATCGTTTGAATTAGTAAGAGTAGGAACAGAGCCTGTTGTAATAGGACTAGTTGATTCAGAATCAGCAGGGAGACCAAAGCTCTCACATATTGTGATGAATTCTGCTGAATTAGCAAAGCTGGTTAAAACATCGTCTCTGGTCATACCATTAGAAAGACCATTACACCAGAAATCAAAGCCAGCCTTATCTGCTTCTCTTCCCATGAATAAATAATAAAGATCCTTAACGAATTCCTCGTTTGTGCGATTAAGCTCTTTGTATTCCTCACTAAAAATGAAAGCGCAAGCTACGGAAGCTGCATTAGAAGGATCCGCGTCAAGTGTTTCTGTCCAATAAGCAAATCCATCTTCATCAGGTTCTCTCTGAAATACTACCTTATAACATCTTGTTACAAAAGCATCTGCGCCACTCGAAGCAAATGCATTGAGGGCAAATTGTGGTAAAACTGTTGCAGTCATAATCAATGAAAGCATGATACCTGTTGCTTTTTTAAAAATTGTTCTTTTCATAATTCTATCTCCTTAACTGTTTTCGGTCTATTGCAACAGACCATGTGCATAGTCTATCCCAATAGACTCAATATGTCAACATTAGAAATAAAAATAAAAGAAATTTTTTCACACAATTATTCTACCATTAATGGGCTCTTCGGAGCTCATTTTTGTTTG
>JAKSRF010000143.1 GCA_024403755.1 Clostridia bacterium
CAGTGAATGAGGGCGCCGAACAGTCCAGAATCACTGAAAACCCTGTTTTGAGTCACTGTAAAGTGACTCAAATGGCTATTTGCAGTGAATGAGGGCGCCGAACAGCCTAGAATCACTGAAAATCCTGTTTTCAGTCACTGTAAAGTGACTCAAATGGTCGTTTACCGTGAATCCGGGTGGTTGACGACCGCACCGGCCGCCGACCGCGCCACTGGCCGCCAACCGCACTACCAAGCCCCCAACCGCACTACCAAGCCGCCGACCGCGCCACTGGCCGCCAACCGCACTACCAAGCCCCCAACCGCACCAGCCGCCGACCGCACCGCGCCACTGGCCGCACCAAGCCGCACCAGCCGCGCCGGCGCCGGCCGCCTCTCAAGCAAATACAATTGTAATTGTCAGTTTTCCATCGTTAAAATCGGCCTCGATTATGCCGTTCATTTTGTTTACCAGTTCTCTCGCAATTGAGAGACCGAGGCCTGTGGATTTGTGGGCGGCCTCAACAGTATAGAATCTGTCAAACAGTCTTCCGACTTGGATTTCGTCTAATGAAGCTGAAGTGTTGGTGAATCGGATTATGCCCTTTTCGGAAAGGGTGACTGATAAATCACCGGAACTGTACTTTATAGCATTGTTGATGATATTCGCATATACCCGGGATAAAGCGGCCGGATTCACTTTTCTGAGCACCTTGTCTTTGGGAAGAAGAATTTCCGGTTCGATGTTACGCTCCTTCAGTGCTCCGTAATATTCCAACAAAGTTTGTTCGAGGAGCGCACGTATGTCGCATTCGGTAAGCTCCAGATTTTCATTGGCATGATAAATCGTGTACTTGAATAATTCTTCCGTAAGCTTCTTTAGGTGGTCGGTTCTGTTGCGAATATAGGATAAATAGGTGTTTACCTTGTCTGATTTCTCTTCTTTGTCGAGAAGCTCGACGTAACCGCTTATTGCAGTAAGAGGCGTCCTTATATCATGAGCAATATTTGTGATAGCAGATTGAAGTTCTCGGTCTCCTGCTTTGTATTTGTGTCGTTCTTCGCGCAATTTTGAGATTTGTTTATTGAGGTTGGCAACAAATCTGCGTATGGCTTTGTCCTGAACGGAAACAGAAAGTAACACATTCGTTTCTTCGTTCAATATGGAATCCATATCCTTTTGAAGCTCGCTGAGTGCTTTATACATAGAAATCAGCTTTATTACTGCTATGCAAAGCAACACAAATAAAACAATGCAGATTACTGTCAGGAACAAATCATTTTACCTACTTTATATCTTTTTTCTTAAATATTATACATCCTATGCAGGAAATAAGAACAGCGACTGCTACGGAAGTAATAATCATGATTCCTTCGTTACTGATTGTGGCATAACCGTAAGCGGCCTCGGCAATCTGCCCACTTGGCATAATTCGCAGAATCCATTTGAAAATATCTCGTGTAACACCGGATATGTAGGAAGGGTTCGGTATGAAAGTGCCATTTACGGCAGAGAAAATCATCTTCGGTGCGTATAATTTCTCATAGAGAAAAGAGCCTGCTATGATAAACATATTTTCGAGAAGAATAGATATAACTGCACAGATGGCTTTGGATGTAATCCAATGCGCCACAAGGGTATAGATGGATGCGATTGCAAAGCCCGCAAAAAGAATAACCGAGGAGTTAATAATCCAGCCTTTTATGCCGATTTCCCACAGCCCGAAAAACGGGATTCCGGTCATACCACCCACAAGCCAAGCCACAAAAAATGCCGCAACAGCCAGATAATTTGTAAGCACATTTGCTATATATACTTCACTTCTCGAATGGCCTACAACTAATTTATTACGTATGGTTCCGTCAGAGAATTCCGTTCCTATATAAAGAGAAATGAAACCTGCATACAGCATGCCACCGTATAACATGGCTTGAAAATAGTAGTGGTCGAGAGGTATAACCGCATCCTCAGATTTTAGAACGAAACCGCCCATAACCATCATAAATACCGTGAAACAAAAAAATCCCACAAAGCAAATCCAAAAGATTTTGCTCCTGACTAAACGTCTTATATTAGCAACCAAAAGATTACTCATTTTTATCACCCCCGACAAGATTCATATAGAAGCTCTCCAGGCTCTCGTCTCTTTGTGTCGCCTGAATGAGTTCACAGTCCTGTTTGTCAAGCAGTCTGACGAGTTCCGATATTTTTATGTCAGAGTAAATATCAGCTTCCGTATCCGATACTATGTCACAATCAATGTTTGACTGATTTATGGCCGTAATGAGTTTTCGTGTATCATTCACAACCACATGGAGTGCTTTTTTGCAGGAATTCTCGAGTTCTTCTTTACTGAGTTCTGTAATCAGAACGCCTCTATCTATAAAGCCGTAATTAGTTGCAATCTTAGACAACTCATCCAGTATGTGACTTGAGATAATGAAAGTAATATCTTTCTCTTTGTTCAGTCTCAGAATCAATTCTCTGATCTCAATAATTCCCTGCGGATCCAAACCGTTAATCGGTTCGTCGAGAATCAGTAAATCCGGATTGCCGCACAATGCCATAGCGATACCGAGACGCTGCCTCATACCGAGTGAGAAATTCTTAACCTTCTTCTTTCCGGTATCACTAAGTCCGACCAAGCTCAAAATGCTGTCAACTTCATCAAGTGTCGGAATTCCCAGAATTGTAAATTGTTGTATCAGGTTATCTCTTGCCGTCATATCCATATAAATGGACGGCGTCTCAACTACGGCACCGATTCTCCTTCGTGCTTTGTTGATTTCTTTATTGTTGTTCGGAATACCGTAAAGCTTAAACTCACCGCTTGTCGGCAACTGCAATCCGCATATCAGTCTGATTAATGTTGTCTTTCCGGCACCGTTTTTACCTACAAATCCATAAATGCTGCCCTTAGGTACATGCATGTTAAGTCCGTTCAGGGCTTTGAAATTTTTATACTGTTTGCTCAGTGCTACAGTCTCTAAGCAATATTCCATGTAAATTGCTCCTTTCGATTGATGGACATAGAATATCTTCGTACCGTAAAGACAGCGGTAAAGAAAAGCGTAAAGATTTAGTAAAGATTATTCTGTCAGTTTAAATCCTATTCCCCATACGGCCTCTATGTGTTCCTTGCCATCCGCATCACGAAGCTTTTTACGCAGATTGCTTACGTGCTGTTTAAGCGAGCTTTCGGTGCAATCAGGTGTCTCCAAACTGATATTGTCCAGAAGAACACTCTTCGCGATTGCCTGATTGCCGTTTATCAGGAGGACCTTCAAAATAGCAAATTCAGTCTTTGTCAGATGAACCGCAACCTCATTTACGCACACCTCATGCGAAAGTGTATTTATAGCAATGTTATCAAATCTGAGAATGTCTGTGTTTGTCATCTCAGAAGTACTTCTGAGATGAATCGTGATTCTTGCAAGTAATTCCTTAATCTCGAAAGGCTTGGTAATATAGTCGGAAGCGCCGCCCAAAAGCAGATTAACCTTATCATCAATGCCTACCTTTGCACTGACCACAATCACCGGAATCCCTTTGATTCTCGGCAGAAGCTCTTCTCCTGACAAGCCCGGAAGCATCAAATCAAGCAATACCAAATCCGGCATATTCTTCTCCAAAACCAGAAGTGCCTCAGTTCCCGAGTACGCCCTCAACACCTCATATCCGGCCTCCGTCAACGCCGTCTCAAGCATGTCGCCTATATAAACATCATCGTCTATTACAAAAATCTTTTTCAATTTTTTACTCCTGCAATTCTTCTTGTCGAAAAGAAAATAAACAACAACTGTACTATACCATATTTGTCTTATGATGTAGCAATTACTGATGAAGATACCGCAATAAGTATGACAAGTATTCATCCGAATATCAGGAAAAATACAAAGCAATCACTAATGCCGGTTATCATAGGATGCGCGAGGCCTTAAACATAAGGCCTTATGATTTTATACAGAACGACATCTTTTTTTGAAGAAGGCTCGGGATTTACCGTGAATCTGAGCCATCAACTACCCGGATTCACGGTAAATGGCCAATTGAATCATTTTACAGTGACTGAAAACAGGGTTTTCAGTGATTCTAGGCTGTTCGGCGCCCTCA
>JAKSRF010000144.1 GCA_024403755.1 Clostridia bacterium
TTTTTCACACAATTATTCTACCATTAATGGGCTCTTCGGAGCTCATTTTTGTTTGCATGAAAAAGGACTATCTCAATTTAGTTTTGAGACAGCAGGTTTTATGTCTTGTATACGTATTCTCGAAAAGGCGTAAACTGACAATCTGACAGCTCGATTAACGCCTTAAAACAGTGTTTTATGTTAAGGCTGTGACCTATAAATTTCTAATGAGAAAACAAAATATTAACAATCAAAACTTCGCTTTACTTTGATAATCAAAATATCTATAATCACACCGTGACATTCGAAAGGCAAATATAAAATCAATAAACGGAGGATTAATTATGAAAAAGTCATTAGTTTTGTTTACAGCATGTATTTTGGTAATGGGTCTGGCAGGTTGCAGTTCATCTGATTCATCAGAATCAAAAGAAACTACTGTAGTTACTTCTGCAGAGGAAACGATTGTAACTGAGGCTATAACAGAAGCGTCATCTGAAGAGACAGAGGAGTCAGTCGGTATGGTTAACCCAATGGTTGAATATGACAGTCTTGAAGAAGTTAACGAGACTTTGGGTGGTGCAATGTGCAAGCCTGCTGTTATGGGTGTTACCGATGAACAGTTCTGGACTATAGACTGCGGTGAACAGGGAATGCTTGGCCAGTACTGCTACAAAGTTAACGGAGTTGCGTATACGATGCGTTTCTCGCCTAATCAGACAGGTGATATTACCGGAGTTTATACAAGTGAAGGAAACACGGTTTACGGTGAACCTACTGACGAGCTTATTGCATATGCACAAGACAGCGGTATCTTATTTGCGCGCTGGTTTACAATTGATGGCCAGTATGTTCTTGAATGTGAATCTAATGAGCTTACAACTGAGCTTTTCGAGGATGTTGCAGAAGAGATTTATCTGCAGACCCGCGATAACGCCATGAATCAGAACAGCGACAGCTGAGGCGTAAATTATTCGCAGAAAAGAGTGTGTCTCAAATTACTTTGGGGCGCACTTTTTATTTGGGGCGAAGTCTTTCTGTCAATATAAGGCGTCTTTCTCTCGAAAATATGATACAAAAACCGTAAATTTACCACGATTTCTTTAACATATCTTAAGATTTTTATAAATATATATTAATGTATAGAAATTAGAATAAACTGGTATTTATGTACGGGAGGTTAATATGAAAAAGACGAGAATTTTAACTGCCTTCGTAACTTTTGTTATGTTGGGGTCTTCAATGATAACTGCTACAGGCTGCGGTTCAACAGACTCGGATAAGGCTAAGAAAAACAAGATTGTTGAGGTTAGTGCAGATCAGGAATGGTTTGATTCAACTCGAGTGGTATTCGGTACCGAGTATGCAGACTTAGGACTGGATTACTACTATATTGATGAGATGAGTACATTTTACACAGACAGCGGCATTTATACATATGTAAACGGTAATTATCCGATTGATTATATGAACATGGATGAAGAAGCTTATATGGATGCTTTGTTAAATGACATTGTGTGTTACGATTATGATGGAAGTGTTAAATGGAAAACAGATGTTAATTCTCTGAATTATGTAAGCAATCAGAATTCTGATGTTGCAGATGACGAGGACTCTGATGAAGAATTGTTGCCGGAAGAAGAAACGGAATTGACAGATAACGCTTCGGATACAACGGAGATTGATGATGAAGTTGAGATACCTGAAGGTGCTGAGCTTCCTGAGGAAACAGAAACTACTGAAGATGAGAGTGAGGATATAATCGAAGACGATGAAGCAATCGATTCAACAGAAGATTACGGTTCTCAGTATGTTTCCGGACTTGTGATGGGGGATGACAACGACCTATATGTAAAAGTAAGTAAATATTCATATGCCGGAAGCAGTGATTGTTACTATGCAATTGATTCAGAGACAGGTAAAGTCTCTGATACACAGCTTCTTGATGAAGATTTGAATTGCACGACACCGGTAAAATCGGATGAGATTAGTGAGGAGGATTGGATAGACTTAACCAAGAAAATCGGTGATTATAAGATTTCAAGCCTCTCATCTTGGTCGATGAGTACAGAGACTTCTATCACAAAACTTGCAATAGAAGATGCAAACGGCAATGTCAAGATATTCAACCTTTCGGAGGCTTTCCCGGAAACAGAAATCTATGGCGTAACGAATATGACTGAGTTATCTTCTGACGAAGTTTTGGTGGGAATTTCAACTTCAGATTACTACTTGAGCCAAGTTATAGTAAATTTGAACACATTAGTGGCTGAAAAATACGAGGCGAGTGATGAACTTATAAAATTCCAAAATTATTCTTATTATTTGACTGAAATCGATGGTAAGACATACTGCACATCAACTGACGGTGTATATCAGATTGATTATTTGAATTCTACGGCAGAGAAAATTTTTGATTACAACAGTTGCTATTCTAATATGAGCGAGCTTTCTACCCTTAAGGTGCAACATGTTAATGAGAATGGTTTGATTGTAGCGGGATCGGATTATGATATGATTACCGGAGCAAATTCCATTGTCGCATATAAATTAACCAAGTCGGATTCAAATCCGAATGCAGGTAAGACTCTGTTGACTGCAGCTTCACTTGCATATTTGAATGATATCTCGGCTGAAGCTATATATCAGTTTAATTCAAATTCAGATAAGTATTTTATTCAGTATGACAGTAAATATTCCGAAGAAAATATAACAGTGAAATATGATGATAGTGATGCATACACTCAGGCTGCGCTTGATTTTTCCAATCAATTAGCCGTAGATTTAATGAACGGTGAGGGACCTGATATTATTTTGGGATCTTATTCGTATAGAGAGCTCAGTAATCCTAATTATTTGGTTGATCTCTCAGATTATGCATCAAAACTTAACAGTGAAGATTACTACGCCAACATTATCGAGTCTTGTAAGATTGACGGAAAGCTTTATCAGATGCCGTTATCCTTTGTTACTTCTTGTATTTCCGGACCGGACGGTATGTGTAAAAATGGTATGGGCATTACTTATGAAGAGTATCCTTCAATAGTAGATGAATATTGTAACGGAACTGACCCTATCACATTTGAATATAACAGATTAGATGTTTTCTCCATGTTATTGGATAATATGGATACTCCGCTTGTTAATGGTGAAGGCAAAATCAATCTTAATAATGAAGAATTTAAGGCTGTTTGCGAATTTTGCAGTCAGTTGCCTGAGAAAAGTCTCGTGCAACAGATGAATGGTACGGAGACTGAGGGAATTTTTCAGGAAATCCAGAATGCAGAGATTAGTTTCCTGTATGTAGGAAGTGTTTACGATTTCATGTTAGATAATGCCAATAAGGATATTAAATTGTATGGTATGCCATCTCTTGAAGGAAACGGACCGATTGCCTTCATAAATGATTCTGTAGCAATCTCGGTTTCTTGTTCGGATGTTGACGGAGCCATGGCATTTATTGACACAATCATGTCTGATGAAGTAATGGATTGCGAATGGTCCTTCCCGATATCCAGAAAAGCAGTTAAAGAGCAAACTCAAACTTCAGTCGATTCCTTCAATAAGGGAGTTGATAGAAACAAAACAATGTTCAGTGAGGCGGAGGCCGCCATGTATGAAATTCCGTTTGATTATGCTGATGAAGATGCTGCAAACAAATTACTTGAATGTTTGGATAATATCGGTAAAACAGCTTCTTCCGACACCGCGATTTTTAAGATAATCAATGAAGAGATTCAGCCGTATTTTGTCGGTGATAAGTCACTTGATGATGTAATCTCTATAATGGAAAATAAGTGTCAGACCGTGTTGAATGAGCGCGGATAAGTTTTCTTAATCAGCCGTTCTGATACGGAAAAAGAAATTTTAACAATACTGTCCCGTTCCTAAAGACTCCGGTCGATTGAAACGGGACAGATATTTTTTTGTTCTTTATGCTTTCCTTGGGGAATGGATTGCACTTCAATCAATAATTCCCGTGAAATCACAGATTCCATCCCCAAGCGTGACTGAATCTCGGGAATTCACCGTATCAAAACCAATAATTCCCGTGAAA
>JAKSRF010000145.1 GCA_024403755.1 Clostridia bacterium
TAACAGATTTTCGGAAAGAACAAAATTATCAGACTTCAGAGGAATTGCTGCAATACATGCACCACCTAATTCACAAATAATAGCTATAAGTGGCATAAAGAATTTTATTCCGTTTAATTCTTTTTTCATATAAATCGTCTTCTCTTTTCTTCTTAACTATGAACATGATTACGCCGCACTCTCAGAGGAATTAGGATAAGTTCCTTTTCTGATTCATTTCGTGGATGTAATCCATTACTATAAAAGCTTGTATAAAGTTACCCTTCAATCTCTGAGCTGAATGATTGATTTTTTGTATCATATCAAAAAAGGATGGGGTAATTTTTCAAATCATCATAACCAAATATTTAAATCGATAGCAACAACCTGACCGTTCTCTACCAAGAAAAATCCGTAATAATTAACTCCTTCGTATCCGCTATTCGAAGCATTACCCATAAGAGTGTTGTAAAGGATAGAATCAAACAACGTCGTCGGTGTGTTTCTTCCACCGCTACCGTTACAGATCGTTATGTTATCACGAAATTCACAAGGATTGGCAAGCGGAAGTGTTACATCGACAAAGTCATAAGCAATCGGATAATCATCCAATTCTAATCTTGAGTAAACCCTGCCTGCACTAATGCTTATGTTTGAATAACTTTCATCAAATGAATTAATCATTCCGAAATAAACTCCGTCTTCAAGAGAAGATGCTCTCGGATTCTCGATATTTGATCCGGCAATTTCTTCAGCGCTCAATTCAGCAAATCTGTCGTAAGAATAGGTAGGACAATAAGTTAAACCATATCCTATATCATTGCCGAGGTATGTACTGTTAAAATCACAACAGTTGGCTGTTACTACATAATTACCTGATTCAAAATCACCGTAAACCAATTCGACCTCTTTCTCACTCTCATCCAAATATGAATAGTAGTTGAATTCGAAAGGTTTAAATATATCAGACTTTTCTACGTTTTCAGAATCCGGTCTGTAGATAAGAAAAGAGACTTGAGATCCGTCCGGCCAAATATTCCAATCAATATAAAGTTCTTCGTCAGGATTAGCTTCGTGATAAGCTTTGATTACTTCAATATCTTCTTCAACAGCGGCAAGCACATCCAACGGCTCTACCGAGGCTGTTACATCAGCACCGTTTACTTCTGAATAGCGGACGTCTTCTAAGTAACCGCTTATATTGGCACCTTCGGAGTTATAAACTTCGGCATATGAACTGGCGCCTCCGAGAGAGAAAATCTCGGATATAAAAATCAGGTTGCCGTTTGAATCCAATCCGATTCGCATATCATCGTTGAGATTATCTTCATTAAATGTGATAGACAAATACTCGTCTATAATTTCCTCAGGTGTGCTATCGATGCTCAAATAAGAATTATGATTGTTTGGATTAACTTCACCGTCAACTATAAAAGGCTCATCACCGTCTTTAAACATCTGCAAACTGTTAAAGTAATTCGTTGTAGCAGCGTTTGCAGCCTCCGAAACACTTGAGAATTCACTGTTTGAAGCAGCTAATATTTCATCGTTACTCATGCGGTTGCCGGTAATTAAATCAAATGTGTATGTGTAATATTCATTAACATCCCAATCACAAATAATATTAAATACAACAGTGATGCTGTTATCACCGATATAGTAGCAATAATCCGAACCATAATAGAACCAGGCATCATCACCACTTACATAAGAATCTACGATGCCCCTTAATTCTTCATTAACAGATCTTGCATCTTCTGTATCGAAGTTAAAATGAGGGATATTGAAAGTAACAGATTCAGTAGTTTCAGGAACCGTATTATAAGTAATATCTGTTACCAATACGTCGTTTGTAATGTAGTCGCACTCGGCGTTGATGTTTATGTCACCGACATCACCGTAAGAAATCTCATAAGAGTATGCTTCAACTGTCGTGTTTTCGGTAGGTTTCTCGGAAACATTAACAGAAGTCTCTGTCGTTTCCGTTGTCTCTGTAGTTTCGGTTACTTCAGTCTCGTTTGTATCGTCATCCGACTTCTTATCAGTTGCTTTTGCATTGAGCATACAGGAAGTTGACACTGTAACAAGCGCCAATGCAGTTACGGCAGCCAATATTTTCGAACCCTTTTTGTATGAAATCAAGTTTTTCACTCTAACTGTTACCTCTTTCTTATTAAATCCCGCCTTGCTGAAAGATACAGGCAAAACGGCTAATCTCATACTTCTGTTGCTTGTTGCAAAGGATACAAGCGACAGACTGTAATCTTCTTTAACTTTTGCTCCCAAGTCTTTAAGGACTTCCTCATCGCAACGCATTTCCGTATCGCGCTCGAAAAGGGTGAACGCAAGCCAAACAACAGGATTGAACCAATGGATGCAAACGCATACCATTCCGATTATTTTTCGCAAATTATCGGCCTTCCTGATGTGAATTCGCTCGTGTGTGAGAATGAATTTCTTCTCCGTCTCGCCAAGTCCTATAGGAATATATATTTTAGGTTTAACTATTCCGAAAACAAACGGCGAAGGTATTTTGTCGCTCTCATAAACATTTCGCTCAACCTCTTCCGCATCCTTAAGTTTACGTTTAAGACAGATGTAAGAGACTACGACATATGTCATCAAAGAAGCAAAACCAATAGCCCAAACGATTCCTAAAACAATCCAAACGTTGCCGGAAGTTTTGACCGGAGTTTTTTCAACCTGAGGTTCTTCAACCGTAGCTTCTTCAACCGCAGTATCTAAACCTGAAGTTTCTTCATTTTCTGCAATTACGGAAGAAACATTAGGTTTATTACCGTCTTTAATGTCGTTATTAACATTAGCCTCAGTGTTAACCTCATTTGTCGGCTTCCGGTAACGAGTTGCAGCAGGCTTAAGCAAATCAGCAACATTCCTGTCTTCATTTACCGCTGTTCTTTCCGTCCTCGGTGCTTCAGTCTCAGTCTTAATCTCGGTCACAGAAGTTTTCTGCGGAAGGAGATTAAAAAAGCTTAACGGTGATTCGATACTTATCGGACAAAGAAGTCTGAAAGCTACCGCTACCCACAAAATCATTATCAGGGACTTGGATTTCTTTTTGAGGAACATTCTGGCCAATATCGTAATAACTATTACAATGCTTCCGAACAAAGACATCTCAAGTATTTTAGTAAATAAATCAGTCATTCGCCCCTCCCTTGGAATTCTTGATCATCTTGATCAATTCATCAGCCTCTTCATCGGAAATGGATTTGCTTCCGAGGAACGCTGCTACAAACTTAGGCAGAGAACCTGAGAACGTTTTCTCAATGACTTTATTACTTTCCATGCGCTGAAAGTTCTCGTGCGGTATAAGAAACTCAACAATCGAATCCTCGTTTCTTACGAGTTCTTTCTGAGTTAATCTTCTGAGGATTGTATAAGTGGTTGATTTGCTCCAATCAAGTTTCTCGGCACATACCTTAACCAGTTTTCCCGATTCGATAGGTGACATATCCCAAATGATATTCATCAACTTAAGTTCGCTGTCACAAATTGATACTTCTTCCATATTTTCTCCCAACCCGTTATTCTGCAGCAGTATTTTGGTTTACAGGTTTAAACCTAATGTGAGTTTACAACTTTAAACCAAAGAAATCAAGGGGTATTTCTCGAAATTTTTCGATAACAAAAAATCCCTCGTATCTGGATGGTCATACACCGTGTTTTTTTCCTATAAATCAGACCGCTTTACACGCGTGTTACAATATATCTTGAGTTAATTGAGCAGGATAAGGATCAATTATGGAACAAGCTGAATGGGAGAAACTTTCTCCTGAAAAAAAGAAGAGACAGTTATATTTAAGCCAGAAACAAACGCTAGAAGCATTTCTTGAACGAGGGGCAATTTCTCAAGCACAGTTTGATAAGAGTCTTGGTGATCTTACAGTTAAGATGGGAATGGCTGAGAAGTAACTACAACAGGTAGAAGGCTTGAACAATATAATTTTGATCATACGGTCTATTTTTTTTGGGGGGAAATCTGATGAGATTGGCATATAAAATGGAATACATACATCCTACAAAGGAAGA
>JAKSRF010000146.1 GCA_024403755.1 Clostridia bacterium
TCAGACCAAATACAGGTATGGTAATATCATTTTTAGGTTCTTCACGTGTTTTTGTGGGATGGATTGCTAAACAATTTGTAGTTAGTTTTGTGATCCATGACGCTTGATGACACAGATTCACGGTAAAACACGATTTTAGTCGCGGTAAAAGTGAAAAAACGAATTATGCAAGTTTTGAATTTACACACAAATATGGACTTGACTAGAAAATGCCTTGATTGGGAGAAGTTTTGCCGAAGGCTTTCCGCTTATCAAATATAACCTTAAGTTAACCTTATTTTTTCTGTAATCTCATATAGTAACAGAAGCACATTACTATTCCGACAGTGGTCGCAGCAGGTGCCGCAAGGCCGATTCCGGTAAGTCCTCTGAATGTATAAATACTCATAATATAAGAAAGCGGAAGTCTGACCGCGAATGTTTGTATTAATCCCTGTATCATAACAAAAAGTGATTTTCTATGGCCGTTAAAATAGCCCAAAAAGCTGAAAAGAAATGCCGTCACAATCGCCTCGGCCGCAAAACCCTGAAGGTATTCGGCTGCACAGGTTATAACTGCTTTATCTTCGGTAAATATCGTGGCAAGCAGATCTCCTCTGAAAAAAGAAAACAATCCGGCAAATATTCCTATACCCAATCCCAGCATCATTCCTGTAAGCATTCCCTGACGTGCCCTCTTTTCTTTTCCGGCACCTACATTTTGAGATACAAACGGAGCCATACTCTGAATGAGTGCTATCGGAATAAGAAGTACAAAGGAGGTTATTCTGTTAGCCACTCCGTAACCGCATGAGGCATCGAGTCCGAGTCTGTTCACAAAAGCATTCAAGGCAAGGAAGGAAAGATTGGTAAGAGTATCCTGAAGCGCCAAAGGTACACCGATTTTTACGAACTTCGCAATCTCAATTCCGAAAGAAATATCATGTCGCGTAAGTTTAAATGGCAAAGTCCTGCGCCTAATAAAAACCACTGAAAAAAGAACACTCACAGCCTGTGCAAACACGGTAGCTATGGCAGCCCCCTTTACATTCAAACCGAGCTTTGCTACCAACACATAATCGCCGATTATGTTTATTATGCAGGCTATTCCCACAAAAAGTAACGGCGTCTTCGAATCTCCCAAACCTCTGAAAACAGCACTTATAAAATTATAAAAACATATAAATGTAAAACCCAAACCGCAAATTCTGATATAGTCCACAGTAAGATCCAATGCATCTTCCGGTGCCTGCATAAGTATCGCCAAGGGTTTGGCAAATAAAAACAGCAACACTGACAACGCTACTGACACAACAGCAAAAAAGGCTACACTGTTGCCTATTAACTTACCGAGTCGTTTCTCCTCATTTGCACCGATATAGGTTCCCATGAGAACTGTGATTGCAGTTGTAAAACCGGATGTCATTATTGTCACAAGATTCATGACTCCGCTTCCAGTTCCGACACCGGATATTCCTGATGTAGTTCCGAATCTGCCTACAATCAGCAAATCCACCGCACCATACATAGACTGCAAAATAAGAGCTCCGAGAATCGGCAACATGAATTTAGTCATCTTTCCGATTATGGAGCCCTTTGTAAAATCAACCTTATCATCCATATGTTAATAATCTCTCTTTTCGAAAATGCGTAGAACATTATACCATGATTTGATAAATGACGCATATTCACAAAATAAGATTATTTTTATGAGAATTTTGCTGACAATGTTTTAATTGAATACTTTACGGAACAAAGCAAAACAACTAATGATATTGCAAATACCGCTGCTGCAAGCATAGCCTTATTTAATCCAAGGAGTTTGTTTGCAAAGCCCATAATTGTTGAATCATCTGTAAATTTTGAAAGAATATAAGCTGCAGCTGCAATCAAGCCGCAAATAGTCAAACCTATCGTACGCATTCTCTCCACACCAAACTTAAACTGAAATGCTAACATCAAGGAAGTAGCTATAAACAGAAATAAAAATGCAAACAAAACCGTTGTTAATATCTCAGACATTACATAATTAAAGCCGAATCCAAACTTAAGAATAGTAATTACTGCAGTTAGGAATAACAGTGCTGCGCTTCCCACAGATATACAGAAAGCAAACTTCTCTTTAACATAACTTTTGACTGTAACAGGAAGTGTCAGGAAAAAGTTGAGCGAGTTCTCACGTTCATCTCGTGACAATGTTCCGATACCGGTTGTAACGCTGATTAAAGTTATATAGAATAATGCAAAAATCGGATTTTCCATGACAACAGCAAACCAAATGCTTAAAGCTACTAATATAAACACAGAACCAATATTACTCTTTATTAAATATAAATCCTTCAAAAATAAACCTTTCATACTCTGTTACCTCCTGCCAAATTCAAAATCAAGTCATCTATTGATGCATTCTCAATTACTACATCCGGATAGTTTTCCAAATAGTATTGCTTCTGATTGGTCAGACAAACATATCCGAAGTTCTCTTTCTTGGCTTTGATTAAATAGTTCTTATCAATCTTCTCATACTGACTGTCGGAAACCTTAAGAGTACCGTATGACGACTGAATTACATCCGTCTCTTCATGTAAAATAATCTTTCCGCCGTCAATCAAATATACATCATCACAAAGTCCTTCCAAATCTGTCGAAATATGAGATGTAATGATTATGGCTCTTTCCTCATCCTCTGTCATGTAATCTCTGAGCATATCCAGAATTTCTTTTCTTGCTTCTACATCCAAACCGGATGTCGGTTCATCCATAACAAGAAGTTTAGCTTTATGACTTAACGCAATAAGAACTCTGACTTTCGCCTTCATTCCGGTAGAAAAATCCTCGATTTTCTTATCCAGCGGCAAACCAAACGCCTTACACTTACTCATAAAGAATTCCTCATCATACTCCTTATACATCAGCTTAAGAATGTTATTTATTTGTTTTACATTCATGCTGTTGGCGAAGCTTGAGTCTGCAAGTGTAACACCCAGATTCTGTTTAGTATCATCGTTCAGCTTGCAGGAATCAATACCAAAAACTTCAATGCTTCCGCCTGTCGGTTTTATTAATCCCAATAACAACTTAATCGTAGTACTCTTACCGGCACCGTTCTTTCCGATAAACCCGGTAATATATCCTGCCGGAATTTCAAATGACACATCCAATTTGAAGTCTTTATATTCTTTAACCAGATTCTTCGCCTTAATCATACAAATCTCCTTATTCCTCCAATATAATATCCAACATAACTCGGATATCATCGCTTGACATCCCCACGCCATGTGCTTTGGCTACCAGCTGAATCAACTCATCCTCAATCGCTTTACAACGTGCTTCCTGTGCTTTGGAGCCGTCTGTCTCAGCAACATACGTTCCTTTGCCGTGAACAGTAACCACAAAACCGTCTTCTTCAAGCTTATCGTAAGCTTTCTTTACCGTAAGAGCACTTATTTTAAGTTCTGAAGCCATTGCTCTCACCGAAGGCAGAATCGTATTCTCAGCCAGTTCGCCTGATACTATCAGATTTTTTATTTGATCTACCAATTGTTCATAAATCGGTATCAAAGAAGTATTGTTAAGAATAATATGCATATAGTCTGTTTCCTTCCTCTTGTGTAAACAGTATATAACAGTGTATAACTGTTTGTCAACTGTTATACACTGTTTATTTTAAATTTTTTTCTTTCTTCATGTTTTCCTTGGAAAATAGATTGCTAAACAATTTGCTGTTACTTTTGTGATGCATGACAATTCGGAGCCTAGATTTATTAAATACAGGCTTTTCCGCAAAAAGTAGCCTCTGACTGTAAATTCCGCAAGGAATCAGCGTTTTTCCTTCAAATTCTATGAACTCAACTTGCAGAATTGCCGTCTCCAAACATAGCTTCTCCAAAACGGCCCTAAAACTTCTCCATTGGAGAAGAAAATGCCTTGATTTGG
>JAKSRF010000147.1 GCA_024403755.1 Clostridia bacterium
GACTCACTGTAAATTTTCATCTCACAACATTGGTAGCCTGCAGAGTCTCTTTTCTAAGAAAATATTTGCGTACAAAAACAACTATTGATGCCACGGTAAGAATTACCGTCAAAGCTATGCTGCATATTGTGACTGCCGGAAACATGTTCTTGTAACCTTTTCCGACATGGTTTATGAATACACCCAAGATTGCCCAGGCTGTTACAAGGGTGAATACAATGTCTTTCTGAACCAAAAGTCTTTTTACAGCATATGCGCTTAAGCCGACAAGTCCGACGATGGCGATAATGACGGCATTGGCTTCAAGACGTAACTGAGGAATGAGATGTGTGAGTGTTACTACCAAAGCAATGAGTGTTGCTGCGGTAATCCAAGCATAGTAAATTTTGAAAGATAAGTTGCAAAAATACGAATTGCTTTGACCTCCTGCATCGCGAACTTCACCGTCTATACTACGGCCGACGCTGTTGCGATTGTCAATGATTTTGAGTACGACCCACAAAGCTGCGATCAGAATGAAGGATACAATAATCATTTCGAATTGCCATGCCAGAATCCAGGCGATGTTGAGCCCGCAGGACAGAGCAAACATGTAGCCGAGAGAATATGTGTCGTTGTTATCAAGAAATATCAGTTGAAGAAAAACAAATATGCCGAGCAAGAAATATATTAAGCCCCAGATTCCAAAGGTAAAACCTGCCGGCGTAATGAGAGTCTGATATTTTGCAGAGACCTCGGCTGTGGTTAAGCCGCCTATGGGAAGGACGTTCGCCAGGATGTTGATTGCGACCATCGCGATGAAAGCGAATAGATTTAGAAGTTTGTTCATAATTGAATACCTCGTTTGTAGTTTTTTGATTGAGCTTTTTTTTAGCTAAGCTTTTCGAGAAGTACATGTACTGAGTAAAGAATACGGCCTGAGCACATAAGTACAAGAAGCATAAACGAAGTGACAATTCTTTTATGAAGGTAGCGACAATTATCTTAATGGAATATAATTATCCCGGAATTACTATTTTGGAGGACAATCGCATATGGAGACGGATTACAACGTGCTTAACAGCAATATGCCGAATATAATGAGCCTTAACTCAAGTGATTTGATTGAGTGGATGCGCAGACGTAAGAAATTTCTGGGACTGACGAATGCAAAGCTCTCGGAATTGTCCAATGTTCCTGAGGGGACAATTGATAGAATTTTGTCGCAGCATTATACTGAGTTTCGCTACAGCAGTATTCAGCCGCTCATGGCAGTGCTTATCGGCCTACAGGAGAAAATTCCTGCGCCGAATCCCAATGATTCCGACCAGAATTCCTATTATTACGATACAATAGAGGGGTATAAGCTCGCTCTTGAGAATAAGAATCATCAGATAGAGGAGATGAAAACAGCAATTGAGAAGCTCACAAACGAGGTTGCTTTTCTTAAGAATGCCTATGAGGATAGGACAAAGATGCTTCAGGAATCTATTAATCATCGAAAATGGATGGAAAAGCTCATAGATGACCTGCGAGATGCAAAATAAAAATACACAAGACAGAGGTGAATTGCATTTATGAAAAAGTTTATATCGTTTGTATTAATCGGTACGCTTGCTTTGGCAGGCGCGGGATGCAGCAATGGCGCGGCAAACGAAGCCGGCGGAGCCAACGAAAGCAACGCTGCAAGCGCTTCATCAGGTGCTTCTGATACTTCTCAGATACCGGCGGTGCTTGAGCTGCCTGCTTCTTCAGAAGTAAAAGCAATTGAAGATATAGTTATTTTGTATACAAATGATGTGCATTGCGCTGTTGAGACCAATCTCGGATACAGGTCTGTTGAGCTTGTGCGTAACTCACTTGAGGGCGTGGGCAAGAATGTCATCCTTGTTGACAGCGGAGACTCAATTCAGGGTGACTATATCGGATCCCTTACTGACGGAGAAGCAATAATAGAAATAATGAATTCTCTGGGTTACGATGCTATGGCTTTGGGTAACCATGAGTTTGACTACGGCGTAGACAGACTTCAGGAACTTGATACTATAGCTGATTTTGATTTTGTAAGCTGCAATTTTATAGATAAAGAAACAGGAACTACGGTTTTTAAACCATATTCAATGGTAGAATGCGACGGCGTTAAATTTGCGTTTATAGGTATTTCTACACCTGATACGTTTAAATCCTCTACACCGGCATATTTTCAGGATGAGGACGGAAATTTTATTTATGATATGTGCGGTGATGAGACCGGTGACCTTCTTGCACAGACTGTAACTCAGACAGCGGCTCAGGCACGTGAGGACGGTGCTGATTATGTAATTGCGCTGTCTCATCTCGGTATCGAGAGCACGTTGTCCCCATATACTTCTTCAGAATTAATCCCGATGATATCAGGGGTAGATGCTTATCTGGACGGCCATTCTCATACAACGGTTGATAACAATACAGTCAAGGATGCCGACGGCCATGCAGTTCCTGTAAGCCAGACCGGTACAAAGCTCAACAGAATCGGCATGCTTACTTTCGACGAGAACGGAGCAATACAAACAAAACTTATTGACTGTGCTGAAGTTGACGCAGTGATAGATGGAAAGACAACAGCTTTGGATGCCGAATTGGATGTAGTAATAGGAAAGACGGATTTCCCGTTGATAATAACAGATCCTGCGAGCGGCAATCGCCTCGTAAGACTTACGGAGACCAATCTGGGTGATTTTGTAACTGACGCCGTTCGCGATTACACCGGTGCCGACATTGCAATCATCAACGGCGGCGGAATCCGTGCAGACATACCTACAGGCGACATAACCAACCGCAATATTCAAACTGTGATGCCGTTCAATAATGAAGTCAGCATGATCTCATGTTCAGGACAGCAGATTCTTGATGCTCTTGAATATTCGGTAATGTTTTATCCGAATGAGTTCGGAGGCTTCTTACAGGTATCCGGTTTAACCTTTGATGTTGACGTTGACGTTCCGAGCGGTGTTGTAGTAGACGAGATGGGCATGTTTGTCGGAATAGAAGGCGACAGCAGACGTATATCCAATGTTATGGTTAACGGTGAGCCTCTTGATCCTGCCCGTCAGTACACACTCGGCGGCATATCCTATACGCTTCTTAATTCCGGCGACGGTTATACTATGTTCTCCGACTGTGAGGTTTTATTATCTTCTTCAATTACTGATAATCGCATGCTGGTTGAATACATCACCGATAAGCTTGGCGGCGCAATAAGTGAAGATTATTCAGACCCGTACGGGCAGGGGAGAATTAATTTTACATAAAGCATAATTATTCCTTTTCGAAAAGCTTAGTTTACCGACGGGCGCACCGGCGTATTCAGTGACATTTATGCGGAGACAATGGATTTAACTAATCTTGATACCTCTAATGTGGTGGATATGTCAGATATGTTTTCCGAATGTGCTAATCTTACATCACTTAACATAGCCGATTGGGATACCTCGAAAGTAGAAAACATGGCGTATATGAGCGTTAGCATGCTTTGAAATGGACTTTTCAACATTTTTGACTGTTTGAGACTGCTATTAAGGGGTTTTGGAATGAAAATCGGTCGAGTTTTGCACATTTTAAAGGGATGCCCCCAAGTGAATTAAATCACTTTTGAGACATCCCCTTAGTACCATAGAAAGTGTAATTGTTAGAGAGTAATTAACTCAGACAGTTGCA
>JAKSRF010000148.1 GCA_024403755.1 Clostridia bacterium
TTTCTGTAATTGTTCCGGTAATCAAATGCAGTTTCATCATTTTATTTTGGAATTCGTAAAAATCTGCCGAAGCGTCCAATGTACCTGCTCTCACAAAGGCGGCCAGTGCGCCGGCCAAAAGAGTGAGAACGCCGATTACAATCAAAACTATTCCAATGATAAGTAGTGCTTTTTTCATAATATATTAATTTATTTCCATTCTGCATTCATTGTATTTATCGTAATTCGTTTCAATAATCATAATTGATTATGGTATATCCTGCAATAATATTTTCGAGAATGAGCGGAAGGAATGAGCGGCAGGAAGGATTGGCAGGATTTCTTTCTGCAAATTGAGAATTGCTGCGCAGCCTTCACAGAAGAATCAGGAGCAGTGAATTTTCTTTTCGCAGCATGGGCAATGCCTTAGAGGATCGTCTATTGTATGATTACGGTTATATTTTACCGGACGTTTCTTCTCGAAAAGAGGATGTAAAGATATTGCAGTCACCGACAGAATGATTGAGCGGCATAGCTTCGGCCGCTTAAGCTTAGGATTTACAATCCTCCAGAATTATCATAATCTCCGGATAGTCTGCCGGGCTTCTGCTCTCGAGCCACTCAGGGACATCATCTCCGATTGTGCCGGAGACACCGACTTCATTAAGATAGCACATTATCTGAATAGCATGGGCAAAATCAGAATCACCGATACCTGTCGGTTTCCAAGCATCGCTTACAGAAGATGCATTCCACTTACGGCCGCAGGATAATTCATATTCTTTACTGTCAATCACAGCAGTCAATAACAAAGCGTCTTCTTCGGCATCCACTTCTAATAAATACTCATCAATATCACTGTAGGAATACTTCTCGACTTGTGCTCCATGAGTATAGGTAAAACTGTCCTCGTACAAGACAACATTATTACGGGATACAATAAACAAATCCAATCCGATAAACAGTGCAGTTACAACAACAAGAATCAATTCATATTGAAAAATTATACGTTTGCGAGGTTGTCTGATAAGAATCATTGCGACCAACAGAAGTGCTGCAAACAGATAGCCACCAATCAACACACGATTATTGCACAGTAACTCATAAGCACTGTCTCGGTCCACTCCGACAACTCGTTCTTCAAGAATCGCCAAACCAATACAATAAGAGAGAAAAAAACTCACAAGCGCCACCACATATGCAAGTTCAATAAAAATACAATACAAAACCGACTTTATCGGTAGGCTCGTCAGTTTATGTTCATGATGCAATTGATAATTCAGAAATGCATTCACAACAGCATACATCAGTAAAGTTACAATGATTATTCCTCCGACTGTGCAAAGCCCGTATACTATTTTATTAAAATAAATCGCTTCTCCGATAAATATGAGTGAAGCAACTATCAAAGGCAGCAGCATGCGCTTTAATACCAGACGCAGATACTCAGAGGAATTAACCTGACTGTATTTCATAATATCGTACAGAGTGCGGTCATTATAGATTACTTCACTGCGTTTAAGACCATAGCAATCCAGATTCAGGTACTTGTTATAGAACAAGCCTTCAAACAAAATAAATCCGATAACGGACAACAACAAAAGCCCGATATTTGCAGGCAAACTGATTGTCATCATTACAATGCTGATTAAATAGAAGATAACCCAACGTGTATCCTTCTTATTATTTTCTACTATATTCTCGAAAAACTCTTTCATTTTTTATCCTCATATTAACACTTACTCAGTAAATCCCAGATGCTGCTAACACCGTATTGTTTCTCCAAATCTTCCGTATAGCCCTCGGCCTTAACGGTTCCTTTCTCCATTCGCACAAGATAGTCGGTAACTTCCGAGACCTCATCAATCAGATGCGTGGACATCAAAACTGTCAGGTCGCGGTCGGATATCTCTTCCTGAATGATTTTGATAAGGTCGTGCTTTATCATCGGATCAAGATTTGCAAGAGGTTCATCCATAAGCAAAAGCTTAGGATTCTTAGCCAAATTAAAAGCAAGCTGAAACTGCATCATCTGACCAGTCGAGAGCGTTAGATATCGTTTGCGCCTGTCTTCCTGACTCCAGCCCATGGCAGTAATCAGTTTCTCATACTTCGAATAGGAGAAATTCTTATGAAGCGGCAGCAATAATTTTACATTGTCATCACTGCCGCGCATGCCGTCACACCAGTTCACTTCTTCGGCATCGCCTACCAATGCCATATCTGAACATTCGATACCGCCCTGCACTGAATAGGAATCACATTTCAGAATTCCGTAGACGACCTTGAGAAGCGTTGTCTTTCCGCAGCCGTTGTCCCCGATCAGCACGTTGAAACAGTTCTCCGGGATACTGAAGGATATGTCATGAAGGACCTTTTTATTGGATTTATATTGGTAATTTATATTTTCGAAGCTATACATATTTTTATTCCTCTTTTCGAAAAGCTAATGCTCAACTCTCCCACAGAATTTGAAGCAGAGACAAAGCCTCCTCCAAAGTCATCTTGGTCTCTTTTGCCTTCTGCACCCACTCATCCAGCGCGCTCTCAATTCCCTGCGTATGCTTCTCCTTAAGATATGCCAGATCAGGACTGTCAACGTAGAAGCCCTTGCCCTGCACTGAGTAGATAAGATGCTCAGTCTCAAGATTCTCATAGGCTTTCTTGGTAGTTATTACACTTATACCAAGGTCGGCAGCCAGCGCACGAATCGAAGGCAACGGTTCATTCGGCTTAAGTTCGCCTTTAACAATCTGTTCCTTAATCGAGGAAGCAATCTGTTCATATATCGCAATTCCGGATTTTGTATTGATTACTATATTCATATCAGTCTCCTTATTCTTATCGGTTTGAAGTGTCAACCGAGGTCTTCAACCAAGCCTTGCTTTCTTCGGCATCAAAGTTACGAATATCTACTGTAAAGGGCTGTCTCTTAAGCCATATGCTCCGACCGATAAAGAAAACGGTACCTGCCAGAAGTACGCCTATGCACAACTCAAACTGATACTTTAGATAATTTTGCGAATGCATTTTCATTACCAGCATAACTATGGCAAACTCACCTGCAAACGTGAAAATAGTGTCCATAATCTTAGAGATACTTCTGAAATCACTTCTCATACTTCTCGGCGCATTATGGTATTTCGCCAAAATTTCTTTCTGATTCAAAGCGAAAACAAACGTCAAAGCTACCAGATTAATAATTATGACCACCAGTGCTCTGTCGGTTGTAAGCTCCCCTTTATAATTGTCACGAATCATATAAAGCGCTGTTGAGATAATCTGGATTACGCTGCCTATTCCCCAATGAAAATAAATCCTTGCCAGAGCCCTTGCCTCCCTACGTTCACGACTTAGCGGAAGAATCATCTCAATCTTCGATAAGTTGAAATCAGCCACAACAATCATTAGCGCACTCACCATAATCAACAGTCCCAACCCTGTTCCTCCTAAAGCAAGCAACATCATCAAATATATACCCACATATAATGCTACTTGGACTTTATGGTATCTCATGTGTATTTTTAGATCTGTAATATAATCACTCATTATCGTTTACCTCCTTGGGAACTTTCATTAACGGAGCGAGG
>JAKSRF010000149.1 GCA_024403755.1 Clostridia bacterium
TCTTGATTTCAATACTTCCATCAAAAGCAGAAATATTTATTTGAGCCTGTAAATCTGCCTTATCATTTAATAATTTATGAATTTCTGTTATATTTTCCATTCTTCCACCTCTGTTTAGGGTGATTTTATATCTTTGTGCTCTCACATTTTCACCCTAATTTCAACCAAATGTCAAAATTTAGGGTGATTTCTTCTTATGTTCAACACATAAAATCACCCTAATTTTCAAAAATATAAATATTATTAAGTCAAGTTTATTTCCTCTTCACTATGAGCAACGTAAGCGCTTAACAATCCGGTGCCTATAAATGGGAGCAAAACAATGCAATACTTTGGAAAAAGTCTAATATGGTCTAATTAGACCTGATTGGACAGAATCTAAGGAGGTCCAAATGGACAGTATCTTCTCATAAATTATGTTATGGAAATTTGTGTTGAAAATGGTACGCATGTGGATACAATATTAGTACAGAAAGAAATAAAATAGAGAAATTAACATGAAAGGGAATTATAAAAAATGGCATTAACGGAAGATTTTTTTAGAAGCGTTCTCGAACAGGATGAAGCAGCAGTAGTCCTGTGTGACTTGAATCATACGATTGTTTATATGAATCGGGCAGCTGCAAGCCGATATGCTAAGAGCGGTGGTTATGATCTTGTAGGAAAGAGCCTTATGGGATGCCATAATGACAAATCCAATGAAATGATTAACAGAGTAGTTGATTGGTTTAAGGAAAGTCAAGATCATAATAAAATTTACACTTTTTATAACGAGAAAGAAAACAAAGATGTATATATGATAGCTCTTCGTGATGATGATAAGAATCTCATCGGATATTATGAGAGACATATGTACAGAAATCGTGAAAGCGGTGCACTCTATGATTTCTCGCAGAAGTGACGTGAATCAATCAAAAAAATCAAACTCCCAGTACATATCTCCTACTTTCAGATAATCAAAAGCGGAAAATTCATCTAAATCAAACTTAATATTCAAATTGATACTTGTGTTGCTGTCGCTGAGCTCTATTTCTGTAAGTTCAACAATCTGTCCGTCCAAAGACAGCTCAATATTCGGAAGCTCACCATTTTCTTCATATGCTTTAAAATAGTCTGCAATAGGGCTGTTCAAAGCCTCAACCTGCTCTTTTTCGAAGATCAGAAAGATGCTGCTGTCATCTAGAAAGAAATTTCGCAATCCGTACTCACTATCATCATAATAAGTCATGATGTCCCGTATTTCACTATCGATGTACTTGAATTTGCCTGAAGATTTCTTTTTAAAAGTGAAGTATTGTTGATAGTCAGAATTTCTTTCTGTTTTGTATACAACGTATGCACAGAAGTAAGTATCGTGATTTTCTTTATATTGGTTTAATGAGATTGAACATGTGCCGTATTCTGTATCATAAATATATTCCGGATTACCGGTTGTTATATCAAATTTCTTTTTGGAATAATCTTCAAATTCTAAGTCTCCGAGATTAATTAAGTCCTCTTTTTGGAGAATATCAATAATCTCTTCCGAGACGTCATCACTTACACTTACACAGCCTGTCAGCATTGTCATACAAATTAATGTCGGTAATATCAGTCTTTTTACTGCTTTAAAAATAGTATTTAACATAACTTAATTACTCCTTAAAATTCAATTGATTGTTGCAGCAAAAGTTGTCTTGGGCTGCTTCTTTAAGCGTCTGAGAGCAGATATGCCTACCAACGTAAATATCAGATTAATAAATGCTGCAATAAGGCACACAAAGAAAAGTACAAGCATGGCTTCACCCAATCCTGCAAACATCAATCCAATACTAACACTTACGCCTGTTACCAGTAAAGCAATAGTTGAAACCAATAAGTATCCGATCATTAATCTTACAGAAGGATTGGATTTAATATCCTTTGCCACAACGATAGTGTCGATTGCAGCCTTTGTTGCCGGGATTAATAAAATCAAATTAAACAGACTGGCCAGTACGCTGTAGCTACCGTAGATAAACCAATATATTACAAAAAACCAATTTATTAATAGACATGCAACGATGATGCCTATTGCGATCCACATATTAATTCTATGAGACTTAAGCTTTGCTTCCATGTGAAATCTCCTTTCGAATATCGCATTTTCTCTTTGGGAGAAACTTTGACTGTCAAACTGTTTATGTGATAATGATATTATCAAAGTGTTAATAAGTCAAGAGCCGATTTTATTTTTTCTCGAAAATTTTTTGCATTACCTATTGACATGTATCGCAGTACGATGTATATTTATATCGCAGTGCGAAGTATAGCACTACAAAGTATCGCAGTACAAAATATCGAAGTGCAGAGTAATGTTAATAATCAGATTTTCGAGAAGGGAAAGAGAGGTAATCTAAGTGGACGCACATATTGAGAAAGTTTATGTACCGATGACAGAGACGGCCTTCTACATACTGCTCTCGTTGAGGGAGACCAACCATGGTTACGGAATAGCGCAGAATGTAAGAAGAATTACAAATGATGAGATTCAGTTGAGTCCGGGTACGGTTTACGGCAGTCTCTCCAAGATGGAGAAGGATAAAGTAATTATGTTCATTGCCGAAGAGGAAAAGCGTAAGATGTATCGCATAACCGAATTGGGAGAAGAAGTGTTAAAACTGGAGTTAAACAGAATTGAGAGATTATATAAAACGGCTCAGGCCGCACTTGAAGAGTGAAGAAGGAGGACAATAAAATGAAATTTAAGGAAGCAGTGAAGGCAGTAGATGAGCATCAGGTATGGACTAACAAATTTGTAGGAAACACAATTAAGTATGAAAAGAATGTAGAAGCAGTTTGGGAAATAAAGCGTCGTAATAATTTGACCAAGAAAGAAGTTGCTGAAGGCAAGCAGAAGGATACAGAAACTCCGATGGGAACAATTCGTTTTGCAGATCCTGATGCATATAATGTTATTAATGCAGAATTAAAATTTGATACAGACCTTGATGTTGATGAATATAAGGAGATTCTTAACGGAGTTCTTGAAGAAATCACGGATTGGGACAGTGCGGTAATGGTCAGAGTAGATGCAGATTCCATAAATCTGAATCAGGAGGAAGCCTTGTGGAAATTGGAGTTTATCGGTGATCCGCTTGATCGTAAATATTTGATTCGTCAGTTTGAGACTTCAGAGTACAGCTCCAGTTTAATGATGATGGGTATGACATTGGGTATAGCCATAGGTTTGGCGATGAATCACATGGTAAATGGCATGTGTTACGGTATGTTAATAGGCACAGTCATAGGATGTGTGATTGATGCGAAGAACAATGCTAAACGTGAAGAACTCTGGGAGAGACGAATTAAGTCTGTTACTGATTCTCGTAAGTAAGATTAATTGCTAGAATCTGTATGAGTTGTGTATGGATTAAAATAATAAATAAACCGCTTATTACTTGATAGGCGGTTTTTATTATGTCTATAGTTGAAAATGATCGTTATATACTAATTTCAACGTGTTAAGTATTAATTTCGACTTGAATGATAAAGATGATGTTTCTGTAATATATCCTAAAAAATAATGCTTTGCGGAGAC
>JAKSRF010000015.1 GCA_024403755.1 Clostridia bacterium
CTGAAGTTACTCCTACAGAAGAGCCGACTCCTGAAGTTACACCTACTGCGGAGCCAACACCTGAAGTTACTCCTATTGCAGAACCAACACCTGAAGCTACACCTACTGCGGAGCCAACACCTGAAGTTACTCCTACTGCGGAGCCAACACCTGAAGCTACACCTACTGCGGAACCTACAGGTGAGCCTTCTTTAATTCCGGGAACAATGGAATATTATGTAAATAAGCGTGGTGAGCTTGAAGAAGAAATCAGAAATTTGCAGTCACAGCTTGAGGGTGCAGAAGGACGTTTGGCTACAGCTTCTTCAAATCTTGCCGTTGCACAGGGTAAGGTTGCCGATGCTGAGGCAATGCTTGCCGAACTTGAAGCACTTCCTACATTAGAAGAAGCTCAGAGAGCAGTAAACAGTGCAAATACGGCTTTAGCACAGGCACGTAAGTCTCTGACAACTCAGCAACAAGCCGATAATGTTCAAGATCTCAGAGACAGTGATACACGTAAGGATCTTGATGAAGATATTGAAGAATTGCAGGAGAAGATTGATACAATTAAAAAGAATGCCGAGATTATTGAGATAAAGGCACCTGCTGACGGATTTGCTTATAATATCACCGTAAGAAGCGGTGATGCACTTCAGGAGAAGGCAGAGTTGTTACAGCTTGTTGCTTTTGATACTGATTACACAGTTGAGTTTAAGTTCTCATCCGAAGCCGCAAGAAGTATGCAGGTAGGTTCGGAGCTTGAGGTAAACGATTACTTTATTGACAAATGTATAATTAAGAAAATTGTACCTGATGCTGAGAATCCGAGAGAGCAGATGTCTGTAATCTGTGCTGTTACCGGTGATGCATTATATCCTGACCTACAGGTTACGGCAGTTGCCGGTAAATCCAATAAGGATTATGAAATGGTTGTTCCTGCAAGTGCTGTATATGAAGATAATTCCGGTATGTTTGTTTATGTGGTAGATGAATCCAGTACACCTCTCGGTGATAAACTTGTTGTACGTAAGGTGACTGTTACTCAAGAAGAAACTGACGGTTCAAGAACAGCAATAAAAGGTGACGGTATCGATAAGGATGCACTTATAGTTGTAAGAAGCGATAAACCGTTGAATAACGGTGACAGAGTCAGACGTGAAGATTACTCTGATAAGGAGTAATTTGGTTGAGTTGGAGAAGAAAGAAGAATGTTCATTTTCGACAGAATTAAAAGTTATATAAAAAGTGCCAGAGCGGATCAGGACCAGCGCTGGAAAAGATTGATTTTTGCCGCACCGTTTTGGGTAATAGTTGTTTCTTTGGTGTTAATTGCGGTTTTTAGTATAAGAGGCTATTTACTCTGCAAGGCATGTAATGATCAGTATGCTGCTCAGTATTGGATTAACGGTGATGAGAATAAATTATTCGGTCAGGTTTCCGTTTATGCACAGGGTATGCGAACACAAGGTGCTGAATCACCGCTTTTAAATCTCGGCAGAGATTACTCACTTTCTGTTGCTGATATAAGTACGATGCGTACGTCACTGCAGGGAGTTGTTGATTCTTTTGCAAAGGGAAAAGTAACCGGTTTGGACAGAGACGGCTCTCCGAGAGGTTGGGAGGATTGTTATTCTACTTTCCTTAACGGCACGATCAGTGTATGCGACAGTGACAGTAAAAGCGAGTCATCGTTTTCTGATACTGAAGTTGTAGCAGTAAGCGGGAATTTTACTGCGTTCCATCCGATGGAATATTTATCCGGTGGTTTTTTGCCGGAGAAACCGGTAGATAAGGAACAGATTGTACTTAATGATGTTCTGGCTTGGAAACTTTTTCGTTCTTATGATGTAATTGGAAAACAACTTGAGCTGTTCGGAGAGAAATTTACTGTAATCGGTGTGGTACGCGTACCGGACAGTAAGATTAATTCCAAGGCAAAAGCAGATGAACCTCGAGTTTTTATTTATTTTACTGAGCTCGATGAACTGGATAGCAATAATTATTTTAATTCGGAAAGTTATTCAATTTTTTTGGAATATACTGATTCAAAGTTGGCTGTAAACTGCTATGAAGTTATGTTGCCTGAATCACTTGCCGGTGTTGCAACCAGTGATGTACTTGCAGCTTTGCCGGTGTATAATGCAAACGATCCGCAATTTCTTGTACTTCGTAACAGCGGAAGATTCTCGCCATATAAGATTTATGACTATATGATACCTTTGGGTGAGAATTCTCGTAAAAATGCGATATTTAATTTTCCATATTGGGAAAAGGCGGCAATAATAACAACAGAGACGGTTTTTGTTGACGGATGCTTTGTTTTGGCAGGTATTATTTTGCTCATTATCGGAATAATCATGATGTCGCTGAAGCGTAATAAAAACAAGAATGAGTCTCAGTTAATTGAGACGGAAGCGGATAAATCATAATCTTTTTGTATTGTGTTTGAAACATAAATATAATACCCCACGACTATAATTATAGTAATTATAGTAATGGGGGTATTTTTTTTATGAGACGTAAATTACAACTTACTGCATTTATCATCACGGTTGCATTGGCTGTGTCATCCTGTCAGGTTGATTTGAAGCGTGTAGGCGATGATGTGAAGGATTTGGGAAAAGCAGTAGCAGAGAAAATCGAAGAAGGCGACAAGATAGTAATTGTTGAAGAAACAGAAAAAACTGAAGAAACAGAGAAAGTCGAAGAAACTGCAACTGAAGATACTAAAGCTGTTGAGACAACAACCGTGGAGACAACGGAGGAGACAACTGCGGAGGAAACGACAGCAGAAGAGACTGAAATAATAGAAACTGCCGCAGAAGAAACAACTGCTTCGGAGACAAAAACAAACGAGAATTCTGCTAAAGTGACAGAAAAGCCTGAAGAAACTGAGAAACCGACAGTGACACCGGTTGAGCGTGTAGATTTCAGTGAGCTCACATCTATTGAGCTTACTTATGACGTTAATATTGAGAATGAAGCTTTTCGAGAAGTATATGCTACTGAAGAGGATGAGACAGAGTACGCGCAGTTCGAGGGTAATCGCTCACTTGTTACAATAAAGGATTCACCGAATGTTGAGAATGCCATAAATCTAATGGTAGACGGCTTCTATCAGGAAGCAGCAGGCAAATATGCAAATGTCGTTGCCAATGCAAAGGCACAATTGGAATTGGATCCGGAAGGCTTTGATGAATTTACGGCAGTCTATGTAAGTAATGACATTACTACGAACGGAAGAATTCTTACGGCGCGAATGATTTATTCGGTTGAAACAAACGAAGAGGTAACCGAAAAGGTTGAAGAAATATACAGTTTTGATGTATTGACAGGGAAAATAATTACTTTAGATGATATTTCGAATAACAGTGATGAATTATATGATGCACTTCTTGCTGAATTTAAGGAAGAAGATGAGATTGATTCATTTACAACAGTATTTATTACTCCTACTGATGATTATATTCCGTTGCGTCTGGTAGCTGAGAATAAGGATGGAGAAGAAGTAGTAATAATGGTGGATCTGGTTCAATATGCTGACTACTTGAACAGATTCGGTAAAACGGTTTGTCTTATACCGTAACGGCAATTAACAATTTATTAACAAACGGGTATGGCTGACCTATTACGGTATAAAAGTAATAAGTGCCATACCCTTGTGATTTTACATAAAGAAACAAATGCTTGTTGAAATCAGGAAAAAAGGGCGAAAAAGTTTATAAAATGTAAGATTAACAATATTAATGATATGTGATATTTACATACATAATTAATATATTAGTTGCTGTTGTTGTTAATAATAGTACAAATATCACAAATAAATGTTGCAAGTTTTGTGACTTTGTTGTAAACTTCGACTGTAAGAATTCGTGTTTTTACTAGAGAGGGGCTTTGGTAAGGCAGACGAATCGCACATTAAGGTGTGCAAGTGACATTGGTCCTAATGGACGGAAAATAAAAAAAACCTTAATTTTATGAGGAGGCAAAAAAATGAAGAGACAGAAGATTGTTGCTTTAATGGTAGCATCTGCAATGTTGATGGGAACAGCTGCATGCGGTTCATCTGAGTCAACACCAACAACAGTTGCAACAACTGCTGCTGCTGAGACAACTGCTGCTGCTGAGACAACTGCTGCTGATGAGACAACAGCTGCTGAAGAGACAACAGCTGCTGAAGAGACAACAGCTGCACAGGCTGAGGCTAACACTAGTGATTTTGTTGAGCTTACAGTTCAGGATGTTGCTGATGAAGGCACAGGCAAGGTTATGATTTATGGTTGGAACGATGAGTTCCCTGGATTGGTTGAGAAGTATTCTGATGTTGAGTATGAGACAGAGATTACTGAGACAAACACATACCAGGCTAAGCTTGATCAGGTTCTTGCATCAGGTGATAACGCTCCTGATATGTTCGTTTGTGACGCTGACTATGCTACAAAGTACATGAATTCAGACAATACAATCTCTATTAACGATATCGGTATTGCTTATGACGAGTTGAGCAACATGTATAACTATACATTGCAGTTCGCTTGCGATGACAATATGGTTATCAAGGGACTCGCTTGGCAGGCTTGCCCATGCGGTATCTTCTATAACAGAAATATTGCACAGGAGACACTCGGTGTTTCAGAGCCTGAAGATGTAGCTCCATACTTTGCTACATGGGATGCTTTCACAGAGACAGCTCGTAAAGTAAACGAAGTTTCAAACGGTGAGAAGAAGATTGTTTCAGGTACAGATGAGATTTGGAGAGCTTACCTCAACACACGTGCTAAGGGATGGGTAGTTGACGGTGAAGTTTATGTAGATCCTGTAATGGAAGGTTACTTTGATCTTGCTAAGATTCTTAAGGATGAGAACCTCACATTCGAGGCTGGTCAGTGGTCAGATGCTTGGACAGCTAACATGGCTAATGAGACAACTCTTTCTTACTGGGGTCCAATGTGGCTCTTCAACTTCTGCTTTAACTTTGGTACATCTAACCATACAGAGGGTGACTGGGGTCTCGTTTCTGCTCCTGGTAACTTCTTCTGGGGTGGTACATGGATGATGGCTTCTAAGTATTGTGACATGAAGGCTTCATGTGCTCAGATTATGAGAGACATCGCTTTGAATGAGACAAATCTTAGAGACATGACTGTAACAGGTGAGTTCGTTAACAGCGTTGCTATCATGACTGAGCTTGCTGCAAGTGATACATATGTTGTTGAGAACCTCGGTGGTCAGAACCCAGCTGCAGTTCTCCTTAACGCTGCTACACTTATTGATAACTCAACAGTTGGTCCTAACGATCAGAAGATTAACACTGAGTTTAGTAATGTTGTTGCTTCTTATCTTGCTGGTGATATTGAGACAGTTGCTGAGGCTATCACTACATTTGAGAACAATGTTGCTGAGCAGGGTATCATTTAATTTGTAATCGGAGTTATTCGATAACTACTAAGGTAAAAAGTGCGGGGCGGGGAGTTTCCCTGCTCCGCATTTATTTTTTTGTATTTCCAATCAACAAACTTATTCGGGTGAATATTTGGAGAGTGACCAATATGGCAAATAATGCGACAAAATCCGTAAAGAGTAAGGGTAACAAAGGGCTAAGTTACACTAAATTCGGATATTTATTTATTGCTCCGTTCGTTGTTGTTTATTGTTTATTCAGTTTATATCCGCTTATTACCACATTTTGGTACAGCGGTGCTAATATGACGAGTACAACAGCAAATTTCTGGGGTTTTGAGAACAAGGAAGTTTATTATGATGAGTTCCTTGATTTGACAGCTGCTTACGGTGACAGCTTTGAAGATACCGTAGGTATTGAGAAAAAAGAGTATATGAAGATTAGAAATTTCTTCCTCGCACAGGATGCGGCAAATTTATATAAGCCGTTAGACGAGAAAGGAATAGTTGCTTTGCAGGATGCATTAAGTCAGGGCTTACTTGACGGAGTATCTGCTGATACAGCAGCAAAAGTAAATCAGGCAATAAGCGAGAAGAATTTATTCTATATTGATTCAACTGCTATGTCTGAACTTAAAGCCTGGAAATCAGGTTATGCCGACGATACGCTTACAATAACGAATCAGTTGAGCAAAATATCATCAAGTTTGGAATTAATTGCTAATCCTGAGGTTTCTGAAGAAGAAGGTGAAGAAACCGAGACGATTACAGCAAATGATATTATAGAGTCGGAGAGTTTCTCAGAGTTTATTTCATCTTTGGAGTCTGAAGAAATTGAGCCTTCAACACAGATGCTTATTAATTATCTTGCTGAGTATGTAGGAAAAGACAGTCTTACAGATTATTTTAATTCTGTTAAGGCAGGCGAGATATCATTAGAAGATCCTTCTTTCTATTATGTGTGCTACAATCTTAATTCACCTAAGGGTACAGATGCCGAAGGTAATTCGATATCAGGTTTTGCAGTTCCTTTTATTAAGGATGTACAGACTTATTTATCAGCTGAATGCTGGCCGAATACAATTAAGTCTTTGAGCACATTCAGTCAGTTTAATGAGTATGCTTCAGGTAAGATTAATCTTCATGAGAATGAGTCACAGCTTCTTGATGATTTGACCTTGTTGTATGAAGCAGGACTTATCAATAACGTCAATCTTATTGAGAAAGACGGTAAGCTTGTTCCTGAAGAAAATAAGGAAACTAATATCCTGTATGCAATGCAGAAATATATTGAAGAGAAATATGAGAGTAACGTAACTTTACAGCGTGTTGCAATGCAGATTTCTCAGATAGAAGCTTATACAGGTAATCAGGGACGTTCTTTATTGGTTGGTACCGGTTATGAGAATATCGACAGTTATATTTCATTCAACGGAGAGCTTGATGTTCAGAAGTATATTCAGTTTAAGAATGAATTAGGTTTTGCTGATTTGCTTACTTATGAAAGATATGAAGAGTTAGATGCTGCTTACAGAGAGAAGAAGGTAACAGAAGCACAGGCTGCACTTGATGAAGCTAATGCTCTCCTTCCTGAAGTTCAGGCAAAGTATGATGCAGCAGTCGGAACCGATGGCGAGAAAGCTGCTAACGAAGAGTTAAAGAAGGTTACCGGTGAGATAGCAAAACAGGAGGGTAAGATTAAAAACCCTAAGGGATTGTTAACACAGGTAAATGCAAAGAGTGAATATATCTTCGTAGGTGCTGATAACTTTAAGAAGATTTTTACCGATAAAACAAGATTTAATACCGTAGTCGGTTCGTTCTATAATACGGCTATTCTTTGGATTATGGGTGTTATTCCGCAGATGCTCCTTGCACTTATTCTTTCTGCATGGTTTACAGATACAAAGATTAAGCTTAAGGGCCTTAGCCTTATGAAGGCTTTGATGTATTTACCTAATGTAATTACAGCCGTAACAATAGCTATCTTCTTCAGAAGAATATTCGCATATTCTACAGGTGCGGCACAGTCACCGTCACAGCAAATATTGCATATGTTCGGTAAAACAGAGGGCTATAATTTCTTTGAGAGTGCATGGGCAACCAGATGGATTATTGCTTTCATTAATTTCTGGATGTGGTATGGAAATACAATGATTACATTGATAGCAGGTATTTCTTCTATCTCTGAATCTTTGTATGAGTCAGCTCAGATTGACGGTGCTAATACATTCCAGACATATGTATTGATTACACTTCCGCTTTTGAGACCTATCATGCTTTATACTGTTGTTACTTCCCTTATCGGTGGTCTTCAGATGTATGATATCCCACAGAACCTGAACATGAATCCGGCTCTTGTTAATTTCAACGGATCAATGATTCGTTCAACAAGAACAATACTTATGTATATTAATGATCAGGCTTTCGGTACGCAGGATTTGAAGCAGGTAGGTATTGCTTCTGCCGTATCAATCTTGTTATTTATCACAACAACAATCCTCTCTATTATTATCTTCTATTTGATGCGTGATAAGGATGAGGCAAAGGCTGCTAAGGCTAAGAGAAAAGCTAAGAAGGAGGCTGCAGTATAATTATGGACGGACAGACTAAATTACGTAGTAGTTCAGCTGCAAAAAGGGCATACTGCATTCTTGTATATGTAGTTGTTGCTTTCTTTGCATTGTTGGCAATAATTCCTTTTGTATTCATGTTCTGCAGTGCTACATGGGATTCAGGTAACATACAGACTTCAATTAAACTGTGGCCTAATTTCGGCAATCTTATCGGTCAGACAAAAGCAAACTATAATACTCTTGCACAGAGATCTACCTTTAAGTTTGCAGTAGGTTTTAAGAACTCAATGCTTATTTCAGGTTGTTCAACAGCACTTACAGTATATTTCTCGGCACTTACCGCTTATGGCTTGAAGTGTTATGAGTTTAAGGGACGTAAGGTTATATTTGCAATTATTGTAGGTGTAATGATGGTTCCTACAGCAGTTAACATTACCGGTTATTACAGACTTATGCATTCAATGGGTCTTCTCGGTTCAAAGTTAACTCTCATTATTCCTGCTATTGCTGCACCTAACACTGTATTCTTTATAAAACAGTACTTGGATTCTTCTTTCTCAATTGATATCGTTGAGGCTGCACGTATCGATGGTGCAGGTGAGTTCTATACATTTAACAGAATCAGTTTACCAATTATGATACCTGCTATAGCTACACAGGCTATATTCTCCTTCCTCGGAAGCTGGAATAATTTCTTCACTCCTTCAATTCTTTTGAATAAGTCTGAGAATAAGACACTTCCGCTTATGGTTGCAGAGTTGTATGGTGATCGTTTTACTGATTTCGGTGCTATTTACTTTGGACTTTCCGCTTCAGTATTTCCTGTAGTAATTGTTTACTGTTTCTTGCAGAGATACATTATTTCAGGTGTAGCTGCCGGCGGTGTTAAGGAATAATTATTTATATTATTATCAGGGCTGCCTCTTCAAAAAGGGAGACAGCCCTTTATTGTAAAAAAACAGGTAAGAATTTTTTGTATGGAGGCAAATATATGAAATTCGGACATTTTGATGACAAGGCTCGAGAGTATGTAATCGAGACACCAAAGACACCATATCCTTGGATTAACTATCTCGGAACACAGGCTTTCTTCGGTCTTATATCTAATACAGCCGGCGGATATGATTTTTATAAGGACGCCAGACTCAGAAGAATTACACGTTACAGATATAACAATGTACCTATAGATATGGGCGGTCGTTATTTCTATATTAATGATAACGGTACAATTTGGAATCCGGGTTGGTCACCTGTTAAGACGGAATTGGATTTTTATGAGTGCCGTCACGGTATGGGCTATACCATTATTACAGGTAAGAAAAACGATATTAAAGCAGAAGTTACATTTTTTGTACCGCAGGACTTCGACGGTGAGGTTCAGCAGGTTGTTCTCTCCAATGAGGGTTCAAACGCAAAGACATTCTCATTCTTCTCATTTGCTGAGTGGTGTCTTTGGGATGCACAGGATGACAGCAACAACTTCCAGCGTAACTTCTCTACCGGACGTGTTGAGGTAAAGGATTCTGTAATTTATCATAAGACTGAGTACAGAGATCGTCGTAATCACTATGCTTTCTATTCCGTAAATGATGAGATTGACGGTTACGATACAGACAGAGATTCGTTCATCGGATTGTATAACGGCTTCGGTGATCCACAGGCTGTAGTTGCCGGTGAGGCAACCAATTCCTTCGCTGACGGTTGGGCACCTATTGCTTCACATTATAAGAAAATTACTCTCGCTCCGGGTGAGACAAAGACATTAGTATTTGTACTTGGTTATGTAGAGATGCCGCAGGATCAGAAATTTGAGGCTGACGGCAAGACAATTAATAAGGTTAAGGCTCTCGAGATGATTGAGAAGTTTAATACCGCAGAGAAGTTTGCATCAGGTATGGCTGAGCTTAAGGCTTATTGGGACAAACTTTTGGGCATTCTCAATGTTGATACACCTGATGACAGAGTAAACCGTATGGTTAACATTTGGAACCAGTATCAGTGTATGGTTACATTTAACCTTTCACGTTCTGCATCATATTTTGAGTCCGGTATCGGTCGTGGTATGGGATTCAGAGATTCTAATCAGGATATACTCGGATTCGTTCATCAGATTCCTGACAGAGCCAAGGAGCGTATTATAGATATCGCTTCAACTCAGTTCCCTGACGGTGGATGTTATCATCAGTATCAGCCGCTCACAAAGAAGGGTAATGCAGATATCGGCGGTGATTTCTCAGATGATCCGTTGTGGCTCATTCTTTCTGTTTCAGCTTATATCAAGGAGACAGGTGATTGGACAATTCTTGACGAGATGGTACCTTATGATAATGATATGTCAATCGCTCAGACAATGCTTGAGCATTTGAAGGTATCCTTCTACCATATAGTTAACAATCTCGGACCTCACGGTTTGCCGCTCGCTATGAGAGCTGACTGGAATGATTGTATTAATCTTTCATGCTTCTCTGATACACCGGGTGAGTCTTTCCAGACATATACCAATCCTAAGTTTGAGGCTGAGGGCGGATATTCGAAGGTTGCTGAATCAGTAATGGTTGCATCACTCTTTACTTATACAGGACCAAACTATGTTGCTATTTTGAAGCATCTCGGCAAGGATGATGAGGCTCAGGCTGCACAGAAGGCTATCGACGATATGAAGAAAGCAATCATGGAGTCAGCATGGGACGGTGATTGGTTCTTGAGAGCATATGACGCAAACGGCGAGAAGATGGGTTCAAAGGAATGTGAGGAAGGTCAGATTTTTATTGAGCCACAGGGCTTTGCAATCATGTCTGATATCGATGAGACTGCAACTAAGAAGACACTTGCTGCTATCGATGAGCGTCTTAATACACAGTATGGTCTTGTTCTCAACAACCCTGCTTTCTCTAAGTATTATATTCAGTATGGTGAGATTTCTACTTATCCGGGCGGATATAAGGAAAATGCCGGAATATTTACTCATAACAATGCATGGATTATCTGTGCTGCAGCTTATGCAGGTGAAGGTGATCAGGCATTTAAGTATTATTCAGAAATAGCACCTGCATTTACTGAAGAGACTTCCGATATTCATAAGACGGAGCCATATGTTTACGGCCAGATGATTGGCGGTAAGGATGCAGGTTCCGATATCGGCAGAACAGGAAAGAACTTCGGTCAGGGTAAGAACTCATGGCTTACCGGTACTGCTGCTTGGAATATGGTAGCTATATCCCAGTACATACTCGGTGTTCAGGCTGATTTTGACGGACTTAAGATTGATCCTTCAATTCCGGCTGCATGGGACGGACTTAAGGCTTCACGTAAGTTCCGCGGTGCTGAGTATAACATCACAGTAAAGAATCCTAATCATGTTTGCAAGGGCGTTAAGTCAATGCTCGTTGACGGAAAAGAGATAGCAGGTAATATCATTCCTGTATTTGCCGACGGTACACATGAGGTAGAGGTAGTGCTTGGTTAATTCTCGGGTCAGTATCGAATAAAAACAGTAAAACAGCCTGCGTTAATTACGTAAGGCTGTTTTTTTGTTATAATTGTGAGGTATTTATCCTTCTCGAAAAGGGGCGCAAAGATGACAAAAATATTGGCGGCAATGAGCGGCGGAGTAGACAGCACATCTGCTGTTTTGTTATTACAAAAGCAGGGTTATCAGGTAGAGGGTGCCACATATCTTTTAACACCGGATATGAAGGCACAGTCTGAACGTGCCGCACAGGTTTGTGCCAAAATCGGTATCAGACATCATGAGATTGATTTGATTAAGCTTTTCGAAGAGAAGGTAAGAAAATATTTTGCACGAACTTATCTTGACGGTAAGACTCCGAATCCGTGCGTTGTCTGCAACAGAGAAATTAAATTCAAAGCTTTTCTTGATTATGCAACAGAAAACGGTTTTGACAAAATTGCAACAGGTCATTATTGTGCAATAAATGAGGATGGGAACGGAGTACATCTTTTGACGGGGAAAGAAGGAAAGGATCAGACTTATTTTCTTTCCATGGTGGATAGAAATGCGCTTTCGAGAGTTGTTTTTCCGATAGGTGATATGGATAAGAATGAGGTCCGCAGGGTAGTATTCGATGTGGATGAAGCTGCGTCAAAGCTGAAGGACAGTGTGGATATATGCTTTGTTCCGAATGGGGATTATGTTTCTGAGGTTTTATCACATGCAAACCCTGAAGAGAGTGAGAAGGCAAAGGCAGAAGGTAACTTCGTTATACTTAAAGATAAAAGTGTGCCGGGGAAGCACAAGGGTTATATAAATTATACTATAGGACAAAGAAGAGGATTGGGAGTTGCCTATACGGAACCGCTTTATGTGGTGGGAACAAATCCGCAGACGAGTGAGGTATATCTCGGCTGTGAAGGCGATATTTACAGTAATACAGTCAGCTGCGGAAATATAAACATAATAAACGAATATTCATTTAACGAAGCAATAAAGCAAGGAAATTTATCTGCCAGAGTACGCTTTTCTAAGGCACTTACACCGGTTAAAGCAATCAGCGGATTTGAAGGACCGGTACAGGTTGTTTTTACTGATAAGGTCAGAGCGGCCGCTCCCGGACAGACCATTGCTTTTTACAGGGATAATGAATGTGTAGGCGGTGCCGAGATTATCGGTAATGATTTTGACAGAATTAACCCTATTTGTGATAACAATTAAGTGAATATCGTATAGAATAGATTTATATGGTTATAAACAGGAGGATTATATAATGTTATTAAAGGGACAGAAAGCACGTGAACAGGAGATTACGGCAGTAGATTTCTTGAAAACAAAATTCGGAAGTCTTGCGGGAAATACACCGAGTGCACAGTTTATCGGATTCGGAAAACAGATGCAGGTAATAGGTATTGCCGGTCTTGATTTTGAATCTCCTTTTGTTTCAGAATTGCTTCAGGATGACAGAATTTTTGATATAGCCGTGGATTATGCCAAGGCCGGAAAGAATATTCTTATATCTGCTGATATCAAGATGTATGTTGAGGAAAACGGAAAGATTGACGAAGTTGAGCTTGCGAAGGACGTCAGAGATTATATAGAAGGTGCTGCTAAGGCCGCAGCTTTATGGGGCGGAGAGCTTAACAGCAAAGGTGAACTTATAATTGACCCGTCAACACCGGCACCGGGACCGCACTATTATACAAACCTTCTTATCGGAAACAGAATCGGTTTTGACAGACCGCTTCAGAGTACTCCGAAGGCTGCAATCGACCAGCTGGGACGTGGTTGCTTCAGAGCACATGCAGACACTCAGGTGTTGGCAACAAAGTGGGATTATCTTCCTGAGGAGAATGGATTCCCTGCTAACAGACAGTTTTATATCACTGAGAACGGAAAACAGATTTTCTATTCATGTAAAGCTTCGGATGAAAGTGTTGAGAAGATTACCACTGTTCATTCTCAAAACAGAACAACAATTACTTATATCCTTAAGGACGGTCTTGAGATAAGAAGAACAATTTTCATTCTTCCATCGGAGGATGGAATGCCGCTTGCTACGGAAGCTCAGATGATAGAGATTAAGAATAACGGTCCGAAGGATCGTGATTTGAGAATTGTCTATACAGGCATGTTCGGTACCAGTGAGGTACATGCTTTAAGAGAGGATGTTATTTTCTCAACTGTAGTAGCACAGTCTGAGGTATTCTTTGACGAGAACAATGAGATAAAAGCAATTTCTTTTAATCCGAATCCGAAGTGGACAAAGGGTAATATAAGATTTGCTACGTTAATGACGACTGAGTTTGATAAGAACGGTAACAAGACAGGCAATGTAATATTCCCTACAGAGTATTGTGCACGCTACAGTGATTTTGTAGGTAACGGTACTTTGTATAATCCGCAGTTTATAGGTTTCCTGTCTAATAAACCTTCATTTAAGGGACCTGGTTTTTATGCCTTGGCTTCTTCATTTAAGGTTCAGGCCGGTGCATATACGCGTATCGATGGCTTTACTTGCTTGAGCTCGGATGCGGTTAATCCGAATTTTGAGGACGAAGTGACCATGAAGCAGGAGTTGACCAATCTTATCGAAGCTTATTCAGATGAGAAGAAGCTTCCGTCGCAGTTTAAGTTTGTTTGTGATTTTTCTTCCGAATATTCGGATTATATGAAGATTAAGCATGAAGACAGTGATTTTGAAGCTTACGTGAATAACAACCTGCCTTTCCAGGTTTTCTATCAGACTTTTGTTTCACGTTCTCTTGATTGGACACAGAAGGGCTACCGTGAGATAGGTTTCCGCGAGATTCAGGATATTTTTGCATCAATGTACTATTTCGCGGGAATGGGACAGACTGAGTTTGTTAAGAAGCTTCTTACCGAGTGGATCAGCAATGTTTTTGAAGACGGCTATGCTAATCATAATTTTTATTGGACAGGTAAAGAGCCGGGCTGGTGGTCTGATGATGCCTTGTGGTTGCTTCAGGCTTTGGACAGATATGTAAGCCTTACCGGAGATTACGCTTTCCTTTCATCAAGAATAGTAATGGCTGATTACGCTGAGAAGGCAGCGGAGGCTAAGAAGAACGGTGTTGAACTTGCTGATGAGTATACTCGTACGGTTTTGAATACGATTAAGGCTATTATCACTTACAGCGCAAAGATTTCTGTCGGTAAGCATGGTATACCGTTGATAGACCGCGCAGATTGGAATGACTGTCTCAGAGTTGATCCTGATTGTGTAGGCGGTGCTGTTAAGATGGAAAAATATCGAGAACAGCTTGGCAAATCAGGCAAAGAATTTGCATCTGTTCCGTTTGAATCAGAGTATTCCGAATCAGTTATGAATGCTTTCCTTCTTAAGGTAGCAATAGATGCGGCATATAAGATGTTCTCTCACGAAGGTGACAGCGAGTATGCTTCTGTGCTCAAGAATTTGAGTGATAAGGTAAAAGAAAATGCTTCAAAGTATGCATGGAAGAATGATTTCTATGCGCGTGTTCTTTTCAATCGCTCTGATAAGCCTGAACTCGAATATCTCGGAGCAGCAGGGGATAAGCTTCAGGTTGAGGATGCTCCGGGAAGTTATTTCCTTAACAGCTTCTCTTGGTCTGTTTTGGCTGAAGTTGCTTCCGAAAGTCAGATTGAGGCAATGCTTGACTCAATGGATAAGTATCTTAAGTCACCATACGGCTTCAGACTTTGTTCTACGGTTGATTATTCAAAGATAGCTCCGAAGATTGATGTTGCACTTTATTATCCGGGTGACCGTGAGAACGGCGGTGTATTTAAGCATGCCAACATGATGGCAGCTGCAGCAATGCTCAAGGCTTCAAAATCCGTTGAGAATGAGGCTCTTGCTGAAAGACTTGCTGATACTGCATACTGGGTAATCGACTGTATTCTTCCTTATCGTACTCTAAAGTCACCTTTTAAGACCTGCGGAAATCCGAGACTCTGTACACAGTATAATAACTGTGAGACAGGTGAGAACATAGGACCTACTCTTTCAGGTACATCTACATGGTTACTTCTTTGCTTATTTACATGCTTCGGTGTTGAGTTTACTGCTGACAGTCTTATCTGTGAACCTCTTCTTCGTAAGGAGGAGACAAAACTTGAGGTTATGGTAAACAGCGGAAAGGCATCTTATGCTATACATGTTACCAAGCCTGAGGGATTCAGAAGAACTAAATCAGGTGTAAGCCTTAAGGTTGACGGTAATTCAATTGACGGCACCAAGGTTCCGGTATTTGAGGACGGAAAAACACATACCGTTGAAGTTGATTTTTAATACGCACTGAAAGTTAAATAACACAGTGTTAAAACTGCTTAATTGCAAATTAAGCAGTTTTTTTTGCCGAAAAAAGTATTAATTTTGAGAAAAGGAATAAGCTATAATAACAATGTATTTTGTTTTTGATTTATCGGAGGGGACATGGATACATATAGTAACGGGAAATTTAATACAAACCAATATGGAAGCAATAAGAGTAATTCCGAAGTGAAGCCGATGTGGTCCACGGACGTAAATGCTTTCTCTGCGGACAGCCAGAAGTGTCCGGGTTGCGGTGCCAATCTCGAATTTAACCCTGATTTTCAGAGTATGGTATGTAATTCATGCGGAGGAATGTTTAAACCGAGAACGCTTAAAAGAGTAGCCGAAGCTAAATCATATGAGGTTGGTGAGCTGACCAAGGAAGATGAGAAACATCATGAGATTACATGTAACAGTTGCGGTGCGCAAATAGTAACCGATTTAAATACAAGTGCTACGATGTGCCCGTTTTGCGGTTCACCGGCACTTATTATTGGAAGACTTACCCGTAAGTTTGAACCGGATTATATTATTCCGTTCAGGTATGGTAAAGAAGAAGCAAAGAAAACGTTTCTTAAGTGGGCAAAGCAAATTAAATTTATTCCGTCCGATTTTACATCAAAAGAACACATAGAGAAGATAACCGGAATATATATACCTTTCTGGTTGACCGACGCTGAATGTACAATGGATATAGAAGCTACCGGTCATATAGCAATGATGGATAACAATATTGCTCAGTTTCTTATAAACCGTACATGTAAGGTAGGTTTTGACATGATTCCGTTTGACGGTTCAAAAAAATGGGATGATACGCTTATGGAAGCAATAGAACCTTTTAACTATAGAGATATGCAGTTGTTCAGTGAAGGACAGGGATACTTAAACGGTTTTATGGCTGAGAGATATGATATCCCGCATATCCGCATGTCTAAGCGAATAGTCGGAAGAGTCAGAAGATATGTACGCGAAGAGTTTAGGAATATTACCAAAGAGTATGACAAATTGGATATCGGAATGGATAATTCACTGGTTGATCAGTTGAAGTTTTATTATTGCTTGGCTCCTGTTTGGTTTGTAAATTATGAATACGAAGGTGAGACATATCAATTTGTTATGAACGGACAAACCGGAAAGGTTGCAGGTGATTTGCCTGTAAGCAAAGTAAAAGTATCATTATTTTATGCTGCTGCTGCTTTAGCCGGTTTGGCAACTGTCGGAGGTGGCGGTTTCCTGTGTAAAAAAGCAATTGATTTTGAGTATACCGGTTCATTAGCAAGAAACAGTGATATCAGTACTATGTTGGTGTGTTTGATTATAGGCGCGGTAATTTTCTTAATCTCAGCTATTTTCCGTTATGCCAAGGGATACGAATTTTTGCCTTCAACTGAAAGGGCAAAAGCGAGTGCTGCACAGTATATAAGAAGAAGCGACTACTGTGACCTTGTAAAAGAGGATAAAATGCTGGCTACTTATGTTAACGAATCTGAATATTGTGAGATGATGTGGAACAGAGAGCATCCGGATGAAAATGCGGTATCTGATGCCGTAAAGCACGGTAAAAACAATTTAAGAGGCATTAGCAAGTTCTTGGCTACAGCAAGATATGCCAAGAGGCATGGCAGATACGGCGGATAAGGCTGTTGCTGAGAGAACCGGTGCAATTCTTGAAAATATGTACACTTGTTTCTTACGTGATGCTGTTATATTTACTTGAACTGTTATTTTTTATAAAGACTGTTTAACTGCAAATTAAGCAGTCTTTTTTCTATTTAATAATAAATGAATTTTACGATAATTATTTTATAATTTATAATCATAAGTACTTGTCGGAGGAGGTTGTTATGGATAATAAGGAAGATAACAAAAAAATATTCCCACAAAGAAGTAATCCCAATACATACCGTTTGGAGAAACCTATTCAGCAGACAACTCCGGTATGGGCCGCAACATTCGAGAATACGCCGACACCGATTATAGAAGCAGAAGAGGTAACTGAAAAACAGGATAAGTCAGATTACGGTAATACTTCGGTAGTTAAGGCAGCCTGGGATAGCAGTACGGGAGAGAGAAAGTGCCCAGCCTGTAATATGTTACTAAGGATGGATTCCGTCCTTCTTAATTATGTATGCGATAAATGCGGTTCTATTTATGATCCAAAAACATTAGAAAAGATCAAAAATGATAAAAAAGTTGCTGTATCTGATGAACTCAAGGCAAAAGGAAACAGTAATGCAGCAGAAGATGATACGCCATATATTCAATCACCGTTCAGAAGCATTAATCATATGTCTGCTGATTCGGTTAAGTGTCCTGGCTGTAGTTGCAATATGATTTATAAACCTGAGATTAAAGGACTTATTTGTAATAGCTGCGGCGGCATTTATAAAGCTAATGACCTTACCATGATTACTGCGAGTCGTACTTATGATGAAGGCGAATTAACTGACATAAATGATAATCAAAATGAGATAACTTGTAATAACTGCGGCGCACATATAGTTGCGGATAAGAATACCAGTGCTACTACCTGTGCTTTCTGCGGCTCACCGGCACTCATTGTCGGCCGTTTGTCACGTAAGTTTGAGCCGGATTATATTATTCCGTTTAAGATTAACAAGGAGGAAGCAGCCAATAGATTAATCGAGTGGGCTAAGCTTAATAAGAACATTCCCAAGTCCTTCTATTCTAAGGATAACATCGAGAAGATTACCGGAATATATGTACCATTTTGGCTCACGGATGCTGAATGTTCAGTTACGGTTGATGGAGAAGGATTAAAAGTAAACGGTTCAGGAAGTTCCGGAGAGCTTTATAGAATAACCCGCGAATATAATATGCATTGCCGAATGGTTCCGTTTGATGGATCGATTAAGTGGAATGATTGTCTTATGCGGGCGATTGAACCCTTTGATTACAAAGAAATGGCATTGTATCGTGAGTCACAAGCGTCTTTAAGTGGTTTTATGGCTGAAAGATTTGATTTACCGTATTACGAAATGACGGATACAATTTATGGCAGAATCGAAGGGTTTTCCTTTCGAAAAGCATCGGGATTAATAGATGGATTAGCTGAATACAGTAAAACCCGAATATATAATGTGTCAACTTTTGTAGATAAAATGGATTTTTATTATTGTTTGGCACCTATTTGGTTCATAAACTATAATTACAGAGGAGAAAAGTATCAGTTTGTTGTAAACGGACAAACCGGAAAAGTTGCCGGTGAGGCGCCGATAAGTGCAGCAAAAATGAGACTTTACTATGTACCGAGATATGCTCTGCTTGGATTAGTTGCAACTGTTTCAGCCTTGTTAGGTATAGGAATTACTGCAGCAGGTATTTATACTGTATTTTCTGTTTTGAGTAAATTATTTGTTCATGAAGATTTTTTTGATTGGGCATTAGTGGTAATCGGTTTTGTTGCCGTGTTTTTGTTTCTGATGTTTGGTGCTTTTATATCATTGAAATATAAGGTGTTTGTGCCATGGTACAGGCGTATAGCGAATCATAGATTTCAGGAGGAAGTTCGTTATCAAGCACCGCCTGCCGAAGTATATGCAAGGTGTGAAGAGCGAGAATCCAAGGCAAATAAAGATGAATTCTATCTTGCAACTGATGCGAATTTCTCATTTTCAAAAGAATCTATGATACCGTATAGGTAACCTAATAAGTGGAGTAATTAATCTCGTGATAAATAAAAGCTGCTTATCATGAATTCAGATGACATTTATTTTTAATATTACTGCGTCATATCTAGTGATAGAATTATATTGGTAAAAAGTGCAAAGGAGAAATATGAATGCCTTATTCCAGTATAATGTTGTCAAAGATTGTCGAACACTTTGACTTAGAGAAAGTATATGACTCCGGTGATATAGATGAGCGCAGAATATGCGTAGCCGATGTTACACGTCCGGGATTGCAGCTCGCCGGTCATTACGATCATTTTGGACCGGATCGTATCCAGGTTGTCGGTAATATGGAGCATGCTTTTTTGGATCAACTGACTTCTCAGGGAAGAAGAAAGTCTGTATCAGAGCTCTTTAAACAGGGGATTCCGTGTCTTATCATGACTCGTAATCATGAGGCTCATCCGGAATTGATTGAAGCTGCTGAAGAATACAAGACGCCTATCCTTCGAACAGATATGGCCACTTCTGATTTCAGCAGTTCGCTTATAAAATATCTTAAGCTTGAACTTGCTCCGCGTATCAGTACTCACGGTGTTCTTGTAGAGGTTCTCGGTGAAGGTGTGTTGATTTTGGGTGATTCGGGTGTAGGTAAATCCGAGACTGCTCTTGAACTTGTAAAGAGAGGACATCGATTGGTAGCCGATGACCAGGTAGAGATTCTTAAAGTATCCGAGACCACACTTCTCGGACGAGCTCCTGAAGTAATAAGACATCTGATTGAGATTCGCGGTATCGGTATTCTTAATGTTAAGGAACTTTATGGTGTATCTGCGGTTAAGGTACAGGAGAATATAGATTTTGTTATTAATCTTGAGCCTTGGGATGAGAAGAAAATGTATGAGAGAGTCGGTCTCAACGAGGAAACGAACAACATCCTCGGAATAGAGGTTCCTTCAATTACTATCCCTGTAGCTCCGGGTCGTAACCTTGCAATTATTGTAGAGGTTGCCGCAATTAATTACAGAATGAAGAAAATGGGAACAAGTACTGCAAGAGACCTTGCAAATCGTCTCTTCGGGGAGGGTGCATTCTGATATTATGGACAGACCTTCTTTTATTCTCGAAAATATAACTCTGAAGAATTATACGACTTTCAAAGCAGGCGGAAATGCTCTGTTGTTTTGCGAGCCATCATCGGTTGATGAGCTTAAGGTTGCAGTTACATATGCCCGTTCGATAAATACTGATGTTTTGGTTATCGGAGCAGGCTCTAATATTCTTGTAGCCGATAACGGCTATAACGGAATGGTTATCAGGTTGGGAAGCAAATTCAGTAACATAGCTGTGATTGACAGCAGTGAAGACAATGAGACTTTGTATGCTGATGCCGGTACTATGCTTGCAACACTCGGATTATCCTGTGTAAAGGAAGGCCTTACAGGAGCAGAGTTTGCTTGCGGAATTCCCGGCAGCGTAGGCGGGGCTGTTTTTATGAATGCAGGTGCTTACGGGGGAGAGATGAGTCAGATAGTTGATTCGATTGATTATCTTGATGAGCATCTTGAGATAAATACCATATCCGGAAGTGAAGCTGAATTCGGATACAGACACAGTATATTTACGGAGCATCCGGAGTGGATAGTTGTGGGTTGCAGAGTAAAGCTTAACAGAGGAGTAAGAGAAGAGTCCGAAGCTTTGGTAAATGAATTAAAAGCCAAGCGAATTAAAAGTCAGCCGGTTGATGTGCCGAGTGCAGGCTCCACATTTAAACGACCGAGCGGTTATTTTGCAGGAAGGCTTATAGAGGACAGTAATCTTAAGGGCTTTAAGCTTGATGATTCAGGAGCACAGGTATCACCTAAGCATGCAGGCTTTGTTGTGAATAATGACGGTAAAGCATCAGCAGAGGACATCTTGAAGCTTATTAATTATGTAAGTGATAAGGTGTATGAGGACAGTGGCGTAAGACTCGAGCCTGAAGTCAGATTGATAGGTTTTGAAGCATAACAGTTGAAGAACGAAAGACAGGTATAGAATATGGACATTATATTTTTAACCGGTATGTCCGGTGCGGGTAAAAGCCAGGCTGTGCACATTCTTGAGGATCAAGGATATTTTTGTATAGATAATCTTCCTCCGGTTGCACTTCCGGGGATTGTAGCCACGTTTACAAACGGACAGGGCGGTGAAGGCTACGGAATAGAGCAACTGGCTTTTGTTGTAGACATAAGAAGTAAGGAATTGCTTAAGGGCTTCGGTGAAGCGTTGAAGAAAATCGACAAAGAAACGCCGTGCCCGTATAAGGTTATTTTTCTGGAAGCGAATGATGATGTGCTCATCTCAAGATACAGACAGACAAGACGTAAGCATCCGCTGAGTAAAGACATCTCGCTTATGGAAGCAATAAATACTGAACGCAAGATGCTTCAAGGTATCAGAGGCAGAGCTGATTACGTAGTTGATACTTCAATGATGGTAATCCCGGCGCTTAAAGAAGAGATTTTGAATATTATCGGTGATGATATTACATCGGGAATGTCTATATATGTGGAGTCCTTTGGCTTTAAGTACGGACTTCCTAAGGATTGTGACAATGTGTTTGATGTGAGATTTCTTCCAAATCCGTTTTATATTCAGGAACTTAAGCTTTGCAGTGGGTTAGATAAAGAAATCGGTGATTATCTTGAGAAATTCGACGAGACCGTTGAATATAAACAAAAAATCAAAGATTTACTTTTATTTTCTGCTCCCTTGTATGTTAAAGAGGGGAAGGGCAGACTTCATATCGGAATCGGCTGTACGGGCGGCAGACACAGATCCGTATATATAGCAGAGTATATAAACGGATTACTTTTGGAGGCCGGCTACAAATCAACCGTTCACCATCGTGATATAGATAAGGATCCAAGATACGGTAAATCATCTGTATAATTTAAATATGGACAGCATCAGCAAGAAAATTAAAGCCGAAATACTTCGCAATATACCACGTAACATTCCTGTATCGGAAAGGCAGGCAGTTATTGCCGGCATCTTTTGTTCTGCGGCAAAAGCAAATGCAACAGCTCCTGAACTCAGTGTCAGAATTGAAGAGGAAATTGCGGAGGGTATTCGTAAATTACTGAACGCGGAGAATATAGGTTCTTCTTATTCAGATGATAAACTTAAAATAAACGAATCCGGTGAGATATCAGGTTCGGAGTTCAAAGAATTTTACAGAATATGTTTTAACGGCGCGGCGGTTGATGCTCTGTCATCAGATATAAGTTTCGGCAGATGTTTTTTGAAGGGTGTATTTGTAAGCTGCGGATATTTTTCAGATCCTCAAAAAAAGTATTCTGTGGAACTTCACGTACGTAACCGAAGAATAACAAATCTTGTTGTTATGATGATGCGTATGCAGCAGATTGATCCTTTGATAATGGAGCGTGAGCATACTGATGTTGTCTATCTTACCGACGGAGACAAGATATCGGATTTTTTAAGTATAATCGGCTCTTCGTCAGGTCTTTTGGATTTTGAGAATGTACGTGTTCAACATGAAATGAATGCGCTTGTTAACCGACAGACAAATTGTGATTTGGGTAATACCAAACGTCAGGCTGAGGCCGGTGTAAAGAGAAGAGAATTATTCAGAAAACTCGAGGAATCCGAAGAATATGCCAAGCTTACACCGGAGTTGAAAAATGTTGTTAAGCTTCACAATGATAATCCGGGACTTTCAATATCGCAGTTGGGTGCAATGATGGATCCGCCGATCAGCAAATCCGGAATGAATCATCGCCTTCAGAAAATAATGGAGATAGCAAATAATCTCTGATTAATTGTTGTTTGCTGTATATTTGTTCAAAGTCATGACAAGGACCGGAATAAGAATGATTTGAATTATCATTCCCGGAATGGCATTTATGAAGCCGCCTGTAATGAAAGCAGTCCAACCGAATTCGCTGTTTCCGATTCCGCAAATAATAACACTTGCGATTCCCCATATGATTCTGCCGATAAGCATAGCACAGATAAGAGATACATAAATATAAGGCTTGCGCTTCGGCAGGAGCTTGTACAGCAGTGCTGAAACGAGACCGTATGCGGCAAGTTCGAAGCTCATTGCAATTCCTGTCGGCATAAGAATAGGCATACCGAAAAGTGAAAATCTCAAAAGAGGTGACAAAACGCCTACTATCACTGCATAGAACGGACCGCAAAAAAATCCGCACAGAATAACCGGAATGTGCATAGGGCACAATTTATTACCTATCTGCGGAATCTGTCCCGTAAGAAAAGGAAGAACAAGTGCTAATGCCAAAAACATGGCAGAAAGAATCATTTTTCTAAGTGTATATTTTGTCGATGACATCGGTATTTCCTCACTTTGACTGATATCATCGTCTTGGACGATTAAAGTGTCTTCATGGCACTGTTAGCCTGATTATATTAATATAGTTAGTGCGCATTTGCAAGATTATCAAATAATATTAATTGAGAATAAAGTCCCATCGTGGTATCATTAGGAGTGCTTTTCTTTTCGAAAAGATGATAAAAGGACCAATAGAAGGAAAATATGATTCGTAACAGCGAAAATCAATATATTGAACCTGACAACACCTATTATGAGCCGTCACATGATTCCTCGCAGGGAACTTTGGCTTTGGTTGTGATGGTTACGGTTCTTCTTCTGATTTTGACAACAGTACTTGCTGTCATGTTTTTCAAGGATAAATTTACAGGCTCGGAGCATGATGAGAATTTGCTTAATGCTCCTCAGAATTCAGGTTTTGTCGTAATAGCAACGCCAACGCCTACTCCGGTTCCGCCGCTTGCGGATTATCAGAATCCTAATCTGTATCCTGCTTCGGCTTTGGAGGATGCGACAATTGATGAAGTGGTAAGTGATGTTAACCCTTCAGTAAGAGGAATTACACAGACAATCATGTCAGGCAGCAGTATTCTGACGAGTTATTCGAGAACAAATCCTATTTCGATGGGCGATCCGCTTTATTACGGAAGTGTACCGGGTATTTTTACATATCGCGGTAATAATTTCAGAAATTGTGCAAGCTTTGGCTATACTAACGTAGGTGTTGAACCGGGACTTGAGCAAATATGGGAATTCTCCGGTATAGGCTCGCGTTTGGCATCCACACAAACTTTTGAGTGGACAGGTGTCTCGTATACAGGTCAGGCTTTGGTTATTAAATGGGATGATAAAGTCAGAAATGACATGTCAAGTCTTTATCCTGATAAGAGAGCAAAGGCCGATTTTACGGAAGTAATTGTTGCCGGTCTCGACGGTAATGTTTATTTTTTTGATATAGATGACGGAACTCAGTCGCGAATACCGATATATGTAGGATGTTCAATCAAGGGAACGCCTGCTCTTGACCCGCGCGGTTATCCGCTTCTTTATCTCGGTCAGGGAGATGATAATGCTGACGATGAGAAATTCGGAATGTACGTTTATTCTCTCCTCGACGGTTCAAGATTATATTCCTATAATGCGAAGACTGACAGCAGCTACAGAACCAACTGGAGCGCCTTTGATTCTTCACCGATTGTGGACAGTAACAGCGATACGCTCATATGGCCGTGTGAGAACGGTATAATTTATACATTTACGCTTAACACAAATTATGCTCCGGGTTCGGGAAGCATTTCCATAAGTCCGGAGGTAGTCGGATTAAAGTACATCTATGTAGATGAACAGGGTTCACATATGGGTGTAGAAAGTTCAATAGCCGTTTATGATGAGTATGGATATTTTACGGATAACGATCAGAATCTTAACTGTATTGATTTGAATTCCATGAAGATAGTATGGACCTTAAGACTCGGCGATGATACCGATATTACTCCTGTAATCGACGTAGAGAACGGTCGTCCTTATGTATATGTCGGCACGGAGGTTGATAATACTGTTGCTTCGGGAACGCAGGACTGCGGTTCAGCTTATATTTATAAGGTTGACGGCTTGACAGGTGAGATTATCTGGCAGAATTTTGAGAATTGCTTTGCATATAACGGAGAGACTTCGGATACAGACCAGAGCGGCGGATGCTTCGGTAATATTATTGTAGGAAAGAAATCCATTTCGAATATGGTTATTTTCTCATTCAGCTGTACTAACGGCGTATTATCAGGTAATAAGCTTGTTGCCTTCAGTAAGGATACCGGTACAAGGGTATGGACAGAACCTGACGGAATGAATATATATTCCTACAGTTCTCCGGTAGCTTGCTATGATGAGACCGGACGTGCATATATAGTAATCGGAGACAGCATAGGCCAGGTTCATCTTTTTGATGCGACAACCGGAAAACGACTTGTGCATATTCAGACTTCACGCTTGCTGGGAACCCCTGATGAGACCACAAGCGGGATTGTATTTGAGGCATCACCGGTTGTATATAACAATACGATAATAATCAGTACAAAATCCGGTTCGGTTTTTGCAATTAAGATTCTTTAATTATTTGTGTTTGATGTGAAGGTAGTGTATGAGAAGTGAGTCAGAATCTATGTACGAACAGATAAAAACTCTGGAAGTAGGAATAAGTAATTCTTCCGGCGGAGGTTACCGAGTTAAGTATGACCTGGAGAGACGTGTAATTAATTGGACCGATGAATATATGTGGAACAATAATTTCATGAAAACCTTGAGTGAACGTAAATATGCTTTGATGAGAGAGCACCTTGTTCAGAGCGGATTGCTGGACTGGGTTCAGGGCTATTCCGAGGGCAAGGACAGCGAGTTCGGGAAGCGCGTTCCTACACCTGCTAACTGGAATGTTAATATTACTTTTTTTGACGGAACTACTGTGAATGCAGCCGCAAATCAGCATTTTCCGTACAAATGGAATGAACTCAGACACATAATAGAAGAGACTTCTGATTGCTATTTTAAGTTACGATGAGCAAAAAATGCGAAATATATGGTAGAATAAGACTGATTTATTTTAATGAAAAGGAATAGTTAATGCTTGATTATATAGAAGGTTTATTACTTGGCAGAATATGGAGCGACACGGACTTCGAGAACAGAAAGCACGTTTCTCTGTTTATTTTGTTCGGTCTGCTTGTTGATGCCTCTGTATTATATTTCTTTATCAAAAATAAATATCTTTTCGGAATGGGGCATTTTGCTTCATATCAGCTCGTGTTACTGATTGCACTGTTTATTGCATGTCCTTTGATTAATTTCAGGTACTACAAATTTCCTTGGTGGGGAAAGGCATTGGTTCTGATTGAGAAGGTGTATAAAAACATTTTGGTTTACAGTCTTATCGTCGGAATGCTGATCCCGAGAATTACTATTTCGTCAGGCAATCTTAAGGATTATCTTATTAATTATCTTAATTATACTCTCGAAGAATATACAGGTAAGTTCTCGGCTTCTGCAGGTGCGTTCTCTACGGTTATCGGTGTTATGGCAGGAGGTATACACGTAGTTTTGTATTTTATCGGTAATCTTGCAGTACTTGTTATAGTTCCGGCCTTGTTATATTTGGCTTTCAGACTGCTTCAGTACGGATACGATTATGTAATTAATAAATTGATAATCAAGAAAGTGTTTAAGCATAAGTAATATATAAATTAAGGGGATGTCGGAGGGAATTTGAATGGCTGAGCTTCAGGACAGAATAGATATAAACGTTGAAGAATTGGAAGAAAATCTCGGTGAGGCTAAGCTTCATGAGTTTATAAAGGCTTCCGAGGCAAATTTTGTAGCGGCGGTAGATGAGATAGTTGATGAGGTTTTATCCGATTCTGAGAAAAGAGTTATTTTTATTTCCGGTCCAACGTCTTCAGGTAAAACAACATTTACCATGCACTTAAGTGATAATCTTAAGCAAAGAGGAAGGCAGGCTCATTTTATTTCTCTTGATGATTATTATGTAATCAGAGACTTGAGATTTGACAGAGACGGCAGACCTGATTTTGAGACCATAGATGCGCTTGATGTTGACAGAGCTGCCGATGATATAAGCCGCATTCTTAAGGGCGAGAAGGTATGTACTCCGTATTTTGATTTTAATATACGTAAGAGCCTGGAAAAAGATCCTTCTGAGGCGATACAGCTTGAAAGTGACGGCATTTTGGTTGTTGAAGGTCTTCATGGCTTGTCATCAAGATTTACCAGTTCACTTAATCGTGCCAGCTACGCGAAAGTGTTTATCATGCCGTACGGAAACGTATATGCCGATAACAAGCTTTTCGACAGCAATGACATCAGACTTTTAAGAAGAATAGTACGTGATTACAGACACAGAAATGCACATGCTTTGGCTACAATTGATTATTGGCCTTTGATAAAGAAGTCGGAAGAGAAATACTATGATGAATATCTTGCAAATGCGGATTACCATATAAATTCCTTCCTCTCATATGAGTCTTTGATTATCGCGCCTCTTGCAAAGCATGATATAAAAGAAGCTTTGGAGCAGTTTGCGGCAAAGAGAATTGTGCCTTCGGTATTCATGTCAAACTCCAATACCAACAAGGCTTTTGCCAATCTCTCGGATGCACTTAAACAGGCTAATGATCTCCTTGAGAAGTTGGATTGGATTCCTGTTGTAAATCCGAAGTTCGTTCCGGATGATTCCATATTAAACGAATTTATCAGTAAATAATTAAGTAAGAAGGTTTTTTGAAATGCCTATTAGAATACCAAATAATCTGCCGGCCAAGGAAACTCTTAAAAAAGAGAGAATCTTTGTTATGGAGGAAGAACGTGCACTTAATCAGGATATAAGACCGATAAGAATAATCATTCTGAATCTTATGCCTAATAAGGTTGCTACGGAGACACAGCTTTTGCGTTCGCTCTCGAATTCTCCTATACAGGTTGATATTGATCTTATGTGTACTGCTTCATATACACCTACTCATGTAAATGAAGAGCACCTTATTAAATACTATGAGACTTTCGATGAGATAAAAGATCGCTACTATGACGGCATGATTATTACCGGTGCTCCGGTTGAGCAGATGAAGTTCGAGGAAGTTAAGTATTGGGAAGAACTTACGAGAATAATGGAATGGTCGAAGACACATGTTTATTCAACCCTCCATATTTGCTGGGGAGCACAGGCCGGACTTTATTATCACTACGGTATCCCTAAGTATGATGTACCGGAGAAGGTGTTCGGTATATTCGAGCACAGCATGACATATTCTAAGCCGGTTAAGCTGTTCAGAGGATTTGATGATGTTTTCTATGTACCTCATTCACGTCATACTGAGATAAGACGAGAGGATATTGCGGCGTGTCCTAATCTGAGAATCTTGTCGGAATCGGAGGAATGCGGTGTATATGCAGTATCCGATCTTCACGGAAGACAGATTTTTATTACGGGTCATTCGGAATACGATGCCGATACTCTTGATAAGGAATATAGGCGTGATTTAGAGAAGGGACTGCCTATAAAAATGCCTGTAAACTACTACAAGAACGATGATCCTGAACAAGGTCCCGTATTGAGATGGCGTTCATCGGCTACCTTGCTCTATACAAATTGGCTTAATTACTATGTTTATCAGGAAACTCCTTTTGATTTGTCGTTACTTGAGGAAATAGATCACAGTAAAAGTCACGATGAATTCGAGGCAAACTGCAGCGAGCTTACCGGTAATTGATATGTGTAAAGAAGCAGAGATAAATCAGAAACTGATCAGCAGTATCAAGCTTTTGAGAGATGACAAAGGGCATAAGAATAACTTTGGTCATGTTCTCATATGTGCCGGAAGCGAGACCATGACCGGTGCACTTATTATGGCTGTTGAGGCGGCACTTCGCAGCGGCGCGGGACTGGTAAAGGCCATGGCACCGTCGGACGCTTTGTCTCCGCTAAGATGCAGTGAGCCGTGCGCAATGACTTTTCCTGTCGACATTGACGTTAATAACCAGTTTGACCTTACTTCTTTTATGAAGTCACTTAAGGAGATTACTGCTTGGGCTGATTCTGTTCTTATAGGACCGGGTATCGACAGTAAGAATCCCCTTTATAAAATTATCCTTGAATATTTTATCGAGAACGCTTCTTCCTTGGTAATTGATGCAAGCGCATTGGATTTTTTTGCTTCGGATTTTGCTTTCTTTTCCCGAAAATTGAATTCAAGACGGGATAACTTATTAAATCCGGTTATTATGACTCCGCATATCGGTGAATTCAGAAGACTGATTAAGGACTTCGAGTGCAGTGGCGACGAACTTGAGCAAAAGGCACGAAGCTTTGCTTCCGACAATAATTGTATTCTGGTTTTAAAAAGCTGTAAAACTGTAGTATCTCTGCCTGATGGTGAGAGGTATATTCTTGATATAAATAATTCCGGTATGGCTAAGGGCGGAAGCGGTGACGTTTTGGCGGGCCTTCTTACAGGTTTATGTGCTCAACTCGACAAAAACAGCGATGCTGCGTTAGCTTCCGTATATCTTCACTCAACAGCCGGTATTGTCGCAGCAGAAAGACTTGGCAAAAGATTTATGCTTCCGACGGATGTTGTCAAGTATCTCGGTGATGCATATAAAACAGTTAATTGGTTTTGATTGAGAGAGATTGCAAACCGCGTTTTCACTCATCCTGTTTAAGCCTTCAGTTGTTGTCTCGCATATATATTATGACGATAATGACTGTACTTATTTTGTGGTTTGTGTTCTATTTACTATATTTTTCTTAAGTTGTATATTATCAGTATTGTACCGAATAAATTGAATTTATTTAGGTTTTCGTCTTAGGGAGGGGTAGAAATGAGTCGTATAGAGATTGAACTCCAAAGTAAGGAAAACAAAGCGTTAAAAGATGTCTATTCAATGCTTGAGAGAAGAATCAGCGGCAGTCCGAGAGGAATCTGTCCTATTGATGTTGTCATCAGCGCAGTTCGTTTCAGTCACGGTCAGAGTTGCGGTAAATGTAACCCTTGCCGTATCGGTTTAGGCCAATTGATTAATATGATGGATTCGGTTCTGGATGGAAAAGCAGACGAGAACATTATTGAGGTGATACAGAGAACGGCAAAGTCCATATATGATTCTGCCGATTGTGTTATAGGTGCGGAAGCTGCACAGACAGTACTTAAAAGTGTTGATGTTTTCAAAGATGATTATTTGAGTCATATTCATAACGGGTGTTGTAAATTCGGAATTGAGAGAGCAATTCCGTGTACCGATATATGTCCTGCTCATGTTGATGTTCCGGGTTATATTGCTTTAATCGCTGAAGGAAGATATGAAGATGCAGTACGACTTATTCGTAAGGACAATCCGTTTCCTTCCGTGTGCGGTTATGTTTGTGAGCATTCGTGTGAGACTTACTGCCGCCGCAAAATGATAGATGATGCAGTTAATATTTGCGGTTTGAAGCGTTATGCAGTTGATAATGCCGGTGATATTGCCGTTCCGACAAAGGCGCCTGCAACAGGAAAGAAAATAGCAATTGTCGGCGGAGGCCCTGCAGGACTTACTACGGCTTATTATCTTGCCTTAATGGGACATGAACCGCATGTTTATGAACAAAGACCTAAGCTCGGAGGAATGCTTCGTTACGGAATTCCGGATTACAGACTTCCTCAGAATGTTCTGGATAAGGACATTCAGTATATTCTCGACAGCGGTGTAACGGCTGAGTGTAATATCAGCATAGGTAAAGATATTACTTTAGATGAGATAAAGACAAAGTATGATGCAGTATATTTGGCAATCGGTGCACATAATGACAAGAAGCTGGGAATAGACGGTGAAGAAAGCAAAAATGTTGTAAGTGCCGTAAAAATGCTTCGCAGTGCAGGAGAAGGCAATGCCGAATCACTTGAAGGAAAAAGTGTTGTAGTAATAGGCGGCGGAAATGTTGCCATGGATGCTACAAGAACAGCGTTAAGGCTCGGTGCCGACCGTGTTACCTGTGTTTATCGACGCAGAATAAAGGATATGACTGCACTTCCGGAAGAGATTCAGGATGCTCAGGCTGAGGGGGCAAAGATAATTATATTACATGCTCCCGATCACATAGAGGCAAATGATAACGGTGAGGTAACGGCTCTTTGGGCACAACCTCAGATGGTAAGTGCAATCGGTAAGGATGGTCGTACTTCTGTTAAGAATGCAGATAAACCGCTTGTCAGAATTCCGTGCGATTATTTGATTGTTGCTATCGGTCAGGCGGTAGATATAAAGCATTTTGAGGAAAGCGGAATCAAAACCAAGAGAGGTACATTGGAGGCTAAGCTTTCAAGCTTCGTAGAAGGCAGCGGTAATGTATTTGCAGGCGGTGATGCGGAATCCGGTCCGGTCACGGTTATTCGTGCTGTGGCTGCAGGAAAGGTTGCAGCAGCAAATATTGATGAATTCTTGGGCTTTGAACATAATATTTCCGTCGATATTGATATTCCGGACCCGGAGCATTCATGTACTCCGCCGTGCGGAAGAGTTGATCTTACCGGAAGTTGTATTGAAGATATTAAAGGTAATTTTAGTCTTGTTACTGAAGGAATGTCAGAGCAGGAGGCAAAACAGGAATGTTCAAGATGTCTTCGTTGTGACTATAATGGTTTAGGTAAATTCAGAGGAGGCAGAATCGAGCAATGGTAAATATTGTGATAAACGGAAAAAATATAACGGTGCCTTCCGGAATTACGATTCTTGAGGCTGCCAAAATCGCAAAAATCAACATACCGCATTTGTGCTATCTGAAAGAGTTAAATGAAGTCGGAGCCTGCAGATTATGTTGTGTAGAGGTTAAAGGCGAAGAGAATCTTATTCCTTCCTGCGAGTTTAAAGTTAAGGAAGGAATGGAGATAACAACTAACAGTCAGCGAGTTAAGAATGCGACCAGAATGAATCTTGAATTGATAATGAGTCAGCATCAGGGAGAATGTACAACTTGCAGTCGCGGAGGTAATTGTCGACTCCAGAATCTTGCCAACGAGTACAATCTCTCGAGTAAGTCATACTTTAAGAAAGAAATCGACAGTAAAAGCGAATTAACAGATTTTGATTTTCCGCTTATTCGTGATGAGTATAAGTGTATCCAGTGTATGAGATGTGTTTCAGTTTGTGATAAGGTACAGAATCTTCATATATGGAATATACTTAATACAGGAAGCAGAACTCGCGTCGGTGTTGCAGGAAATGTCAAGTTGATAAATACAGACTGTTCCTTGTGCGGTCAGTGCATTACTCATTGCCCGGTAGGTGCTTTGAGTGAGAGAGATGATACAAAAAAAGTTTTGGATGCAATAGAGAATCCTGATGTTATTACAGTAGCTCAGATTGCACCTGCAGTAAGAAGCGGATATGCCGAATTACTTGGAATAGACCCGAAGGAGGCAACTGTTGAACGTCTCGCAGGTGCCCTTAAGCTTATGGGATTTGATTATGTATTTGATACCAGTTTTACTGCGGATCTCACAATTATGGAAGAAGGAAGCGAACTTATCAGACGATTAAAAGCCGGCGAATTGGATAAATATCCGATGTTTACCAGTTGTTGTCCGGGTTGGATACGTTTTATTAAGAGTCAGTATCCGGAATTGGTGCCGCAGCTTTCTTCAGCCAAGAGCCCACAGCAGATGTTCGGTGCACTGATTAAATCCTATTTTGCTGAACAGAATAATATAGATCCTGCGAAGATTGTCAGCGTATCTGTTATGCCTTGTGTTGCGAAGAAGGCAGAGGCAGCACTTCCTGAGATGGTTAATGACAATAATACTCCTGATGTTGATGTAGTATTGACAACAAGAGAATTAATGAGAATGTTTAAGGCAGAACGAATAAATTTAACTGATGTTGAAGAGATTCCGTTCGATTCTTTGTTTAACGACTATACCGGTGCGGGGGTTATATTCGGTACTACCGGAGGCGTATTGGAGGCAGCTCTGCGTTCGGGTTATTATCTTGTTACGGGCAGAAAGCCGGATGCTGATGCGTTCTCAGAAGTTCGTGCATGTGATTTTAATGATGCCGGTGTAGCATATATCGACAACGGTAGCGCCAGCTGGCGCGAAGCAACCTTTGATTTGGACGGAACTCCGCTTCGTGTTGCCGTTACAAGCGGTCTTGGTAATACAAGAAAGCTTATAGAAGCAATTAAGTCAGGTAAGGTCTCATATGACTTTGTTGAGATTATGGCTTGCCCGGGAGGTTGTGCCGGCGGCGGCGGACAGATTATCCACTGTGATGATGTTGAACGCGGAATGGAAAGAGGACAGGTTTTACGTGAAATTGACGCTTCAAGCGAAGTGCGTTTTTCCCATGAGAATAAGGATGTTCAAAGATTGTATAATGACTGGCTCGGAACACCGGGAAGCGAACTGGCCGAGAAGTATCTCCATACCCAAAAGAAGTGATATTTTATGCGGCTGTCTCAAAACCGTCGTGTGCAGCTGCACGCTTGATGGTTCAGGGCGGATAATCCGGTGAATCATACATTGTTTGATTACGATTTCTCCAAAATAAGGCATTTTCTTCTCCGTTGGAGAGATTTTAGGGCCATTTTGGAGAACTTTTACAGAAACTTCTCCAAATCGAGGCATTTT
>JAKSRF010000150.1 GCA_024403755.1 Clostridia bacterium
AATCAAGGATCTTGAGCGCTTTTTAAGCATTTATTCCATAAGAAGCGCACAAATTTATAAATTCAGGTGAACCTGCAAAGCCATAGAAGATTTCCTCTCTGGTTGCAGTTTCGTTGTTGAGTTGCTCAACCCAATAGTTCAATCCGGCTTCTTCAGCTTCACGACCGAAGAAAGCTCTGTACATATACTTTACATAATCTGTGTTATCGAGATTCAAATTTGTGAACTCAGGGCTGAATACGAATCCATATGCACATGTTGAACCGGTTACTTCACCGTTCATAAGTTTCTGTACCCAACCTGCCTGACCGTACATATCCGGCAAACGATTAAGACATACTTTATACATACGTGCCACAAAGCAGTTAACGCCGCCTTGTATATCATTAGGAACGCCAACCAGATAAGTTCCGCTTACTATTCCGTAATCCGAACAGAGATTAAAAAATTCCTGCGAGTTAGCAAAGCCGGCAAAGACATCTTCCCTTGAAGCTCCGTTCTTAAGAGATTCAATCCAGAAATTAAAGCCTGCCTCGTCTGCTTCACGACCGAAACACATCGTGTACAGGTCATTAACAAATTGCTCGTCAGTAGTATTCTTACTTATGTACTCATCACTAAAAATAAATCCATATACTATCTGCGCACCGCATGCCTGACCGTCTATCAAATTTGATTTCCAATAATCGCAGCCTTCCTCATCAGCTTCACGACCGAGTACGCTTTCATAGCAACGATCTACAAATAAACCAACCTCTTCTTGCGGAGCATTCGTAGGAGTCGGCTCTGTACTAGGTGTAGGATTCACCGTAGGAGTCGGCTCTGTACTAGGTGTAGGATTCACCGTAGGAGTCGGTTCTGCACTAGGCGTCGGTTCTGCACTAGGCGTCGGCTCTGTGCTAGGCGTCGGCTCTGTGCTAGGTGTCGGTTCTGCGCTAGGAGTCGGCTCTGCAGTCCACTTTGCATAAAGAGTAGTGTCCTTTGTAACAGTGTCCGCAGTAAAATCCCAAAGACTTGTACAATCGGCATCTTTGTACCAGCCCTCGAAAATATAACCCTCACATGTCGGAGTCTTCGGCGCAGTAATCGCGGTTCCCTCGATTACCTCTGTGAGAGGCTCAATATCAGTACCAAGTCCCTGCAAATCGAATTCAACAGTATAAACTGCGCATACCTTTAATCTTATTTTGCATTCGGCTGTCGTATAATTACCGACATCATCCGGAGTAAAGATAACATCATATTCAGTTGTCTCACTGTCAGAGAGTGTCGGTATAACAGAAGCTTCCTTCCAACTGAATGTACCGGTAATCTCTATATCAGTCTCGTCGATGACAGCCTTACCATCTGCCAAAGTACTTTCGTTAATTGTCTGTCCTATTACTATATCGGTTGCTGTCGGAGCATTGATAATCTCAGGCACTGCCGGATTAATAACCCAATCATATAAATATGAATCTATTAATTTGCCGTCAGAAGTGCAGAAAACATAACCGTCATTGGCAGTAAGTGTAACCTGATAGGAACCCGCATTTGTTTGCTTGTTACCGGAGACAGTTACCATATCCTTGTAAGTTTCTTCAAAGCTTGCCGGGAAGTAAACCTGTTCTTCGGTGTTATATGTGAAAACAGCAGGATTTGCTTCAGGAAGAGTTATTTTCTTACTCCATCCGGCATATAATGTTGTATCATCGGTAATCGGTGCAGCAAAGTCAAAAGCATTCTCACACGCAGCCTCCAAATACCAACCGTTAAACACATAACCGTTCTCAGTCGGCTCCTCAGGTGCCGAGATGGTTGTACCCGAGGCCACATTAGTGTACGGTGCAACAGAAATACCATGTCCTTGCATATCGAAGTCTACGTTAAAATACTGCAGAGCCTTAGATTTTGGTGTAATAATACGCAATGCGCCTTCCTCTGTCATATACACATCATCCACCGGATTTCCGTTAAGAATAACAGAACCGGTAAATTTTCCTGAGTTATCGGCTTTAAATTCATATCCGTCTTGAGGAAGCAAAACAATCATCATGTAGTAATCATTTTGAGAGTCAAATGTATCAGTAGCTGCTTTGGATACGCCTTCACCTTCATACCAGCTACTACTCTCAACATAGCAGGAATCATCAGGATTACTTGTTATGTCTGTAATATCACTGATGCAGTTCTTCCCTACCTTTGCCATAGTATAGGTTAAGTCAACAGATGTAATATCCTCACTCGCCTTCGTAATTGTAAAAGACCAATTGTCGGAAATAAAATCCATGGAAGAACTATAACATTTACCTTCATTGACAATTATTGCTACCTTGTAGGTTCCGGGATTTACCGGTGGATCCTTGCTATATACCTCTTCACCTGCCGAAGCATAATAAACATTAAAATCACCCATACCTTCGAGTGAATTATCTGCTATAACCGTTGCTGCTTTACCTTCTCCGTCATATTCCAAATTCTCAGGAGGAATAAAAGAAAACAGGTCAGCGGTAGGTGTAGCTTTCCTTATCTTAAACTGCCAGTTCGAAGAAGTGAGATCTTCTGTGCTGACATAATTGTTTCCGCTGCCAACATCAACTTTGACACAATAGGTACCCGGGTCCGTAGGCGGCTCTGTAGTACCGATATCACTGTACTCTTCATAATACTTAAGAGAAATTGTACCCACGCCGGTAATAATACCGTCACTATCTTTAATCCTTGCTTGCGCCGGATGAGAATAACCGTCATAAATCGGTTCATACGGAATCCCCATCAGGAACATATCAGCTGTCAGATTCGCCTTTTCGATTGTAAAAGACCAAGAGTCATCTGTAATATTTTCAGCAGCATAATAATTGAGATTCTCGGCTACATCAATGCAAACCTTATATGTTCCGGCATTTACAGGCGGTTCCTCAAGTATTATGTCGTCATTGTAGATGTACTTAACAGTAACATCATTCATATCAAAACCGGTAATACTGTCTTGAACAACAACGCCGGCTTCCTTTGGTGTTCCGTCATAAACCGTATATTCCGGTGCTGAGAAAACAAACCACTCTGCTGACGGATTTTCGGGAAGAACAGGAATGGAACCTCCGGCAAAAATTGGGACACTAAGATTACCACCTATAGCCAAAGTCAAAGCCAAACTCAACAATCTCTGTTTCATTCTCTTCATAAGCTTTCTCCTTTTAGTTGAATTTTCATCATATAGTAATTATACTCATTTGTTACTCAGAAGAGACTCCGAAACAGCCTGTAAATGTTAATTATTTGTATAATTTTCGGTGTGCTGAAGTTTTTTCTTTTCGAAAAGGAGATGCCCGATAAAACGAACATCTCCCTTGCAAAACTATCAGTGATCGATTCTAGAAAGCTCAATCAACATATCGCAGAATTCTTCTCTGAAGCGATTATTATTGCTTCCTGCTTTTGCCAGCTCATATGCTGTATCAAAGGTCGCACTTCCCTTGTAATCGCTGTCTCGGATTACCATTGAAGCCTCGATTACTGCAC
>JAKSRF010000151.1 GCA_024403755.1 Clostridia bacterium
TTTGGAGACGCGGCGGCCGAGTTGAAGCATGATGCAGCAAAACTTCTCCAAAATGCCCCTAAAATTTCTCCATTGGAGAAGAAAATGCCTCAATTTGGAGAAGTTTTAACGTGGCGTCGCCAAAACACACCTAGAGACTCACTGCCGGCGACAAAAATCGTTTGATTGGGAGAAATTGCAATATAACTTCAACCCGATTTTCGTCCGGCTGTCATAATCAGAAACAAAACATTTATTATACATGCTGTCTTCGTAGTAATATCGACATACTTAATCATTTCGCGCGACACTCAGCCTTACGGAAATTTATTTATATTTTCTAGTTGCGTAAAACCATTATCGCAAGCTTTTATCGTCGCAGCAACAAGTCTGTTTATAAAATCACAGATTTCTCTTGCTATATTTTCAGTATCAACTTTGTGCTTGCTGTTCTCGCCCAGCAATAGCAAGTTCTTCCCAAACATATAACCACTCTGAATATAATTTCCTATATCCCTCTCAAATTTGTGCAAATAATTAATATCATCAAAAAAGCCCAGAACTTCAACGGGAAAGCAGCGATTTACTAATGGGATGCAGATGAAAAAATCAGACAGTTTCTCATAATTATTTATATAGATTTTAGCTTCATATTTATAATTCAGATCTAATTGTTCAATGATTTTAGCTACGATTACTTCTATTTTGGAGGCCATTGCAACATCATCACAAATTGCGTTTCTTGTTCTGTTATATTTCAGTCTTCCGGTCTGGCATTCCAATTGTTGATAGAACGCGGTATTAAGATTTGAATAATCATATGTCTTATACTGCATTATTTTCTCCGAAAGAATAGTAGGAATAGGCTGATTGGTTTTCTTGTACCACAAATCGGTATATTCTTTGAGTTTGTTCTCAACCGAATGATAGTATAGGTACTTATCATAAAGTTCTTTTCCTTTAGGGGTAGTGCATCTTAATTCACAAATTCTCTTACCTGACGTACGATCAAACTCTCTGACCGCAAAGAATGACTCTCCATCAATAGTATGTTTTACCGGTTTAATTTTAGGAGCCGTACTGAGAAGCATTCTGCACTCGTTAATTATCAGCGAAATATACTGTAAAGAAAAAAATTGTCTGTAATCCATAATTACCTCCAAATACTTTTTCTTTTATGATATAACTTGTTCTAATCAAAAAAATACTACTAAAATCCGACAAAATGCGACAAATCCGACAATCTGCATCATCATATATTTCCAGCCTTGCGAAAACATAATTTTGCATCAGACAGCATTACCAACACGCACCGCTAGCCACACATCAGAATTCGCCTTGGCGCGAGCCGCAGGCGCGTTCATTCTTGCGGCCGCGCAACTTACACCGCAATGCGGACACGAATTCCCAAATCGTGCAGTCGCACAGACACAACAGTGCCAGCCATTTGCACGGCGAGGCCAAGCCGGCAATCAGAATAGTAAATCCTCCGACAAACGGAACACCTGCGGCGTAAGAATTTTTCTTCTTTGCCGAACGAATCACTCGCAAATTAAGAAGTGATAGCAAAATACCTATACCGCCTGCAATTCCAGGGAATACCCACGGATATTGCCGACTGTGACTTGATATAAGATTTACGATTACGGCGTTTATTACCATATATGCGATAAGGACGAATACCATTGCCAAATCGACTTTATGTCTCCATTGGAACCATTTCGCGACCTGTTTGGTATCTTCTACATATTTGGAGAAATCAAAATTTGACTTAACTTCGTCGGTACTGTAGGTACGACTTTGATTAAATTGCGTATTTATATTTTCGTTGAGAAGAAATTGGAGAGCCTCCGATATGTATAAGCGGTCCGATAATTCATGAATTCGACCGGCCGGGATATTGAAGTGCGAGGCTATTTCCTGAATCGGATATTTCTTATCGGTAATACAGACTATGTGCCATATTTCAGCGGTCATATATTGGGGAATTTGAAAGTCAGGATTCGCGCTGTTTGAAGAAGAGCTGTAACCGTGGCGACTCCAAACGCGATACTCGCTCGTGTGCAGGATGTAGGCCCAACTCGTGATGAAGTCGGCGCTGAGAGCGTTCGTTATAAGTGCCTCGGTGTTCTCGCCGTCCTCCATATGAATTAAATATCCGTAATTCCCTGCCATTGCCGCTTTTCCTCCGATAAACCTGTATAAATTATAGCAAATATCCGGTGGGCTGAAGATTCTTATTTTCGAAAAGGAGATGCCCGATAAAACGAACATCTCCCATATTTGCCTCAAGGTGACTCAATTATGCCGGTCGATACAAAGCGGTTAATTGAGCTTATTAATCAAATCGCAGAATTCTTCTCTGTAGCGGTCATTGTCGCTGCCGGCTTTTGCAAGCTCATAAGCTGAATCAAAGGTGGCACTTCCCTTGTAATCGCTGTCTCGGATTACCATTGAAGCCTCGATTACTGCACATATGAAATCGAAATCCGTTTTATTGCTGATTCCGTTGTCCTCAAGCGGATACTCAATAAGTTCACTCTCATCAGAATCCGGTGCCTTATATCTTACGGATACTGTGCAAAGCTCACCGGAGCTTGCATCATCAGACAAAACGACATCCTGATATTTAAGATTACTGCTGCTCTCGGCAGATGAAGGTACAATCTCATAACATACGGTTACTTGTGCGCCTGCACCGATCTCACCGCCGTCCTTGGTATCATCGCTGAAATCACTTGCTGACATTGCTCTGTTCTCATAACCTATAAGTCTGTAGGAAGCAACCTCTGCCGGATTAAACTCAACCTGGAACTTAACATCCTTAGCTACCGTTACGGTTGTCTGCATTAACTTAGCGCAAAGAACTCGCTCTGCTTCAGCTATAGAATCAATATAGAAATAATTGCCGTTTCCTGCATCTGCTATAGATTCCATATTGGCATCACTGTAATTGCCGTAACCGTATCCGAGAACTGTCAGGAATACTCCTGATTCCTTTTTCTCAGTTATTAAATCCACAAGACCTGCCTGGCTTGTAATACCAAGATTCATATCACCGTCTGAAGCAATAATAACTCGGTTGTTACCGTTCTCTATAAAGTTCTCCATAGCACATTCATATGCTGCCTCAATTCCGCCTGAACCGTTTGTTCCGCCATTAATTGTAATTGAATCAAGAACACTGCAAATCTCATTATAGTTATTTGAACCGTTCAGCAACATCTCGCTTGAACCTGAATATGTTACTATAGACACTCTGTCCTTAGGTCCTAACGAACCTGCCAAAAGTTTAAAGCTTTCTTTTACCAAGTCAATTTTGTTATCCCATGACATAGATCCGGAAGAATCTATCAAAAATACGAAGTTATTTCCTTCGTTAGGAATATTCATATCGCTGTTAGCCTGCATCGTCATAACAAGGAGTTTGTTTTCTTCATTCCAAGGAGCATCGCCGACCGAATACTGAACACTGAAAACATCATCGGTATCATCAACCGTATAATCAAAGTAATT
>JAKSRF010000152.1 GCA_024403755.1 Clostridia bacterium
GAAAAAAACAGATAACATAGATTATGTTGCCTACGATTACACATGGAATTATCATTGGGATTGCCGCCATAATAGGACTTCCGGTGATTATAAATGAAGTAATCGGTGTAATAACAGAAAGAGCAACGGCGTACTTAATTCCGGCTGTTAACACGCAGAGCAACAAACAAGCATTGATAATCGGGCCCGTAATGTAAACTGACGTATTTTTAAGAAATTGGCTGACTATACATATTGCAAGAAGAATTGCAGCATAGGCCAGTGATTTGGATTTATTTCTACTCATAATATTATCCTTTCGGAAAAAACACACAGTAAATTTTTTATCGGTTTTTCCCTTTTCGAAAAGCTTAGTGTCAGGCGACCGACAAATATCAGTAAAGAATATAGCACGTTATTTTTCTTTTGTGAACAGCCTGATAAATGTGATATATTGGAATACAGGATGAATACTGTGTGAAAACGGAGAGAAACGATATGATTACTATCAGAACGGCTACGGAAGATGATGCAGAGGCATTGGTAAGGCACTGTATGAGGAAATAGAAAGAGTAATCATAAAACAAAATGTTTTTATGTTGTGCGCTTGTATTTCAAGCTGCGACAGAGAAGATGATAATCTTACCGCGGACAGTTTGCGTTTCCATGAATATATGGGATTTACAAAAGTAGGTGAGCACAAATTGTGCGGTTATAAATTTAATAAATGGTACGATATCGTTTGGATGGAGAAGATGATTTGCGAGCGACCGGATTATCCGGAAAGCTTTGTTCCGTTCCCTGAGATAAATAATTGAGTTGATAAAGACAGTCCTGTCCGCAATTTGTTTGACAATGATGCATCTCAAAGTGTAAAATACTTTTTTAACATATTATTCTAACAGTGCAGAAGGAGATGGGTAAATGAATTTAAAAGGACGCGATTTTTTAAAGCTTCTTGATTTTACATCGGAAGAAATCGAATATCTGGTAGATTTAGCTGCAGACCTTAAAGACAAGAAGAAGAAGGGGATACCTGTAGATACCTTGCGCGGAAAGAATGTTGCGCTTATTTTTGAGAAGACCAGTACACGAACTCGCTGTTCCTTTGAAGTTGCTGCCCATGATTTGGGAATGGGTACAACTTATCTTGATCCTTCCGGTTCACAGATTGGAAAGAAAGAAAGTATAGCTGATACTGCACGTGTTTTGGCAGGTATGTTTGATGGTATTGAGTACCGCGGCTACGGACAGTCAATAGTAGAGGAGCTTGCTGAGTATTCCAAAGTTCCTGTGTGGAACGGACTTACAAATGAGTTTCATCCGACGCAGATGCTTGCTGACTTGCTTACGATAAAGGAACATTTCGGTTATTATAAAGGCATAAAGCTTACATATATGGGCGATGCCCGTTACAATATGGGTAATTCACTTATGGTTACCTGTGCTAAGATGGGAATGCATTTTACTGCGTGTACTTCCGAGAAATATTTCCCTGAAGCTTCACTTGTAGAGGAGTGTAAAGCAATTGCTGCAACAACAGGCGGAAGTATTACCTTGACAGAAGATGTCAAGGCAGGTACTAAAGATGCTGATGTTATATATACAGATGTTTGGGTTTCTATGGGTGAACCTGATGAGATTTGGAAGGAACGTATTCATGATTTGCTTCCTTATCAGGTAAATAAGGCTGCAATGGATAATGCCGGTAAGAATGCCGTATTTTTACACTGTCTGCCTGCTTTCCACGATCTCGATACAAAGATAGGAAAAGATATTCAGAAGCGTTTTGGTATATCTGAGATGGAAGTTACCGATGAGGTGTTTGAATCTGAACAGTCTCTTGTATTTGAAGAAGCAGAGAACAGAATGCATACAATAAAGGCAATCATGGCTGCAACATTGTGATTGACTTGTTATTAAGTCTCGCTCGATTAAGCCATAACAGTCTGATTTTGTTTTTATGAATAATTGGTTAGCAGGAGAGAAGATGAGCAGTAAAGGAATATCAGAGAATTTCTCGACAGCACTCGGATTATTTGATTATATTAACCCGATATTCTATTCAGTAACGAGTATTACCATAGCTGTAAATATGTATTCGGTTATGCCGATATATGTGTTTTTTGCGTATCTTTTTGGCGCTGTAATATCTTTAATCTTCGGATTAACAATTCCTACAGTTAAGCTTATGGTAGGCTTGGGTAAGATGAAGTTTTCCATGCCTGTTAATCTTGTTTTTTATGTTAATTCTGGTATTTTTCTCTCGGGACTTATGCTTTTTGATGCAGTAATCAGACCGTCTGTGTTGATGTTAGCGCTGATAGCTATAGTTATTGTCGGCTTGCTCTTTGTGGTTTATTGTAAGAAAAGAAAGTTTAATACTGTAGCGGTATTAACCGGAGCCTTCGGGTATATGATGATATATTTGAGTATGATAACTTATTCTTTGCGAGGGGGAATGATTTTACCGGTAGTATTATATGTTATGGCGATACTGCTTTTTGTGTCATTGTGTTGCATCGGAATAAAGGCTAATCTTAAGGATGCTCGAGTGCATTGGGTTATTGAGATATGTAATGTAGTGTGTCAGATGCTTGTGGCAACAGCTACTGTAGTTGTTTTTTTATTGTAAAGAATTCTTCTGTTGATTTGAAGATGCGTTGATATGGAAAAGGATTTATTTCAACCGATAAAAGAATACTTTGAGAACTACGGTTACATTTGTGACGGTGAGGTAAATGACATCGATCTCTATATGGAAAAGGGCGATGAATGCGTTGCAATCGAATTAAAGAACACCCTTGATTTTAAGGCGGTTCAACAGGCTGCACTAAGGCAAAAAATAACAGATTATGTATATATCGGTATAGTAAAACCGAGGAATCTCTATTCATCTTCAATGAGAGACAAACTGTATATACTTAAGAGATTGGGAATAGGTCTGATATTGGTATCTGCAAGAAGCGGAACAGTTGAAATTGCAATCGAACCGATTGTAAGTGAATTGTCATCCTTTCAGGTGCGCAACGGGAATAAGCGCAAGGCTTTATCTGCAGAGTTTCAAAAGCGTAAGACTCGTTCCAATACGGGTGGTGTTCATAGAACCAAGTTGATTACGAGCTACCGTGAGGAGGCTTTGTTGGTTTTGAATGCACTTCACAAGCTTGGAGATGAGGCTGAAGCTAAAGATATTCGAGCACTTTCCGGAATAAAAAAATCCACATCAATTCTCTATTCGAATTATTATGGTTGGTTTTCGCGAAGCTCACGGGGTGTTTACCGAATAGATTCATCCGGTTTTGATGCTTTGAAAGAGTATAAGGATACACTGACGCTTCTTATTAATGAATGAAAATAATTGTCGTGAGACTGTTGATATTATAAAGCAATAAAGGCTGTCTTAAAACTAAATTGAGATAGCCCTTTAATTTTGCAAAAGAAAATGGGTCCCGAAGGG
>JAKSRF010000153.1 GCA_024403755.1 Clostridia bacterium
TATATCTTACTAATGTATGATTAGATCCTGTTAATGCTATAGTATCTTGATTTGTATCAATTACACTAGCACTTACATTGGGTTTAGATAATTCTTCATTAGCTGTAACAGTAAATGTTGTTCCGGGTTTGACTGATTTAGGAACAGTCAGTTTACCGTTCTTAAGCTTGATTCTCTTATCACTTACAGTCCAAGTGAATTTCTTGGGAGATATCTTAGCAAAAACATCTTGTTCCTTTTTATAATCCCAATACTCATGTTTAGCATCAAGTTTAATTGAACAACCGGAACCGATTGATACCGAAGCGCGTTCCCAGCCATATCTGTCATATGTTACAGAATGAAAACGCTCAGGAGTGAACTCATAATCAAAACTATTCATATCAAAATCATCCGGAAGCGGAACATCTGGATCGTCATACTCCGGAGCATCATAAACTGAATATGCGTAAAAATCATTTGATGTATAAAGTTCAAAAGCAATCGGATCAATTACATGAACCGTCATCTTGGCTGAACGTTTTGAACCGTCAAGTGCATCAACCGTAATAACTGCGGTTCCCGCACCTACGGTTTCAATATAACCCCACCTGTCTACATTAATCACTTTCTTGTTTGATGAAGTAAATTTTACATTATTGAACTCTTCGCCATTAATCGTAGGCATTACAGTGCAAAAAGTTAAATCTTCATCCTGAAGTTTCTTATATTCATCCTGTGACATTTTACCGTCTGCCACAAGTTTTTCATAATACTTCCTTATTTCATAACGGTTGTTCAGCGAATATAAATCATAATAATCCTTTGTAAGAGTAATCTCGTCATAGTTCAGTTCCAGATTACCTTCAAAGCTATTCTTTATTTTAAAACTAATAGACCTTCCTCCGCCATATCCATCGTTGGCAGTTGCCTGAATCCATTCCGCTTCTGTTGTTTCCGGGGCATTTTTCTTGACTGTAACCTTACCGGTCTTGGATACGGAAACATACTTATTCGGCGACTCTAACGTGAAAGTCACATTCTTATTAGTTGCATTATCCGGATAAACTCCATATTGAAGCTGCTGACTCTGACCACTTTTAAATGTGATTTCAGAAGCGTTCATGCTTATTCCTTCAACCGGTACAATAAAGTTATATGTGGCAGAAAATTCTTCCGAAACCTTGCCTCCGAGATAAGCAATAGCACGAATTTTAACCTTTCCCTTTAAATCCCTACCTTCTATCTCTCCCCATTCCGTATCTTCAAACCAATGTGAGGGATTTACAATGTCATTATAATAATAGTCCGTATCACTTACTCCGTGAACCGGTTTACTTCCGTCAAGAGTATATACGATTTGAGCACCTTCCGTCTCCGTATCAAAGGTAAAATAATTAGTGACAAATTCCCCATAATGATAATCAAATTCGCTGTTATATTTCTCTTTATATACTCTGGTAAGTACTTTATTCTTTTCATCCGGCTCCTGTTCAAAAAATCTGATGGTAGGTTTAGCCACAATAAGAGAATTCGTGCATTCGCCGAAACGAACTGCCAAGGCCGCATCAACTATAGGCGCATCGTTGCTTGTCTCCCAATCATAATTCCAAACAGTATTTTGATAATTGTTAATTATCAAATCACTGACTGCATTTACATATGAAAGGTCACCGGTATCTTCTATATCTGTTGATTCAAGTACAAGGGCTGTTACACCTGCTACAACAGGTGTAGCCATTGACGTGCCGCTAAGTTTACAATATCCCGGGTCGTCTTCCCAATATGTATACTGTTCAACAGGATAATATTCTTCATCAAAATCATCATAATATTTTCCGATTGTAGTTGTAATTGTTGAAAGAATACCTGTTCCGGGTGCAAAAACATCTACCCAGTCACCGGTATTTGAATAATCAGCACACCATTGATAATCACAATATGTGTCACCGTTTTCGTCATCATGAAAATAGCCGGTAGCACCTACACAAAGTACATTATCACACGCACCGGGATATGATTTCTGACATGTACTCTCATTTCCGGCTGCTGCAATTACAATAATTCCTTTAGCTGCTGCATCATTGATAGTCTTCTGTAAAAATGAATCGCAAATTATACCGCCAAGGCTCATGCTGATAATATCAACATCGTATTCATCTGCGGCAACATTTACACCTCTGGCTATATCAGCGTCATAACCTGACCCGAATTTGTCCATAACTTTTACGCCGTAAAGCTCTACTTTTGGTGCAACACCGACAACGCCGACACCGTTCATCTGTGCGGCAACAATACCGGCGCAGTGAGTTCCGTGACCATTATCATCCTGACCGCTCTCAATAAGTTCTCCATTTTCATCGTAAATTACCGATTTGCAGGCTTTGACTTTAAGATCTTCGTGCGTTGTATCTATACCTGTATCAACGATACATACCTTAACTCCCGAACCCTGGGTTGTAGCCCATGCTTCGGGCACACCAATCTCCTCATGGTATGTCTGTTCGGGATAGTAAGGATCTGTTACCGTATTACCGCAAATATGATATTTATACTGAGGGAATACAGCGGGAATACTGATATTTGTATTAGCTGAAACTTTAACAGCCTCTTTAACGGTACAGGGGATTTCCATTGTGGCAATTCCTTCCGCAAAGGTTAAAAGAGTACCGTTATAACATTCAGCAATGTCCTCAGCTTCTTTTTCACTGTCAGCAAAAAATACCACTTCGTTTTCGGTATAGTCCTTATCCGCAGTTGCTCCTGAAAGAGCAGTAAGAGCTTCTGCATTTAAAAGAACTTTATCTTCAATCATACTCTTTGAAAGACTTTTGGTCTCGAAGCCGTTTAATGACATAATCATTGCAGCTGATTTGTCGCTCAATGCCTTAGCCTCTTTAGTTTCGGAAATACCTACGTAAACCTCATACTTAGCTCCGACAACTTCTTCCTCGGAAACAACTTCATCTTCCTCGGTCTCAATAATTTCTTCTTCTGTAATTTCTTCCGATGTTTCATCAATGAGTTCTTCTTCAGAAATCTCCTCTGTTGTCTCTTCTTCGGAAATCTCCTCTGTTGTCTCTTCTTCAGATTCTTCCTCAGATAACTCTTCTGTAGCTTCTTCCGATTCTGAAATTTCTTCTTCAGTTTCGATTGCACTTTCGGAAATTTCCTCGGAAATCTCCTCATTGGTTTCTTCCTCAGAAATTTCAGTTTCTTCGGAAATCACAGTTTCATCGACCTGATTATTGTCGAATGTTTCCGCAGCCTGTACTATCTCCGGCTGCGAAATAAGCATTGCGGCTGTCATAACCAGCGCAAAAGACTTTGCAAAAAACTTTCTCATTGGGTTACTTCTCCTCCTAATATATAAGTTGTAGGGATAAGCCCCCTAACATCCGGTTAGGA
>JAKSRF010000154.1 GCA_024403755.1 Clostridia bacterium
GCGTTTTTTCTTCAAATTCTATGGACACACCTTACGGAATTGTCATCCACTTCTATCCAACAGTGTCTGATAACAGGGTTTTCAGTTCTTCAACTGTTTATTCCACAAGTTTTTGCTAGGAACAAAAAATGTCCCAAGATTTTACTCTTGAGACATTCATAAAGGCTTCTATAAAAACATCAAATGTGTGTATTCTCGAATGTTCCCATTATTTTGTCGTTGATAAATTCCAATGGGCCCAAACACTTACAGCATGCTGCAAAGAATAAAATGAAAATTGCCCACTGTACCAATGAAGCCTCTGCTTTCTTCAACATAGTGAAATAAAGAAAGAAGCCTACTACAAATACAATATAAGACACAGATTGTCCTTTAAATCCTTCCACCACTCTGCACCATTCAGTCATAAAAGACCAATTTAACTTCAACATATCGTTAAGATATTTATAAAAGAACGGCAACAAATAAGCGAGATTAGCCAATTGTAACACTACAATCAAAAAAAATTCCATAGAATAAATCCTCCTCCAACAAGTAAAGATATAATATCACTACTATGCTTCATAGTCAAAATCAAAATATTCTGATTGTGGTATCTCAGGAATCGGCTCTACTTCAACCTGTTCAAACTTTAAGCCATCACTCTTTACCGCCAAAACAACAATACTAAGCACAATTACAGTTACATATGGTACGGCCAAAACAAGCAGTACAGGAATTTTAAAAGCTATTGCCAAAACCGTTATAAATATCAGCTTAAGTACATGCATCGTTATCTTAAGAATAGAATCACATCTGAACCTTTCTGCATCGCCTGTAGCAGGAAAATCAGCCGAACGTGCATTGGCAAGGCTCACTCTGCTCACAATAAGCATCGGAAGCATATAAATGATATGTATAATTAAAGCAACCGTTACAGAGAGCAACAAAGCTATAGCTAACCACCGTCCGGCAATCTGCGCCGCATTTCCCAAAAATGAATTTAACTCAGCAATTAAATCATTCAAAAAAGAATACTCTTCAGATGTACTTATAACCAAAGCTTCGCTCATACTTTTACTGAAAGAAGCTGCTATATTTATCGAGACATAATAAGCGCAAAAAGCAGCAATAAAACCGCAAATAAACATCAACCTGTCTATTATTGTCGAAGCCAAAGTAAGCTTATATCTGGTTGTTCTGTAAGCCTTATCATTCATAAAAACTCCTTAAAAATCCGTAAATGCCTCAGGAAGCAAATCTTTCAATTTATATGAATACTTCTCATTTAAGTTCTCGTCCAAAAGCTTTATTTCGAAATCAGAATCAGCATATTCAGACATAAACTGCCTGCAATATCCGCAAGGAACGGTTCTCGCAAATTTATCTGCTTCCAGTCGTCTTCCTACTACCGCTATCGCCTCGAAGATCTTAGCCGGTTCCCCCTCGGAAAGCGCCTTAACGAAAGCCGTTCGTTCCGCACATATGGATTGTATTCCGCAATTCTCCACGTTAAATCCGGTATAAATCTTCCCCTGCTTCGTCAAAAGTGCCGCACCGACCGTAAATCGTGAATAGGAACAACACTTATTCGAATCAGCTGCTTTCTTAGCTGCCGCAAACAATTCATCCATATATATGCCCTCCTGTTCCATAACATTATATCACTTTTGTTTTCCTTCTCGAAAAGCGGTTTCTAGGCAAACAGTAATTTCAAAAAAAGACTTCATACCCAAACGGATATGAAGTCCCCCAAAATTTAATCTCAATATAAATATCTGTACTTATACGTCAATTCCGTAGCTTGCGCAAAGATTTGCGAATTCAGGTGAACCAACAAAGCCATTGAAAATGTCTTCTCTTGTTGCACCGTTATCCATCATCTCAACCCAATATACAAGACCGTCCTCGTCAGCCTCACGTCCGAAGAATGCACGGTACATATAAGAAACGAAGTAACTGTTTGAGAAATCTCTGCCGGTAAACTCAGGGCTGAATACAAATCCGAAAGCACATCCCGAACCGGAGATTTCCTTATTCAACAACTGCGTTACCCAATAAGCATGACCTTCCTGATCAGGAAGTCTGTCTAAGCATACTCTGTAAAGACGAGCAACAAAGCAGTTAACACCACCCTGCTGTTCATTAGGGATAAACGGAACAAAGTAACCTGATACTACGCCGTAATCCAAACAGAGATTGTAGAACTCCAATGAATTAGCAAAACCGGCGAAAATCTCCTGTCTGTCAGCACCGTTATTAAGCTTCTCAATCCAGTAATTATATCCTTCAACATCCGGTTCACGGTCGAAATACATCTTATAAAGATCTACAAGGAACTGACCGTTATCTTTATTACGAGAAGTATACTCCTCACTGAAAATGAATCCGAAACCGACCTGTGCGCCGCAAGCCTGTCCCTCATTAAGCATACCGGTCCAATACTTGTAGCCCTGCTCGTCAGGTGCTCTGTCCAAAGCAACTTCATAACAACGAATTACAAAATCACCAACATTAAGCTTGTGTGTAGGTTCCGGTGCCGGTGTAGGAGTAACAATTGCCGGGCTTACAATAGGGGTAATTGTACCCGGTGTAGGCAATACAGTAGGAGTCGGAGCATTCTTCAAATCATTCAATTTTTTCTCTGCATCCTTAAGTTTCTGTAATATCTCAGCATCAACAAGTTTCTTCTGTTCCTCAGTCAACTCATCATAAGCCTTACGTGCGTCCTCTATCTTCTTCTCATCATCAAGAGTAGGATTCTCAGGAATATTATTAATTTTCTCTTCTACCTTATCGGCTGCATCCTGATCAGCTTTGTCCTTCTTATCCTTCTCATCCTGTAATTCTTCAATCTTCTTCTCGGCATCCTCAAGCTTCTGAACAGTCTCATCATCAATAAGTGCCTTCTGGTCATCGGTCAACTCTTCATAAGCTTTTCGAGCATCCTCTACATTCTTGGTATCATCAAGAGTAGGATCATCAGGAAGATTGTTTATTAATTCTTCAACTTCAGCTGCGGCTTTCTGATCAGCAGGAGCAATTCTCTCCTTACCGCATACATTACAGTCCTTATCTGAATCAGAATCATACTGATGCTCAACCGATACGATATCAGCACCGCAAACAGAACACTTATCATCGTCACAATAAATACGTGAATGTTCTACTGCATCAGGATTCTTCTCACCGCATACGCTACAAGTCTCTGAACACTCATGCTCGTAAGTATGTGTAATAGTTCTCTCTGCTCCACAAACATTACAGTCAGTATCGCAGTCGTTATCGTATGTATGAGCTACTGCATCAGGATTCTTCTCACCACATACACTACAAGTCTCTGAGCACTCATGCTCGTATGTATGTGTAATAGTTCTTACTGCTCCACAAACATTACAGT
>JAKSRF010000155.1 GCA_024403755.1 Clostridia bacterium
GTTTCCTCTCAGGCAACTTTTGTTTCCGTAAAGGGCGCTGAATCCGGCCCGGTTTTTCCATAGAATGTCATTGTTGAAAATAGAGATACATCAGAAGAAAAATTACTTTGACATCAGAGAGAGTCCATAAAACGGCTCTATTTTTTTCAGCAATGAGTGACCTTAACAAACGAGGCAACACACCCAGGGAGCTCCCGCTTCCTTCTTCCGTAAGTGTGATCCTTGCCATACATCTCATAATTACCATTGCTGTAATTGCAGGATTATTGCTCAAAGGGTAAGATCATCCGACCGGATAAACCGCACTGACGTTACAAGTCTCCTCATCTACCTTCCCGTAGATTATGATTATATATTCACCCGGAACAAGCGGAAAATACTCATCCGGACAGTATTCGATAATCATTGACTCTCCCGGGGCAAGCACACTGTCATAACTTATTACCGCGTTATAGGTACTGTGCCCATCAACAGCCAGCACATAATATGCCTCTCCGTCAATCAGAATACCTATACCGAAGAATGGTTGAAAATCCTCGTAATTCCAATCCTTATCACTATTATTACGTATCTCTATTGTTACAAGCGGCCAACCGTCTTCTTCGTATTGATCAATGACTTTTGCTTCGAGACCATATTCCTTATATTCAGACCAATCAGGCATCTCATGTAGTTCTTCTGCACGCCATCCGGAATTCGCATATAGCAACGGGCGGCTCCAGCTTCCATAATAAGTCCCTTCCCACTCAAACTCGCGTTTGTAATAGTCTTCATCCAAATCGTCCACAATACCGGCAAGATCAGCATCACAAATATATACATCTCCTGAATTTGTGATCAGATAGCCGTTGCTCCAGACAAAAGTCTCTCCGTGATGGTTAACACTATCTATATTGCTTGATTTCACGGTAAACGCATATATAGGGTATGTTATATCTTCAGGTGTCCATTCCGTTGTCTTTCTTCCTCTAAATGATGAGAGACGGTGAATGGTTTTATTCAACCTTTCATACGTTGTTTTTATATGAGCGATCCTCTCGTCTCTATCGGCTCCTTCAAGAGGTTTATAATTGTCGGGTATATCATAAGAGGTCATTACTTTTCCATCGTATTCATAAAAGTACAGTTCATATGAGCCTTCTGTAAATCTGTCTATTGCCTGAAGTTCCGGAATATTACTACCGCAGATCATGCGGAATGCAAAGACACCGGCAACACCGATTACAACAAGTGACAGACAAATTGCCACACTATAAAAAACTATTCTGTTCTTACCGGATTCCCGGCTTTTGATTGCACTGTTTTCCATATTATTGATCTATCCAATATTCATCCTGTTCTCCGATAGCTGTATCAACAAATCTTCTCCAGCTCATTTATTTTTTCCTCTAAACTAATGGTAAAAACCTATATCTTAACGAACTCTTTTCATCGCTACCTTTATCAAATCTTATCAACAATCCTTTTCCTTTAACCTGGGTGGCACTGTATGTCTTCTTGGAAACATCATATTCTCTCCGTTTTTCTTTAGTAAACTTAGAAGCATCAGGTCGTCTTATTTCTACCAGATACAACCCGCCAACTTTATTTCCACGTGATCCTATTCGCTTACTTAACACGGTGACAACCATACAACGAACTTTTCCATCCATAATCATTTTAAGTTTACGATTTTCTTCTACAATCAAATACACTGGTAATGTGATTAACAGTAAAAAAGCCAATATAAATACTATAACTCTCAACACACTCCAAAATTTCAGAACAAAAAGAAATACGGCCATAAACACAAAAACTGCCACAATGAAAGCAATAAAAAACCAAGAACCTACCTTATGATATCTACACTCTCTATGAGCATATTCAACCACAGATTCAACCTCAAATTGACTTATTAATCTCCAATAGTTTTCATTGCTGACAACTTTCATCTCACACTCCTAAAAACAGTTATATAAATCGGAATTTTGTCTAACAACAACCTCTAATATTTTAACACTCGTGTAAAGTCCCCTCAGATAAACTATTAATAATACCCCTAACTAACCCTTTCAATTATTAATTTTATAGTGTTAGAATATGTTGGAAAAGAATTTACAGTATAAATGATTATTTTGATAATATGGGCTACCGTAATTCCAGTTTTCTTAACCAGGAGGGACTAATAGAGGAATATATGAATAAAAGTTTTAAGATTATCTTGATTATTGTGATGAGCATAATAGTTGGTGGGGCTGTGTTAGTAGTTCAATTATTGTACCCTCGCTTTGAACATTCATATAAAGAAATCGATGAAATATATGCAGAAAACTTTGTTGAGGGAGAGTATGTAAGAGTTAAGGTTTCTGGAGAAGATAAGAAAAAGGTTTATGAAATAATAAAACATTCATGGATAAATGTAGACTTCCTGGCTGGAGACAATTGTGGACCTGATGGACCAGGGATACTTATTTATTATAATGATGGTACATGCGATTCTTGGATATGTACTGAAAGAGATCATACTTGCTATGTTAGCTATAATGATAGGTGGGGATGGACGTCTGAAGCTTTTAATAGCAAGGAACTTCTATGTATTATAGAAAGCTACACAGAAAATTGAAATTTCGTACTTTATTATGTTACTCATCTATATATCCCATCTTCTTATTATCCCGATTTCTTTATTCATTATCCAAAGACACGGCTTGGGCACGACTATTATATCACTGCGGCTCCCAAGTCCCCTGCTGTCTGATGCCGGTGCCGGCTGCTTCTTTTTCGATCCTGAAAATATCTTCCGGTGTCAGAGAGACATTAATGGCAGAAGCAAGCTTTTCGACATGCTTCGGCTTCGTAACTCCAACGATCGGAACAGCGCCCTTGCTCATTGCCCATAGGATCGGGATCTGAGACCGGTCGATGCCATATCCGTCAGCAATATCTTTCATTGTATTAAGTAGTCCTTCGATCTTTTTAAATTTGCTTTTCGGGAATGACAGATTGCGCATAGAGAATAATGGAAAATGATTTGCAGCATTGTAATTACCTGACAAGGCGCCTTGCTCCAAAACCATATAAGCGCAATACATAATTCCCTTGCTGTTACAATACTTATTACAATTAATACAGATGATTTGTTGATTTTCAATAACTCCATTGAACAAGAGTATCAAAATCTGTATAATGCGGGAACATTGACAGGTCATGAATTAGAGAAAATACGTTTGCAAGGTATAAAGTAGTTGGACAACTTCCAATTTGTAGAGAACAGAAACTTTCAGTTTGTAGGGATGATATAAAATTCCGATTTCGTACTATATAAGTGTAGATGTTGAAAGACATTTGCACTTAT
>JAKSRF010000156.1 GCA_024403755.1 Clostridia bacterium
GCCTAGAATCACTGAAAACCCTGTTTTCAGTCACTGTAAAGTGATTCAAATGGCCGTTTACCGTGAATCCGAGTGGTTGATGGCACAAATTCACGGTAAAACCCGTTTTCAACCACCGGATTCAGTGATTTGGATAGTTAAAGCCAAAATAAACACTCCAATTTTGAAATTTAGACGTGTTTACGTGCCTATTGTTTATCTATAATTTATATGTGTCAACAAAACGTGAAAATAATGCTATTATTATGAATGGGAGGGGTAATGTTATGAAAACAAATTGCAGATATTGCGGAAGCATTATAGATACTTCTGATGAGAAGTGTGCTGCATGCGGTGCAGTCAATCAGGATTTTGTGAAAACTGCGATAGGTCAGCCTACAACCATAGGAGAATTACAGCAGTGGTATACAGAACATCATCTTCCACCATATGAAGTTACACGTTTCTTCATCGGGGAGAACCGTCATGAGAGTCGTTGTTTCGGAATTTATAAGGATGAAACCGGTAACTTTGTTGTATATAAAAACAAAGACACCGGCGAACGGGCTGTAAGATATTCAGGTCCGGATGAGCAATTCGCTGTTAATGAGATTTATCAGAAGCTTAAACAGGAGATAGATTTACGTAAGGCTAAGAAAGCCGGAACCTCTGTGACGGGTTCAAGCCGTAAACGCAAGTTGGACGGAACCGGTGCAGCAATAATATTCATGATGATTTTGGCCTTTATTGGATTTGTAAGCAGGATATCTTCATGTGCTCGAAATGCTGATAACGGATATTACCAATATAAAAATGATTATTATTATCGTTCCGGAGGCGCGTGGTATCAATACGATGAAGATTACGATGACTGGAATCGCGTATATGATGATGATCTGAGTGACAGATTTCTGAATAACTATAAGGATTATGGAACAGACTTGTCAGATTTCGATGACGATTACGACGATGCCAGAGATTATGATGATTGGTACAGAGACGAGCATCCTTACAGCAACAATAACAGTAATGACAGTTATGATAATGATGACTGGGATAATGATTACGATTGGGACAGCGGTGACAGCTGGGATGCAGGTGACAGCGACTGGGGCAGCGATTGGTAAGTTTGATTTGTTTGTGTGTTTTATTTTCGAAAAGGATAACATCTCAATATAAAATTTTTGGGTAGGAGGAACGCGAAATGAACAGAAAAGCAAAAATTATGGCACCGATGATGAGTGCTGTGATGCTTTTGGGTATGGGTGGTGATTTAATTGCCCCGAACGGTTTGGGTTTGATTACGTCGCAGACAGTTTTTGCAGACGAGGTTAATCCGGCCGAACTTGATGTAGGTGCTTTTGTTAACCGCTGTTATGAGGTAGCACTCAGCAGAGAAGCAGACGAAGCCGGATTTAATTACTGGGTAAACATGCTTAACAACGGTCAGGCATGCGGTGCACAGGTAGGATACGGATTCATCTTCAGTGATGAGTACGCAAATAAGAATACTGATAATACGCAGTTTGTAAAAGACATGTACCAGATGTTTTTCGGAAGAGAGCCTGATGAGGAAGGATTTAATTACTGGCTTAATTTGCTGAATGAAGGTAAAGCAAGAGATTCGATATTTGCCGGCTTTGCAAATTCAATCGAGTTTTTTAATCTTTGCAGCAAGTACGGAGTTGTAGCAGGTTTTTATGTTGAGAATGTTCCTAACGACCAACAGGGCGGAGTTAACTGCTTTGTAGCAAGGCTTTACAAGTCTTGTCTCGGCAGACTTCCGGACCAGGCCGGTCAGGCAGGTTGGGTAACAAAGCTTATTAACAAGGAAGAGACCGGTGCTTCAATAGCAGAGAAATTCATTTTCAGTGCGGAGCTTGAGAACAGACAGTTGTCCAATATAGATTTGGTAAAGGTTATGTATGATGCATTCTTCGGACGTGAAGCAGATCCTGAAGGACTTGCGGCTTGGACGGAGAAGTTAGAAGGCGGAGCAAACAAAAAGTTGATTTTTAAAGGCTTTGTCGAATCGGCAGAGTTTGACAATCTTTGTAACAGCTACGGTATTGAGCGAGGCAGTATCAATAATGAAGGTGTTCAGATTGCCCAAGGTTCAGAGGATGACATAAGCGGTATCGACAGAATGATTAATTATTTCTACGACAACGTTATAAAAGAAAACAAAGATATTGGTGATGGAATAACTCTTATCTCTGATACAAATTATTATGATGAAGACAGATTGACTTTTTTATCAGTATACGGTTTCGATGATGCATTGGAATTTTGTTATGAGGCAGACGGAGAAAGACAGACATCTGTTTCTATTGAATTTAACAAAGATACGACTTGGGTAAAAGTTTCATTAGATTTCCCTTATATGGTTGGTGAAAACACATGGTATGTTTGGCCGATTTCTTTTGCGTGTGATATTGACAATGTAGATGAGATTATGGCACATATAACAGAACCTGATTATCAGTTAAGTGACGGTTATCAGGTCAAATATTATGCTTACTATGCTTCGGATTTAATAACAAGATTGAAGGAAATGCCAAACCTGAAAAGTGATATGGATTTGACTTATGCAAGTTTTGTTAAAGCATTTGAGAAGGGACTTAAGTACTGGGGAACAAGTAAGGAAGCTTACGGTTTGACTTTCGGAAGTGATTATGCAAACTACCCTACTACCGGATATACAAGCTATGATTACCGTAACGGACTTATCTCATATGCTGATTCAGGTATGAATTGGATTGATTATATGAAGTATGTAATCAAGTTTTTGAACAACGCAATAAATGGTGATAATAACAGCAATTTATATTATTTTTACGGACCTGATTATAGGTATAAGGATGAAGGCCATTATACTCTTTTGGAATATCTAGATGAATATTCTGGTTTTAGTTTGATGTATAAAGGTGGTTATGAAAAGATATCCGATGATTGCGATGTAGAATTATATTTAGATTTTATAAGCGAAGATGAGGTTGAACTTAGTTTTTATGTTGAATCCGACTTCGTTCCGACAGAGACTCAGGGTATGATTAGACCTACTAATTCAGCATCGATAGGTGTAATTTCATGTAAACCGAAAGAGTTGATGTCAATATTAAGTTCACCGGAAACACTGAAGAATAACCCAGGCTACCACTTTGCCTGCGATGGTGATAACCCTATAAGTGAGGAAGAAATTTTAAATATTTTCTTTAGTGAGATTGATTCGATAATGAAAAACTTTGAGTATGTATTTAATTACTGCGGAACTTCATTTAAGGATGCCGGCATTGATTTGTAATTTGAAATAAGCGCG
>JAKSRF010000157.1 GCA_024403755.1 Clostridia bacterium
CACCCGGCACCAGGCACCCGGAACCCGCCACACGGCAGTTTTGAGACACCGATTAATTCAGCCAACTCCTTTTGGGTTACCCCAAGATTTTTGCGTACACTTCTTAATTCATCAGACGTTATACATGCAGTGGATAAATATTTTGGCATAAGCATCACCTTTGATTGTGTTAAACCATCATTTTGATTACCTGCAAAGATATATTTGCCATCATTTTAATGGTTTATATTCATGCAAACCATGCGTGTCACTCTCGGCATACATTCCTGTATTCTTTCTTACAAAAAACTGCATTCACAAAAAATGCCTGCACTTAAATTCAATCAACACGCCGTTCTTTATATTCCTATACAGATAACCTTAAAATTCCACAATTTACGCCTGTTATCGAAGCATATATATGGACAGATATGTGCTGAAATTTTCTTAAAACATGATATAATTACTTTGATTTTGTTTAATGAGGATAGAAATACAAATGACTAAGCTACAAAACAGGCATAAATGGCGCGGATTCTCTTCTGCACAGATAATTATTCTGGGATTTATGGCAGCAATTCTTTTGGGAACCGTTTTACTCATGCTTCCGTTTGCAACTGCCGACGGCAAAGGTGCTTCATTTGCGGATGCGCTTTTTACGGCAACTTCGGCAACCTGCGTAACGGGACTTATTGTTCAGGATACGGCTACTTACTGGTCAGCATTCGGAAAGATTGTAATAATCACCATGATTCAGGTCGGCGGAATGGGATTTATCACTTTCGCTATGGCAATTGCGACTATATCAGGACGTAAAATCGGATTTAAGCAGCGCAGTCTGATGCAGGATTCTATATCTGCTCATCAGGTAGGCGGAATAGTTAAATTCACAGGCTTTATTATTAAGGCTACAGCTGTAGTTGAATTAACGGGGGCAGCTTTATTGTCACCGATTTTTATAAAGGAACACGGCGTAATCAAGGGAATAGGCTACGGTATTTTCCATTCTGTATCAGCCTTTTGTAATGCCGGTTTTGACTTAATGGGACATAAAGAGAAGTTCTCATCACTGACTTATTATGTGGATAATCCGCTTCTGAATATTGTTATTATGCTTCTTATTACTTTGGGCGGTTTGGGATTTTTGACCTGGCAGGATGTCATAAGCAATAAATTTCATTTCAAGAAGTATAAAATGCAGACTAAGGTGATAATAGTAACTTCACTTATTTTGTTATTTGTTCCGGCTGCGCTATTCTTTGCTTTTGATTTTACGGATTTGCCTATGAAGGAGAGAATTCTCGGTTCATTGTTTATGTCTGTTACGGCACGAACAGCCGGCTTTAATACATTGAGCTTCGATTTGTTGAGCGGAGCCGGTATGGCACTTATGATCGGACTTATGCTTGTCGGAGGTTCTCCGGGATCAACAGCGGGCGGAATGAAGACGACGACACTTGCTGCTTTGTTCTCCAATATGCTTTCTGTTTTCAGACGTCGTGAGAGTACGCAGTTCTTCGGTCGCCGCCTTGAGGATGATGCTATCAAAAATGCTGCTACGATTCTTACAATGTATTTAACGCTTTTCCTTGTCGGAGGCTGCATAATAAGTATGGTTGACGGTCTTCCGATGGGTGATTGCCTTTTCGAGACGGCTTCGGCTGTAGGAACGGTAGGTGTTACAACAGGTATTACTCCGAATTTAAGCCTCGTGTCAAGGGGAATACTTGTACTTCTGATGTATCTTGGAAGAGTCGGCGGATTAACATTAATATTTGCTACAGTAACAGAGAATTCAGATAAATATTCAAAGCTTCCTAAGGAAAAGCTTACGATAGGTTAATTTTTACAGGAGGGTATATATGAAATCAGTATTATTAATAGGATTAGGTGATTTTGGCATGCATATCGCCAAGGAATTGAGTTATTCCAACAGCGAGGTATTGGCAGTAGATGTCAACGAGGACAGAGTGAATGAAGCTCTCAAGTATGTTACGGACGCGCAGATAGGTGATTGCACCAATAAAGAATATATACAGTCTTTGGGAGTAAGCAATTTTGATGTTTGCGTGGTAACTATAGGTGATGATTTGCAGTCTTCATTGGTAACAGTAACGCTCCTTAAGGAATATGGTGCAGTAAGAGTAGTTGCGCGTGCTTCTAATGAAATGCATGAGACTCTTCTGGTGAAGGTCGGTGCAGACAGTACTTTGTATCCTGAGAAGCAGCTTGCCTCTTGGACAGCAGTAAGCTGTACATCTGATACTGTTCTCGACTACATAAAACTGAGTGAGGATTATGCTATCTTTGAGCTTATGGTTCCGTCTGAATGGATCGGCAAGAGCGTGGTGGAGATAGATGTTCGTAAGAAATACGCTGTTAACGTTTTGGGTATTAAGCGAGATGATGATCTTACAATGAGTATCTCGCCTTCGACTGTTTTCGAAGAAAATGATTCTGTTTTTGTACTCGGAAACAAAAAATCAATTCAAAAAGCATTCAAGATTTAATTTTTTAGGAGGATTGACTGATGAAAGTAGAGTGGTTGGGACATGCTTCAATGCTTGTAGAGAATGACGGTGTATCTGTTGTATTTGATCCTTATCAGCGCGGCAGTGTTCCCGGACTTAAGGATATCTCCGAGGAAGCAGATTTTGTATTTGTCAGTCATTCTCATTATGATCACGACGGCATCGACTGTGTAAAGCTCAATGCGAAGTCTTCATCTGATATAGATGTTCACATCATTGATACATTCCACGATGATAAGGGCGGTGCACTTCGCGGTCCTAATAAAATTCATATTATCATTTTCGAAAATGGGCTCAAAGCAGTTCATATGGGAGATATCGGCTGTGAATTAACCGACGGGCAATACGAGCTTCTTGCTGATACCGATGTTCTGTTTATGCCTATCGGCGGATTCTTTACGGTTGCTCCTAAGCTTGCGGCAGATATAGTAAAAAGAATAAACCCGAGTGTAGTTATTCCTATGCACTTCAGAAGCGATGAGAATCCAAAATTCGGTTATGATGCAATCAGTACGAAAGAAGAGTTTTTGTCATACTTTGATTCAGATTACAGCATAAAGACTTTGAATGACAGTAAGTTTGATTACAACAAGGCGGACGCTTTAAGTAAGCAAATAATTGTTTTGAAGCCGAAGAATAT
>JAKSRF010000158.1 GCA_024403755.1 Clostridia bacterium
TATCTCGGTCAATTAGGACAAGAAGAGTTAAGCAAAATATATGATGAATGTGATTCATGTAAAACCACCGTTACGGATAACAGCTCAGAGTTTTTTCTTGATGCGGAGCAAAATCGTTTGTTGTGCGGTAATTGTATAAAAGCCTATGCGAAAGAGAAATATTATAGAATGAGTAACGGAACAATAAAGGCTTTAAATTATTTTATTGAGTCTGACATTAACAGATTGTTTAATGCAAAAGCTGATGACAGTCTTCTTATATTTTTGATGAGATTCACTACAACAATTATATCTTTCTCGTTGGACAGGGATTTTAAAACTCTGAACAGCCTTCGCGAGATAGGTGTAAATGTTTGAAGTTGATCATCATATTTTCCAATGCTCTGGATAAAGCATAAGATATTCGGGATTTTTAAGTCTGTCATCAATAAGGAGAGCAAAGCCTGTATCATCAGCGGTTCGTATGACTCTGCCGACTGCTTGAAGTACTTTCTCCCAACCCGGAAATCTGTACGCAAATGAATAACCGTCACCGAATGCTTCGTCATAGTAGTTTTTCAGAATTTCCCGTTCAGGAGATAAAGTGGGAATACCTACACCTACGATTATTACACCTTTAAGTCTGTCACCGACTAGATCTATGCCTTCACCGAAGTGACCTCCGAGTACGGTTAAGCCGATAAGAAGATGTTCACTGGCTTCATCAAAATGAGCAAGAAATTCTTTTTTTGCAGCCTCGTTCATTTCCGGAGATTGCATAATAATCTCACAATTTTGGATTTTTCCTTTCTCTTTTGCGTCTGTAAGTTCTGTATTTATTTCTCGGAGATATTCAAAAGAGGGGAAGAAAATCATATAATTTCCGGTTCGATTGCGCAGTTGTTCTATTATTCGTCCTGTTAAGGCTCTTTTTGTCATGCCTCGATTCTTATATGTTGTGCTGATTGTCGAATCAATTGTAATATCAAGATTTTCGGCAGGAAAAGGAGATGGAAGCTGCATTGTTTTATAGTAATCTGCTTCCTTTCCGATAAATACGCTTCTGTAATACTGTACCGGAGACATTGTTGCGGAGAAAAAGATAACAGGCATTTTGTTCTCAATTTGACTGTTCAACATCTTTGAAGCATCCAGACAATCGAGAGTAACAAGAATGTTGTTATTTTCCTTTTTTATTGAGGTTATGTATGAGTTATCGTAGAAATTCTCATATACAGAGAGGAAAAACCTTGAATCAAAGAAGAATTCCAGTACTTGAGAACGTAGTTCACCTTCTTCCAGTGAATCGAGAATAGGAGAGAGGTATTTTAGAACACACCACAGTATTTGATATAGTTTTCGCGTTCTTTCACGCGTTGCTTCATAACCGTCTGTTATAAGAGTCTTATTTTCGGGAATTTCCTCAAGAAAGTGAAAGGTGACAGTATGAGATTCGAAGCATCTCTCGGCTATACTAAAATATTGGTTCAATTGCAGCAAATACTTGTCGAGCTTGGTATCTAATCCTTTGAGGAGGGAATAGGCCTCTTTGCATTTCTCTGAAGATATTGCGGCAGTGTACATCTCACGCGAACGATTAACCAGATTGTGAGCTTCATCAATAAGAAGTGCATTCTGATCTTCTTCGCCGTCCTTAAAGCATCTTATAAGACTTACTCTCGGATCGAAAGCATGGTTGTAATCGCCTATTACAATATCGCAGTAATTGAGCGTATCAAGGGAGAATTCGTGCGGACAAATCGAGTGTTTATCGGCAATTCTCCTGATCAATTCAGGTGTAATGTCATCATAGAGCAGTATATCATCTAAAGCGCTCTTTAATCTCAGATAATACCCTTTTGCCAACTTACAGAATTTAGCATCACATTTTTTGTTATACGGACAAATCTTCTCTTTTGATTCAAGAAGTATTGAACGGATGATAAGACCTTTTCTTCGCATATCGTTAATAGCTTTATTGGCAACAGAACGTGTAGCGGTTTTTGCAGTAAGGTAAAATATCTTTTTATATCTGTCTCTGAGAAGTCCCTTAACGGCAGGGTATAGGGTAGATATGGTCTTACCTGTTCCCGTCGGAGCTTCAACAAAAAGAGCTTCTTTGGAAGTAAGTGATATGAGAGCTTGCTTTAAGAATTCCGTTTGTCCGCTTCGAAGATTGTCATATGGGAATGACATGGATTTAATTGATTTAATTGATTCGTCCCGATACTTTATCAGCTTTCTTGCGAAAGAAGTATATTCACGGCAAACGGATTTCATAAATTGATTTGCATCTTCATAAGACATCAAATACTCATTTGATATTTCTTCGGTTGTTGTTATGGAAACATAACAGAGCTTCAATTTTATCTCTTTGTTATGTGTGTTGAGAAGATATGAAGCCCCGTAAAGCTTAAGCTGAGTTAAATGTTCCTCCCGAAGAAGCTTGTCAAATTCGTTCTTTGCAGAATTGTGCGATTTAATCTCAATAATTGTGTCAATTTTGTCTTCATCAGCGTTCTTGATTACTGCATCTGCTCGTCCCGACAGGATAAGCTTTATGTCTTCCTCTTCGAAAATGTGTTTTATAGTATATTCGGTCTCAAGTAATCTATCATATTCTTTCTTAAGCAAACTGAATACTTTTTGATGCAATCTGGTACCGGCTATTGCTGAAATCGAATTATATGAACCGGAGTTCAAATCTCCGCTTCTTGAGATAAACACAGATAAATCCGTTATGCTGATATTCAGTTGCTTACCGTATTCTGTAGCCATGTGAATATTATAACAAATAGTGTTTATGATATTGATATTTAAATGATAAAAATGTACAATAAGAAAGCTTGCGGATGTGGTGGAATGGCAGACACGCCAGCTTCAGGTGCTGGTGGGAGCAATCCTGTACGGGTTCAAGTCCCGTCATCCGCACCAAATTAGGATTGCAATTTTGACAAAAATTGCAATCCTTTTGTTTATATTTGCAAATAACCATGTCAGACAATCGTAGAGGAGGATAACCGATTTTGACAGCAGAAGATCAAAGATTACATGATTTATCATTTGAAAACGAGAAGTTACTGCTTGAATCTTCGAAATGCGGCTGCTATTACTGCGGAAGGATATT
>JAKSRF010000159.1 GCA_024403755.1 Clostridia bacterium
TGATTCATCGCGAAGATTTGACAATGCTGTAAGGTCGTTCGTTAAGCTTTTCGGAGAGGAGAAAAGAGATTTATTTTTATTCTCGGCTCCGGGAAGAACAGAAATATGCGGTAATCACACGGATCATCAGCACGGATGTGTTCTTGCGGCGGCGGTTAATATTGATGCCGTTGCGGTTGCGGCTTTGCGCACGGATAATTATGTTGTGCTTGAATCTGAAGGCTACGGACGTGTGCAAATCAATACGGATGATTGCGGCGCTTACTGCGAAGAATACAGTGCAGAGAAGGGGACAACGGCTGCACTTATAAGAGGTATGATTTCCGGATTTAAAGAACGGGGAATTGAAGTAAAGGGCTTTGATGCATATGTGACGTCAGAGGTATTGTCCGGAAGCGGTTTGTCGTCTTCTGCAGCTTTTGAGATTCTGGTGGGGAATATAATAAACAAATTCAGTAACGCAAATTTGAATGCTACTGAGATTGCGATAATAGGCCAGAAAAGTGAGAATTTGTTCTTCGGTAAGGCAAGCGGCCTTATGGATCAGATGGTGTCTTCTGTAGGCGGAATGGTATATATTGATTTTTCCGATCCGTCTTTGCCGATTGTAGAGAAATATGATGCAGATTTTGAAGAAGCAGGCTTGAAGATTATTGTTACCGATACTCACGGCAGTCATGCCGATTTAACGGATGATTACAGTGCGGTTCCGAGTGAGATGAGGACAGTGGCTTCTGTTTTTGGATGTGATTATCTGAATGAGGTCGATGAGAAAATCTTCTATGACGCTCTTTACGGCGGGGACCTGCGGGATAAGGTAAGTGACAGAGCAATCCTCAGAGCAGTGCATTTTTTTGAAGATAACAAACGTGTTCATGACGAGGTCGATGCAATTAAGAAGAAAGATTTTAAAAGATTTTTGGAGCTTGTAAATGCCTCGGGCAAGTCATCTGCGTTGCTTTTGCAGAATTTGTATTCAACGAGAGACAGCAGTACGCAGGCAATTCCTTTGGCATTAATGATGAGCGAGAGAATTCTGGGAAATCGCGGTGCCTGCCGTGTTCACGGCGGAGGTTTTGCGGGAACAATACAGGCCTTTGTTCCGAATGATTTGACTGATGAATATATTGCAAAGATGAATTCTGTTTTCGGAGAGAACTCATGTATGGTACTTAATATCAGAAATATAGGCGGTTGCTGTATAAAGTAGTCCCGATATCTGACAAAATTGCACGATTTTTTTATTTTATTTTACTATGCGAAATGCTAATGTATAAAAAATAAAAATCGACACAGCGGAGGAAGCAAAATGGATAATTTCAGTTTTTATGCACCTACATATTTTGAGTTCGGTAAGGACGCAGAGAATAAAGCAGGAAGTCTTGTAAGAAGATTCGGCGGAAACAAGGTTCTGATTCATTACGGCGGCGGCTCCGTTGTTCGTTCAGGTCTGCTGGAAAGAGTAAAAAAATCACTCGAAGCTGAGGGAATTACTTATGTGGAATTGGGCGGTGTAATGCCGAACCCGAGAAGCGGCCTGGTATATAAGGGAATAGATATCTGCAGACAGGAGGGAATAGATTTTATTCTTGCAGTCGGCGGGGGAAGTACAATTGATTCATCAAAAGCAATTGCTGCAGGTGCAGTATATGACGGTGATTTTTGGGATTTCTATGAAGGTAAATCAGTAACGAAGGCACTTCCTGTCGGTACTGTTCTTACAATAGCGGCAGCAGGCTCCGAAGGTTCGCCTGATTCGGTTATTACTAAGGAAGAGGGTATGCTTAAGCGCGGAGCTTCAGGTGAGGCTTACAGACCTAAGTTCTCTATACTCAATCCTGAACTTACACAGACTCTTCCGCCTTATCAGACAGCTTGCGGAATAACAGATATTATTTGCCATTTGTATGAGCGTTATCTTACAAATACCAAGAATGTCGAGACTACCGACCGTATGATTGAAGGACTTATTCTTGCTATGGTTGAAGAAGGCCCTAAGGTTATTCTGAATCCGAATGATTATGAAGCCAGAGCAAATATTATGTGGGCAGGAATGATGGCTCACAACAATTCCTGCGGTGTCGGACGTTCACAGGACTGGATAAGTCATAACCTTGAGCATGAGCTCTCAGCTAAGTATGACTGTGCTCACGGTGCCGGTCTTGCGGTTGCAATGCCTGCAGTATTTACATATGAGCTTTCTCACGATGTTAATCGCTTCGCAAAGATTGCCGTTCGTGTATGGGGTTGCCAGATGGATTTTGATAATCCTGAAGTTACTGCCAAGCAGGGTATTGAGAGACTTAAGCAGTTCCTTATCTCGATAGGTATGCCTAAGAATTTTGCTGAGCTTGGTGCCAAGGAAGAGGATATAGAGCTGTTGGCATATACGGCATGCTACGGTGACGGCAACGGCAGCGGAAACGTTTACGGCTTCATTAAATTAGAGCAAAAGGATGTTGAGGCAATTTACAGACTTATGCTTTGATTGCCTTCTTCTCGAAAAGGTGTGCATGATGTATCTGACAGAGTAGACAGAGGTGGATTAGTTATGAGAGTTACAATAGAGACTGAACGTTTAATTTTGCGTAATATTGTACCTGATGAGTATGAAGCTATGTTCAAGTGGTGCGGAGATCCGCAGGTAGCTGAATATATGATTTATCCGCTTTATACTAAGTCAGAAGATTGCAGAACATATATTGAAAGCATTAATCCTGACAAACCGAAGGTATATGATTTGTGCTTTGTTTTAAAAGAGACCGGTGAGATTATCGGCATGGGCGGTTTCACTTATGTAGAAGAGTTTGATGCATGGGAAGTAGGCTACAATCTGCGCCGAGACATGTGGGGCAACGGTTATGTTCCTGAAGCAATGAAGGGAATACTTGAGTACATACGGGAACATGAGGATGTTAAAGCCATTACGGGTACGTTTGCTGTAGAGAATATTAAGAGTCGTCGAGTAATGGAGAAGCTCGGTATGTCATATTGGAAGGATACTGAATACGAGAAGCTGGACGGAAGTCGTAAATATAAAGCTCAGATTTACAGACGTGATTTTTAAAAAGAATTAATGAGTGG
>JAKSRF010000016.1 GCA_024403755.1 Clostridia bacterium
CCGACAATACTTAGCTGGAGACGGCTCGGAAAGATAGGTTGCTGCCAGATTAAATTCCTCCTTAGCTCAGTCGGTAGAGCACGCGGCTGTTAACCGCGTTGTCGTTGGTTCGAGTCCAACAGGGGGAGCCACTAAGGTCATCTTTATGATGACCTTTTTTGTTGCCACTTTTTTTGTTTTTGTGATATTATATTTTTTGAATGTTATTTTCTAAGAGGTTTTATGTCAGAATTATTGGATATTGTAGATTTAAGCGGGAGACCTACAGGTGAGACTGTAGAACGCGAGACGGCTCATCGCGACGGTATTTTACACAGAACGTCACATGTTTGGATTTTGAGACATCATGAGGGTGTTATTCAAATTCTTCTTCAATTAAGAAGTGATAGTAAGGATGCTTTTCCGGGATGCTATGATATTTCGAGTGCAGGTCACATTCCTGCCGGTGAGGATTTCTTAACATCAGCAGTGCGTGAATTGAAGGAAGAACTCGGGGTAAGTGTGAACAGTAATTCATTAAATTACTGCGGGCACAGACTTATTGAGATTGATGACTGCTTTCACGGCATAGATTTTCATGACAGACAGTTTTCCAACATTTATGTTTTGTGGTTGGACAGAGATGAAGAAGATTTTGTTTTACAGGAAGAAGAAATCAGTTCGGTTAAGTGGATGGATTTTTATGATTGCTACAGTTCTGTAAGTCGTAATTCCATAAAGCATTGTATTGATTTAGGTGAGATTGAGATGGTTCGCAATCTTTTCGAGAGCGAGTTCGTATAGTTTTATAATGTATGTATGGAGGTGTTTTATGAAGAAGTTTTTAATTGTTGTTGATATGCAAAAGGATTTTGTAGATGGTACTCTCGGTACAGATGAAGCAGTAGCTATTGTTCCTAATGTTGTTAATAAGATTAAGGGATTTGACGGAAATATAATCTGTACTTTCGATACGCACTTTGATAATTATTTAGATTCTTCTGAAGGTAAGAAACTTCCTGTTGTTCATTGTATAAAGGATACAGAAGGATGGCAGCTTAATGCTGCCGTTTCCGAAGCATTACAAGGAAGAGAATTTAATGAGATTCATAAGATTACTTTCGGTTCACGTGATTTGCCTTCTCTTATTATGTCAATCGCAGGTGATGTTAATGATGAAGATTTGTCTATTGAATTAATAGGTCTTTGTACTGATATTTGTGTTGTGTCTAATGCTCTTTATCTTAAGGCTAATTTTCCGGAGGCTGAAATCAAGGTAGATTCTTCTTGTTGCGCCGGTGTTACTCCGTCGACGCATAATGCTGCTCTTGATACGATGAGATGCTGCCAGATTGATGTTTTGTAATTTGATTTTTTGTGGAGGATAGTATTTATGTTTAATGCTGAGAAGGTTAAGAATCAATGTGTTGAATGGATACGGGATTTTTTTGCTGATAACGGTCCTGATTGCAATGCAGTAATCGGTATTTCAGGCGGTAAGGACAGTTCCATAGCAGCAGCGCTTTGTGTTGAAGCTTTGGGTGCCGACCGTGTAATCGGTGTTTTAATGCCTTGCGGTATCCAGCATGATATTGATATGGCAAGACTTCTTGTTGAGACATTGGGTATTAAATCTTTCGAGGTTAATATTAAAGAGACGATAGATGCTGTTACAAAAGCTATTCCTTTTGAATTATCAACTCAAAGTAAGACTAATCTTCCTCCGAGAATAAGAATGGCTACTCTGTATGCTGTATCACAGAGTCATAACGGACGTGTGGTTAATACATGTAATCTTTCAGAGGATTGGGTAGGATATTCAACAAGATATGGTGATGCGGCAGGTGATTTCAGTCCGATGAGCCATTTAACGGTGGATGAGGTTAAGCAGATCGGAAGACTGCTTAATTTGCCTGATATTCTTATTGATAAAACTCCGATTGACGGTTTATGCGGTAAAACGGACGAGGATAATTTGGGATTTACATATGCCGAATTGGATCGTTATATAAGAGAAGGAAAGATTGATGATATGGCGAAGAAGGAAAGAATAGATCGACTTCACAGAAACAATCTTTTTAAACTTCAGTTGATGCCTTCTTTTATTCCTGAAGAGCTGTAATTTATCTCATGGCAATTCTACTAGATGACGGTAAGAAGCAGTACAAAGCAAATCTTCATGCACATTCAACCGAGTCAGACGGAAAACTCAGTGTTAACGAATTGACGGTTAAATACAAAGCTGAAGGTTATTCTGTGTTGGCTATAACCGATCATGAGACTCCGCTTCGTCACTCAGATTTAAGTACCGATGATTTTCTTCTTCTGGACGGATATGAAGCATATATCAGACCTTCCAGTAAGTGCATATTTAACCGATTTAAGCCCGAAATTCATTTAAATCTGATTGCAAAATCGCAATCCAATAAGGAAGAGTGGATGGAAGCCGGTCATCTTCCTTATCTTGGGTATAATTTCTTTTACACTAAGTATTTTGATAAGAAATCAGCAAAGAAATTAGATGTAGCAAGGAAATTAAAGAGAAGACGCTTTACTACACATTTTATAAATAGTTTTATTGAGTGCGCTCATGATGCCGGATACTTTGTTTTTCTCAATCATCCGTATTGGTCCATGATGGAACAAAAAGAGTTGTTTGAATTAAACGGTATTGATTCCGTCGAGATATTCAATTATTCATCGATGCTTGTTAATGATGATGAAGGTGATGTAAAATTTTATGATTCATTGTTAAGGCATAATAAAAGAACTTACATAATTAAGAAAGACGACAAGAAACCTTTTTGTCACGGTTCCGATGATAATCATAACAGTAATAAGGAAATTGACGATTCATTTGGTGCTTTCACATACATTTTGGCAGATTCTTTGGATTATGATTCAATAAGTAAAGCTATAGAGAAGGGCGATTATTACGCTTCAACAGGTCCTAGAATAAAAAAGATTGAAATAAGCGGGAACAATGCACATATTTGGACGGATGATTGCAAATCAATCATCATGCATGTCACACCGAAGTTTTCCTGCCGAAAATATTCTAAGGATGATGAACCATTAAATGAAGCGGTCTTTAAGATACCCGGAAGCTGTAATTTTGTATATTTTTCTGTAAGAGATAAAGAAGGGAAAAGAGCAGTTACCAGGTATTATGACGTAAAGCACTGAAATATGGTAATATATTGATTCAGCAAACAGTTTTTTGAATAAAGGATTTTGATATGGAAGCCAGTATAGATAGTAATATTTCGACATTAAAGAGAAGAAGACTTAATTCTACAATCTTGTATTATATTTCTGCATTTGCATTGCCGTTTCTTTTTACATTAATTGTCTTTATAATTGCAGGTATTTATCCATTCGGAGCGAGAACTTTGCTAACTGTTGATTGTTATCATCAGTATGTTCCGTTTTTAATTGAATTCAGAAATAAGGTTTTGTCGGGTGAGTCACTGTTCTATACTTGGAATAACGGTTTAGGTATGGAGTATTATGCTGCTTTTGCTAATTATTGCTCGAGTCCGCTGAATATATTTGCATTATTTTTTACTGCAAAAACAATGCCGATTTTTGTTCTCATAGTTACTACAGTAAGAGCAGGATTAGCATCACTCTTTATGATGTTGTTTTTGTCTGATTCAGAGAAAAGAAAACCTGACATGATAACATTATCCTTTTCCGTTATGTATGCATTATGCGGATGGTTTCTTACTGATTTCTGGAATATCATGTGGTGTGATGCTTTGGTTTTATTGCCGCTTATATGCTACGGACTTCGCCAAATGCTTTTTAAAGGGAAATATGCCGTATATGTGCTTTCTCTTTTTGCAGCTATTGCCAGTAACTATTATTCAGGATATTTTCTGTGTCTGTTTTTAGTATTGTTTGCTCCTGTTATGTATATTACAGAGGCTGTCGGCAAAAATGAAAAAAATAACGGTGGTACGGAATTATCTGTCGGAAGTTTCTTCAAATGTGTCGGACGCTTCGCTTTAGGAAGTATAGCAGCGGGATGTATGACGGCAATAATTACGATTCCTACTTTCTTTATTCTTCAGAATACTTCAGCGACGGGGGCGAATTTGGAGTGGAATTTCAAATTAGAGAATGATTTGTTTGATTTTCTGGGTAGATTTTTTGTCTGTGCCAATCCGAATATACGAGACGGAATGGCTAACGTGTATTCAGGAACACTTACTGTGTTTTTGCTTCCTTTGTTTTTTATGGCTCCGAAATGTACGGGGATTAAACTCAGACACAAGATTTGCTACGGTTTTCTTCTTACCGTGCTTTATCTCAGTTTGACCAACAGAACACTTACATTTATCTGGCATGGATTCCATTTTCCTAATCAGATACCTCACAGAGAATCTTTTCTCATGAGTTTTGTATTGGTATACATGGCTTTCAAGGTGATTCGAAATATCCGTGCTTATGAGAGAAATATCATTTCAAGAATTGCTGTGTTGTATATTGGTTTTGTTTTCCTTTTCGAAAAGCTGGGTGAAGGAAAAGAAAGCTATGCACAATTCTTTATTTCAATTCTGTTTATAACATTAGTCGGAGCAATATTATACAGTATCAGAACAGCTTCAAAATCAAGAAAGGGACTCGCATGCACTTTAACGGCGGTGGTATTATGCGAATCATTTATTGCTGCTACATTTATAATTTGTACAGTAGGCGAAAATGAGTCCTTTCCGAGTTATGACTATTACGGTAAGAATTATTCAGAGATTCAAGACTATTTTGACGGAGTTATCAATTCTGATGACCACAGCATATTTGAACGGACAGAAATATATCCGAATTATATCTGTAATATTGAGTCAGTGTATGATTTAAAAGGCATATCGGTTTTCTCTTCAACTGCAAGAGAGTCCTTTGTTAAGTATATGGAGAATTACGGTCTGGCGAGCAACGGAATAAACTCAATTCGTGCATTCGGATTGACAAGGCCGACTGCTTCGCTATTCGGAATCAGAAATGCAGTTACAACCACAGTTACTAATAATGTTCCCCTATTTTTTGATAAAGTAACTGAAGTGTCAGACAGCGTTAAAGTGTATGAGAATAAGGATGCTCTCAGTGTAGGTTATATGGTATCGGAAGATATGTTGGATTATGCGCCTGATTCGGTAAATATGGATCCATTTGTTGACTTAAATGATTTAACTCGTGCCATGGGCTACAACGCTGATTTATATCAGAGGGTATTCGCATCGGATGACGGCTGTGAGGGTGCCAAGGTTATTACAGATAACATATCGGATTTATGTTATAACGTTACAGAAAACGGAAAGGTTGTTTTGAATTTCAGTGTTTCCGGTACCTATGAGGGCAGTGATGTTTATGTTTATATCCAATCTACCTCAGACGGAAAAGTAACTGTACTTCAGGAGGCTGAGTCACAGAATAAACCGTTTGATGTTAAATCAAAGCAGATTATCAGCATAGGAAAATATCACGGTGAGCCTATAAAGGTCAAAGCTGAATATGCTTCGGCAAAATCCGGAATGTTCCGTGTATATGTTTATGAAGTAAATGAAGAAAATTATCATGAGATGCTTGATTTATTGGATGATAATCAGTTAAATGTAACAGATTATACTTCAGATACTTTGACAGGTGATATTACAGCAACGCAAGATGGTTTACTACTTCTTACAATTCCGTATTCAGAAGGATTTGTTGCTGAAGTTGACGGTAAGGAAGCTGAATTATTATCTGTTCAGGATGCTTTATGTGCTATAAAACTTTCTTCGGGAACTCATCATGTTGTGGTAAAGTATTTACCGCCGTTTTTCTCACTCGGTGAGGCTGTGACGCTTGCCGGCATTATTATGTTACTGTTGTTGATTGTAATTCCTCGAATTACAGCATACATAAAGAGCAAAAAGTCTGACAAAGCTACCCTTGCAGTGTCGGATACTGTTGATTCAGTTGCCGATAGTGAAAGTACAGCGGAAGCTGAAAGTGAGGTTATTGAAGCAGTAATGTCTGCTTCTTCTGAGCCTTCTCAAGAATAGAATGCCCACATATCTTCAATTTGATAGGATAATTCGTTGTATGACCATATTTTATTTGTACGTTCTTCGCTGAAGGAATCCTTAATAATAAATCCGTCTTCACAATATCCGGAGATTACAATGAAGTGTCCTTCAGATGTGAAATCACCTGGCCCCATTATGCAAATGATAGGGTTATTATTGTCCAAAGCATTCTTCATTTCTTCTTCTTCATTCAGTAAAGAATAAGAATATACACCGAAGGCCTCACAACCTTCAGACATCAGGTCCCATGCAGTTCCGTTGCCCGGAATGCAGTAGTCGTTTTCAATTGCGTAATAGGCTATAAAATCAGGTGAGAAGCTTTCATCACCGGTGAGATATACGACTACCATTGAGAGAGCTGTCGGACCGCAACCCGTATATCCGACAAGTCCCGTCCCATATTCATTGTAACCCCATCTGGCATCGTATTGCGAGAAATAGGGTATATCACCGTTTGCAATTTCAACGTCTTCACTTATATCAACATCATATTCTTTGAGATGAGCCGTAGGATAATTGTATACATAATCCAATGTCTCAGGATTGCGTGTAATCAATTCAGAGAGATCCGGTGTGAACAAATCCGGATTATCGTTTATATAACGTATTTTTGCATTTTTGAATAAATCATTGTTGTTCGTATTGTCGGAGCTATTCATTTCAGCAAAAATAACATTGTTACAATTATTAGAATCTTCCTCGTCTGTCGAGTTTATACTCGCGTAGTAATACATGATTGTTGTGAAGGTGCCTGCAGCGATTAAACCCATAATACCTATACCGAGGATAATAGTCTTAATGTTATTTTTCATAGTAATCTCCCAACTGTTTGATGTATATATTATCGGAAACTAATATTAAGATATGTCTGATGAAGGTTTTAAAAAAACATTAAGAAGTTCGAAAGAAATATGTTATCATAAGCAATAGAGAAAGAATTTGGTGAGGAGCTGTGTTATGAGACTGGAAGATTTACTAATTTATAATCCAATTGTTATTCAATGTCATAATTTTCCGGATGCAGATGCAATTGCATCCGCCTATGGATTGTATCTTTATTTTTTGAGCAAGGGTAAGGATGCTTCTATTATCTATTCAGGTAAAGAGGAAATACAAAAGTCCAATCTAAAGTTAATGTGTTATGAATTAAAGATTCCGATACAGTATGTCAAAGAAGCTCCGGTGGCTTTAAATGAAGTAAATTCACTGTTGATAACGGTTGATTGTCAGTACGGTGCCAAAAATGTAGAGAAATTTGACGCAAAAAATATTGCAATAATTGATCATCACAGAATAGAAGTTGAATATAATCAGAATTGTATGATTGTTCCATCATACGGCGCTTGTTCTACCGTAATATGGAAGCTTCTTCTTGACGCAGGTTTTGATGCCAATACAGATGAGAATCTGTCAACCGCTCTTTATTACGGTTTGTATATGGATACTAAAGAATTTGCTGAGATAGAACACCCGGTTGATCGAGATGCTGCAGATATGCTTAAGCATAATACAATGAAAGTGCTCTTGTTTAAGAATTCAAATATTTCATTGAAGGAACTGGAAACAGCAGGAATTGCACTTCTTCGTTATTCGTATAACGATGATTATTCATTTGCTGTATGTAAATCCAATGAATGCGATCCTAATGTCCTCGGAATAATCAGTGACTTTCTGATTATGGTTGATTCAATAAAAATTTGTGTTGCTTATTGTAAAACTCACGGTGGCTTTAAATACTCCGTAAGAAGTTGCGTACGTGAAGTTGATGCAAGTCAGCTTGCTGCATTTTTGGCTGAGAAGATGGGTTCAGGCGGAGGTCATTATGATAAAGCGGGCGGATTTATAAGTGAGGCTCTTTTCGAAGAAAAATTTCCGACTCTTCATTCTGAGGGATATTTTAACAATAAGATGGTTGAATATTTTGATATGTACGATATGGTATATCCCGATGAGTATGATATTGAAATCGATAAATGCCAATCATATATTAAGCGTAAGCGCGAGATTGGTTGCGTAAAAATGAGCGAGGTAATGCCTGTCGGAACAGAAGTTAATATACGTACGATTGAAGGCGATATGGATTTGGTTACTACAGATGATTTATATGCATTGATAGGAATAAAGGGCGAGGTATATACCAACCTTGCTGACAAATTTGAGCGTTCATACGAGATAGTTTCAGATACGTATGATTTCGAGAAATGTGTTTTGGATCCGATTTATGAACCGAGCATTCGTAACATGAGAAACGGTGACACTGTTTCATTGGTGTCATATGCCAAGACTTGCGTTTCTAAGGGAACCACACGCATTTTTGCCAAACAATTGGACAAACATGTTAAGGTCTTTTCAAATTGGGATACATCGAAATATTGGGTAGGAAAACCGGGTGATTATATTGCCTGTCGTACTGATGATTATCATGATGTGTATATTATTGATCGTGATGTATTCAATGAAAGTTATGCGTTGGCAGGTGAAGAGAATTGACGAGAGTGATATTGGCAAGTGCTTCTCCGAGACGTAAGGAAATACTTTCACTTATAACTGAGAATTTTGAGGTTGTAACCTCTGATGTTGATGAGCGTTCAATAGAAAAAGAGTTTTTTAATCAAGCAGAGGCTTGTTCGTCTGATATTACCAAGTTATCGGAGACTCTTGCTGTTGCCAAAGCAAAGGATGTTTTCATGAAGCTTGGTATGCCGACCGATACAATAGTAATAGGCTCTGATACCTCAGTTATTGTTGATAATGAGGTATTAGGAAAACCTAAAGATCATGATGATGCTGTACGCATGCTTATTAAGCTTTCAGGAAAAGTCCACAGTGTTGTAACCGGCGTTGCGCTTGTACATGACAAAGGTACAGTATCCTTTAGTAATAATAGTTTTGTTACCTTCAATTCTTATGATGAAGAACAAAGCAGACTGATTTTAAAGTATTGTGACAGTATGGAGCCGTATGATAAGGCCGGTGCGTATGGAATACAAGGGAAAGGTGCATTATTAATTAATCGAATTGACGGAGATTTTTACAGTATAATGGGTTTGCCTGTAGCTCAGCTTCAGAGAGAACTATGTAAGCTTATCGGTTGATTGTCGGTGGATATATTATGATTGGTACAGCATTTTTTATTAAGAATTTTTTCTTGGGTGTCGGTTTGGCAATGGATGCATTTTCTGTTTCACTTGCCAACGGACTTAATGAACCTAAAATGAAGTTATCCAAGATGATGATAATTGCCGGGGTATTTGCATTCTTTCAAGCTGCGATGCCTCTGATTGGATGGCTTTGTGTGCATACGATATTGAATTACTTCAGTATTCTTGAGATATTTATTCCGTGGATAGCATTTATTCTTCTGGGATATATAGGCGGTAAGATGCTTTGGGAAGGTATAAAGACAAAGGCTGACAGTCCTGAGAGTAAAACTGTCGGCTGTAAGGATTTGGTTTTTCAGGGAGTAGCTACTTCAATTGATGCTCTTTCTGTAGGTTTTACGATAGCAGAGTATGATATTTTTGCTGCTGTCTTGGCTGCATTAGTTATTGCGGCAGTTACATTTGTCATTTGCTTGGCAGGTGTATTTATCGGTAAGAAATTCGGTATGAAGCTTTCAAATAAAGCACAGATTCTCGGCGGATTAATTCTGATCGGAATCGGAATAGAAATACTTATTACGGGCTTAATAAAATAATTAGAAAAATATTAAAATACTGCTTGATTTTATTTTTCTCATTTGCTATACTTTACACCGTTGATTAAACATTGCCGAATTGTGTAATGGTAGCACTCCGGTTTCTGGTACCGTCTGTCTAGGTTCGAATCCTGGTTCGGCAGCCAAATAGGGCTTGGATTTATCCAAGCCTTTTTGCTACCCGATTTTTTTATAAAAGTAATCGCGTTAAAGCCCATGGTTAAGGGATTCTAAAAAAGAAATTCAAAAAAATGTATTTTTTTTGAAAAAAGATGTTGACACAATCCATATGATTGGTTATAATCTTTTTGCACTTCGAAAAGGGGTGCAGCCCAGTAAAACAATGTGGAAGCTTAGCTCAGCTGGGAGAGCATCTGCCTTACAAGCAGAGGGTCACAGGTTCGAGCCCTGTAGTTTCCACCATAATGGCGCAGTAGTTCAGTTGGTTTAGAATGCCAGCCTGTCACGCTGGAGGTCGAGGGTTCGAGCCCCTTCTGCGTCGCCAGTTAGGCGGTCTTTATAGGCCGCCTACTAATTGCCCAGATAGCTCAGTCGGTAGAGCAGGGGACTGAAAATCCCCGTGTCGATGGTTCGATTCCGTCTCTGGGCACCAACAAGCATCGCTTAACAGCGATGCTTTTTGTTTTGTTATATTTTTGCATTTTTGCACCAATAGACGTCCATTTTTCTTCTATTAAATAGTGTTATTTTATTTATCATTTGATATAATTACTACGTTAATTTTTTATATATTTGGAGCATTTTTATGGACGATGAAAAAAGTTTGTTTTTTACTCGCAGTTCCGAAGAAACTGTAAGTATTTTTAGCAGTGATATTACTAAAGGACTTTCTTCTGATGAAGCGTCAGACCGTTTGGAAAAGTATGGTCCGAATTCATTGGGTGAGGAGAAAAAAACACCTTTGTGGAAGAAATTTCTTGCTCAGTTTTGTGATGCAATGGTATTTGTTTTACTGGGTGCTGCTGTTTTGTCCGCTGTAATGGCCGTTATGAACAATGAAGGAATCGAAGGCTGGATTGATGTTTTTGTTATTCTTGCTATTGTTATTCTTAATGCTATTCTCGGCGTTTATCAGGAAGGTAAGGCTGATGAGGCCCTTGCTGCTCTCAAGAAGATGAGTTCACCTCAGGCCAAGGTTATTAGAGATGGCAAGATTATAATGACAGATTCCGAGAAGCTTGTTCCGGGTGATATTGTTTCACTTGATGCCGGTGATTCTGTTGCAGCTGATATCAGATTGATAAGTTCAAGCTCACTTAAGGTTGAGGAAGCTTCACTTACAGGTGAGTCTGTTCCTGTTGATAAGGAAGCTGATTGTATTTTGCCTGCCGATGCTACGATTGGTGATCGTAAAAATATGCTTTATATGGGTACAGCACTTACATACGGAAGAGCTAAGGGTATTGTAGTTGCTACAGGTAAAGATACAGAACTCGGTAAGATAGCCAATAAACTTACTAATATCGAGGATGAAGTAACTCCTCTTCAGAAGAATCTCAATTCTTTGGGTAAGATACTTGCAATAGTATGTCTTGTTGTTTGTATAATCGTTTTTGTAGTAGGTGTTACCGTTAACGGTAATATTCATGATAATTGGCAGGATGCATTGATGACTGCAGTGTCTCTTGCCGTAGCAGCTATTCCTGAGGGACTTGCTGCAGTTGTTACAATTGTTCTTGCAATCGGTATGACTAAGATGGCTACCAAGAATGCGGTAGTAAAACGTCTCCTTGCAGTTGAAACGCTTGGTTGTGTAGATGTTATTTGTACCGATAAGACAGGTACACTTACACAGAACCAGATGACCGTAAAGGTTCTTTTCGATGGAGATAAGCTTATAAACGTTGAAGGTAACGGATATGCTCCTTTGGGAAGACTTACTGATGTAAACGGTGATTTAGCAGGAACTGATGCTAAAACTAAGGAGCTCATAAGAGCTGCCGTTCTTTGTAATGATGCTTCTATAGTTGAGAACGAAGACGGACAGTACTCATGTATCGGAGATCCTACAGAGGGAGCTTTAACCACACTTGGTGCTAAATGTAATGTTCAGAGAGAGAAGGCAATGGATGAATATAAGCGAATCTGTGAATTGCCTTTTGATTCTGACAGAAAGATGATGACTACCTACCACACAGGAATTGTCGAGGGAAAAGTTAAGTCTTATACAAAGGGTGCTCCGGATATAGTGTTATCAAAATGCAGTAAGTATTTTGACGGTGAAAATGAGAAGGATATTACTCCTGAGTATATGCAGAGAATCATGGATCAAAATCATGATTTCGCTTGTAAGGCAATTCGTGTTTTGGCTTTTGGTTATCGTGTTCACGACAAAGGCGTAGAAGCTTCATTTGATCATGAGAAGGATTTAGTGTTTGTTGGACTTATAGGAATGATTGATCCGGCAAGAGAAGAAGCAAAAACAGCTATTGCAAAATGTAAGAAAGCCGGTATCAGAACAGTAATGATTACCGGTGACTATAAGGATACAGCTGTTGCCATCGGTAATGATTTAAAGATGATGGATAATGATGCTGGTGCCATGTCCGGTAGTGAATTGGATGCCATAAGTGATGAAGAATTACGCATTAAGTGTGAAAACACCAATGTTTATGCCAGAGTATCTCCTGAGCATAAGGTTAGAATTGTATCTGCATTAAAAGCTAATAATCATATTGCTTCCATGACAGGTGACGGTGTTAATGACGCTATGGCTCTTAAGTCTGCCGATATCGGTGTTGCAATGGGAATTACAGGAACTGATGTTGCTAAGAATTCAGCTGATATGATTCTTATGGATGATAACTTTGCAACAATAGTCAGTGCCGTTGAGGAAGGAAGAACGATTTATGCAAATATTCGTAAGTTTGTTAATTTCCTTTTGTCATGTAATGTAGGTGAGATATTGGTTATTTTTATCATTTCGTTAATACCAAAGTCCGTTATTCCGGGAATAGCAGCACCTCTTACTGCTATTCAGCTTTTGTGGCTTAACCTTGTAACTGACAGCTTCCCTGCACTTGCTTTAGGCAGAGAGAAAGCTGAGCCGGGTATAATGAATGTTCCTCCGCGTAAGAAGGATGAACCGATTATCAATAAGCCTATGAAGATAAGTGTGGCAGTTCAGGCCTGTGCTATTTTCTTCACTGTATTTATAGCATTTGTTACTGCTTTGAAGGCACCGAATATTTTCTTTGATATGTCTTCTGTTTCAGGTATAACCAATACAGATGTTGCAAGAACGGTTGCATTTACAACCTTGATTCTTGCTGAATTGTTCAGAGCTTATGCATCTCGTTCAGAGAATATCTCGGTTTTCAAATTAGGATTATTCTCCAATAAGTTTATGAATAAATCTGTTTTTGCTTCAATTGCACTTTTGATATTGGTTATCTATTGTCCGGGTGTGAATTCAATCTTTGATAATGTTGCACTTGCTCCGATTTCTTGGATAATTATTGTTTTGTTGGCTCTTATTCCGTTTACCATCAGTGAAGTATTTAAATTGATAAAGAATAAAGCTTTTAGCAAAAAATAATTGCAAATAGTATCAGTATGTGGTAATATCTAACGGCTATTTATTATGATTTATATTTTGGAGGCATAAAAATGAGTGTTATAGATATCGTGCTTTCTGTTTTGGATATAGTATTTGGTATATTGATGGTTGTTCTTTTCCTGGTTCAGGAAGGCAATGACGAGGGTATCGGTGTAATCGGTGGTTCAACTACTGATTCATACTATAGTAAGACAAAGGGCAGATCTCTTGAGGAGAGACTTAAGAGATATACCTTGATAGTTGCTATTTGCTTTGCTGCCACTTCAGTGCTTCTTTACTTGGCAGTACAGCGTGGTTTCTGATTTGTGATTAATACAAAATGAAAGGCTGTCCTATCGGACAGCCTTTTTTGTGTGATAAATAATTGCTTTTTCACTCAATATTGGATTCGCCTTCTATGTATATCGGTCGATGCTTAACTTCGATATAGATTTTTCCGATATATTCACCTAGCACTCCGAGTGCCATCAGGATTAATCCGCCAATAAAGAGTATGAAACACAAAAGTGACGGATATCCAGGAACTTCATTATATATTTTTAAAATTATTGCCCTTATGAAGTAATAGAGCATATATATAAATGCCGCCAGTGCCGAAGAAAAACCACAGTAAGTGGCCAATCTCATCGGTGCGGTAGTAAAAGTTACTATACCGTCAATGGCATATTTAAATAATTTCCAGAAAGACCATTTGGTCTCACCTGCAACACGCTCAACATTTTCATGTTCAATCCATTTTGTTTTGAATCCGACCCAAGAGAATATTCCTTTAGAGAACCTTTGACGTTCGTTTACCTTAAGGATTGCATCAACTACATTACGCTTCATAAGTCTGAAATCTCTTGCTCCGTCGGCAATTTCTATTTCACACATTTTATTAATTAATTTATAAAACATTCTGGCAAAGAAACTTCGAATTTTTGGCTCGCCAACGCGCGTTACACGTCTTGCTGCAATAATATCGCATTCATTATTATCCAAGGCTTTGATCATTTGCGGAATGAGAGAAGGCGGATCCTGCATATCAGCGTCCAGTATAGCAACATATTCACCCTTGGCTTTCTCGAGACCTGCATACATAGCAGCTTCTTTTCCAAAGTTACGTGAAAAGGATATGTATTTTACGGCAGAACAATCGGCTGCGAAGTTTTTTACTACTTCCAAAGTTTTATCAGAACTGCCGTCGTTGACAAAAATATATTCAAAATCTTTAGTACTGTCAGCTTGCTTGACTTCAGTAGAAATCTCTTTTAGTGCCGAAAACAATGTCGGTAGAGACTCTTCCTCATTAAAACATGGAACAATAAGGCTTATCAGCATAAGAACACTCCTAATATAGTAATAGTTTGTATTTAGTATTATAATACAAATACTATTTTATACACAATCCGGGAGATAATTATGAGAGAAACTCAGCAATTGAGAATAGACAAGAAAAAAAGGAGAGAGATTAGTTATTATCCGCTGATTTCATTTTTTATCAGTTGTATTTGTTTTTTGTACATATTTATCAGTAATAAGATTACTCCTTTCGGACGCTACAGTTTTTTTTATTCCGATTTAAAAGCTCAATACGCACCATTCCTTCTCCTATGGAAGAATCATCTGTCGCAGCTTGATTTTACAGATTTTGCTTCTTCATTTTCCTATTCCTCAAAGTTAGGATTGGGAAAGAATCTTATGGGAACTTTAGGCTATTATTTATTCAGCCCTGTTAATTTGATAGTATTGTTTTTTAAAAACAGTCAGATATCCACTGTTGTTAACCTGATTATCTCAATTAAATTGTCGCTCGCTTCCGCATTTATGTGCTTGTTTTGTGAGGCTAAATATAAGTTGTTCGTAAATGATGAGTTTGATTTTAAATGCAGAAGTAAACTTCCGATAGTATTAGGAGTAATGTATGCTTTTACTTCGTATACGATTATTTTAGAGTTTAACATTATGTGGTTGGATGGGTATTTGCTTTTACCGCTTCTTTTGTATTTTTTAGAGGATTTTATTCGTACCGGAAAGTATAAGTTTATTGTTCCTACATTAGTATTGCTTTTTGTATCCAATTATTACATAGCTTATATGGTCGGTCTGTTTAGTTTTTTTTATTTGCTTATTCGTATTATTGAGACAGGCAAAGATAGTATTTTTAATAGAAATGCAATAAAAAAAATTGGTAAGTATATACTAATTGCAGTAATCTGTGCAATGATTTCTGCAGTTATTTTGGTTCCTGTAGCGTTGGATACTTTGGGAAATGCTGATCCTGTAATCATGGGTGATACAAAAGATTCATTTAATACATTTCCTATTTTAGACATTCTGAGTCAGTTTTTTCTCGGTGAAGCAGGTGAATTGGATTTTTTGATGCATAATTTGCCGTTGATTTTTTCAAGCATAATGGTAACATGCACTGCATTCATTTATTTTATCTCTTCTGTGTTTGATAAAAGAACAAAGATAATACGTTTAGCTTCTATGATATTTTTCTTTGCAGCCTTATATTTTTCGAAAATTAATATTATTTTTCATGCTTTTGATAAACCAAACTGGTTTATGCACAGATTCTCTTTTGTAATATTTTCGCTTACACTGGTGATATGTCTTGAAGTTATTACTAAAATAAAAGAAATCAGCAACAGAACAATTATTTATTCCGGGATATTTATGGTTTTAGTTCTTTGCTTTGTTTATTTGTATAAGAAGATTCCTTATGAAGCTGAAGATTTCCTGTATAGTATTGCACTGATATTCATATATTCACTTATTCTCTGCTTGTTAAAAAAGACAAAATGGAATGCTCAACTTAAAGATATGCCTAAGCTTTTGCCATGCATAATGTCAGCTATATTATTGGTAGAATCGGTTTTTCTTAATCCGTCACTTATTAATCAGTCTTTTTTTATTGCAAGTTTGGATAATTCGATATATTCCGAAGCAATTGAACTGAACGGGATACTTAAGGATAAAGGAGAAAACGGTAATAAAGGTTTTAGATCTGAATATGAATGTGGCAGTTTAGGTGATAATGATGAAGATATTGTAGGTGCGCAGAACAGTTTGTGTGCAAATGCTACCGGCATGTCATTGTTCAGCAGTGTTTCAAATAAGGAAATGACAAGATTTTTGAAACAACTGGGATATATAGTTAATTATAATTATTTCCTTGCATATTACAGTTATATGATGCCTTCCAATGATGCTTTCTTCTCATTAGGTAATACGATTACTATAAAAGATTATTCTCTGTTACGCAGAGTCAATGAATACAGTGTTGAAACTTCAAAAAATACTGAAGAATACGGTGAAGAAGGAATAGAGTATATCCACTTTGAAAATAATAGAGTATTGCCGCTTGCATTTCCGGTTGACAGTAATGCAAATGTCTTTGATTTTTACAGTTTGGAGAATGATTCCATTGAAAAAGATTATTTAGAATTTAATGAGAACTGGTTTAAATCTATGTTCCCTTACGCTTTCAGTGAGAATTATATGTTTGAAATAGATAATTCAATGATTGAAGGTCCTGAAGTTAAAGACGGAATCACATATACCGGTTATGACAGTGAGAACAAGATTCAAATGAGAACTGATTTCAGTGACTCAATCGGAGATGAGGATATCAGCGGAGACTTAAGCAATGTAATTAATTTTGCTAAGACATCTGATGATGAATCTGTAAAAGCCACATATAAAGTTACTGTTCCTAAATCAGGCGAACTTTATATTAATGTTTCTTTCCCGAAAATTTGTCACCTGTTTGATATTACATATGATAAGGGTAATATTGAAAGCAGAGATGTATACTCTTTTATTTCCAGGTTGGGATACTATAATGAAGGCGATATTGTGACGTTGGATTTTGACATGCCTAATGGTTTGGCCATAACGAGCATTAATTTTGCTGTGTTTGATGAAGATGCTTTTAACAGTCAGTTTGATAAAATTGATACTTCTGCTGTTGAGATGACACGATTTACTAACGGTCATGCTGAATTTTCTGTTGATACTTCAAAACTTAATAAAAACAATTCATTGATTCTTACAACCATTCCTTTCGAGAAGGGCTGGACATGCTATGTAGACGGAAAAGAAACATCAATAACTCCGTATCAGGATGCATTTATTGCTGTGCGCATGAATGACAATGATGGGAAAATACATAAAGTTGAACTGAAATTCTGTGCTCCGGGCTTGGTTCCGGGGGCATATATTTCATTATTGGGGATAGTTTTGATTGCTATATTGGGTATTTGTGATAAACTCTTAAAGAATAAGAAAAATCAGGAAAGTATTGTAGAAAGCGATAATAACGAGAAATATAACAATGTTACAGAGGTGAAAGTATGAATTACAAGGATCTTTACGAAGTTTGGAGCAAGGACAATTTCTTTAATGAAGCAACACGAAATGAGCTTCTTTCAATTAAAGATGATGATAAGGAAATAGAGGAAAGATTTTACAGAAGTCTGGAATTCGGTACAGGTGGATTGCGAGGTGTTATCGGCGCAGGTACAAACCGAATGAATATCTATACTGTAGCGAAGGCTTCGGCAGGATTGGCACAGTATATTATTGCAAACGGTGAAGAGGCAATGAAGAAAGGTGTTGCGGTATCATTTGATTCAAGACATTTTTCTCCTGAATTTGCTGAGATTACAGCTTGTACTCTTGCTGCATACGGAATTACCGTTCATCTTTCCGATGAATTGAGACCGGTTCCTATGTTGTCGTATTCTGTAAGATATTTCGGTGCTTTTGCAGGCGTAATGGTTACAGCTTCACATAACCCGCCAAAGTACAACGGATATAAGGTTTACGGTGAAGACGGCGGACAGGTTACAACAGAGGCAGCAGCTGCAATTCTTGCCAATATAGAGAAATTTGACGATGTAAGAACTGTTAAGACAATGTCGTTAGATGAAGCTATGAATAAAGGTCTTGTTACTAAGTTCGGTGAGGATGTCGATAAGGCATATACTAAGATGCTTACTGAGCTTGTTATTGATAAGGGCGCTATAGAAAGACAGAAGAACATGAGTATTGTTTATACTCCGCTTCATGGTTCAGGTAATAAGCCTGTAAGAAGAATTCTCAATGAAATCGGATTTGCTAATGTGCATGTTGTTCCTGAACAGGAAAAGCCGGACGGAAGTTTCCCTACAGTAAAAACTCCGAATCCTGAGGATCCGGCAGCTCTTACAATGGGTATTGAGTTGGCTGAGAAGGTAGGGGCTTCGATTGTTGTAGGTACCGATCCTGATTCTGATCGTGTAGGTGTAGCTGCAAAAACCTCTGAGAATGGTAAGACAGTATATAAGACGTTTACAGGCAATCAGATGGGTATTATGCTTCTCGATTATATTTTAAATTCAAAAAAAGAGGCAGGAAATCTTCCGGACAATTCGTTTGCAGTTACTACTATTGTATCTACAAAGCTTGCAGGTGCAATTTGTAAAGACTACGGTGTAGAACTTCAGGAAGTTCTTACGGGATTTAAGTTTATCGGTGAGCGAATTAAGATTGATGATGAGTTTGGCAGTAAACACTTTCAGTTTGGTTTTGAGGAAAGTTACGGATATCTTTCGGGACTTAATGTAAGAGACAAGGATGCCGTAGTTGCTACTATGCTTATTTGCGGTATGGCTGCTCAGAGTTTTGATAAGGGTGAGACTTTGTTTGACAGACTTGAAAGAGTTTATAAGAAGTACGGTTATGGTTTTGAATCAGCAGTAAGCTTTACTCTTGAGGGTAAGGAAGGTCTTGAGAAGATTGGAAATTGCATGGTTGAAATGCGTAAGGAACTTGAGGCTGCAAGAAGTTCTTCCGATGCTGATAAGCTTATCGGTGTCTGTGGTGTGAATGCCGTAAGAGATTATGCTTCATCCATTAGATATGAGTTCTCAGATTCTGTATCGGAGGGAACAATTAATCTTATCAAGTCCAATGTTCTTCTCTATGAACTCGGAGGTAACAAAGGTCTTGATTGGGCATGTGTAAGACCGTCCGGAACAGAGCCGAAGCTTAAGATTTATTTTGGTTGTTATGCGGATACTGAAGAAGCAGCAAAGACAAGATTGGAAGAGATTAAGAGTAAGATGTCTGCACATATTGAGGCTAAGCTCTGATTTTGAAGTTGTAATTTTTACCGGACCCTCTTTAGGGTCCGGTATATTTTTAGGAATAAATGAGATATGTATGAGTTAAGTTATAACGATAAAATATTGACTGTCGATACAGATGATTCTTTATTTTCGCCTAATGCTGCCGATAAGGGAACAATGTTTATGCTGGAACATGTTACTTTTGAGAAAGATGATATTCTTCTGGATCTTGGATGCGGAACCGGAGTAGTATCTCTTTGTGCTGCAGCTGCAGGGGTTAAACCATGTAATATTACTCTTACAGATGTTGATTCAAAGGCTGTAAGCTGTTCTCAAAAAAACATGGAGAATAATGGTTTTGACGGGGCTGATTATGTATGTGACTTTGCATTGAGAGGAGTAACTACGACCGGCTTTACCAAAATTCTTTCTAATCCACCGTATCATACCGATTTTGCCGTAGCCAAGGAGTTTATCAGCAAGGGGTTTAACCGACTCTGTATAGGCGGGAAAATGTACATGGTAACCAAACGCAAGGAATGGTATAAAAACAGAATTGCGGCTATATTCGGAGGCGTGAGAATATATGAGAATGAAGACGGTTATTATGTGTTTGAAGCGGAAAAGCGTTCAACATCATTTGCGGAAAAGAAAAAAACTGCTAATAAGCACTCGTGTAAATAGATTTGTTTTTGTTTAATAAATATGTGTGTTTTATTTGCTAATATGCTATAATTTTATGGTGTTTGTTACGCATATTATTATTTTTAATAGATAGGAGATTAACAATGAAGAGAGCGTTGATTACCGGTATTACCGGACAGGATGGTTCTTATTTGGCAGAGCTCTTGCTTGAGAAGGGTTATGAGGTATATGGTATCTGGAGAAGAAAGAGCACTGTAGACTACGGTAATATTGAGCATTTGAAGGATAAGGTTCATTTGATTTATGCAGATATGACCGATCCTGTCTCACTTATTTCAGCTATGAAGATTTCTCAGGCTGACGAGGTTTATAACCTTGCTGCTCAGAGCTTTGTTGCTACAAGCTGGGATACACCTCTCGGAACTGCAGATATAGACGGTATAGGTGTTACAAATATGCTCGAGGCTATCAGAACAGTTAAGCCGGAGTGTAAGTTCTATCAGGCTTCTACTTCTGAAATGTTTGGTAAGGTTCAGGCTATTCCACAGTCTGAGACAACACCTTTCTATCCACGTTCACCGTATGGTGTTGCTAAGCTTTATGGTCACTGGATTACTAAGAACTATCGTGAGAGCTTTGGTTTATTTGCTTGTTCAGGTATTCTTTTCAATCATGAATCTGAAAGAAGAGGACTTGAGTTTGTTACACGTAAAATTACAAATTCTGCTGCAAGAATCGCTCTCGGTCTTCAGGACTGCGTTGAACTCGGTAATCTTTCTGCTAAGCGTGACTGGGGTCATTCAAAGGATTATGTCAAGGCAATGTGGCTTATGCTTCAGGCAGACGAGCCGGATGATTATGTAGTAGCTACAAATGAGACAAGAACAGTAAGAGAATTTGCAGAAGCTGCATTTAAGCATGTCGGAATGGATATCGAATGGAAGGGCGAAGGCGTTGATGAGATAGGTGTTGACAAGAATACAGGTAAGACTGTAGTTAAGGTTAATCCAAAGTTCTTCCGTCCTGCTGAGGTTGAACTCCTTCTCGGTGATCCTACTAAGGCTGAGACAAAACTCGGTTGGAAGAGAGATATTTCTTTTGATGAACTCGTTAAGAGAATGGCAGAGAATGATTTGAAGCTTGTTAAGGAAGAGAACAATCTCTGATTTTTGTGATGTATTATAAGGGTCGCTTGTATATTAATGTCTAATAATATGGGCGACCTTGTTTTTTATTAAATATAAATTCTGAGACAAAGGGTGTATCAAAGATGAAGAAAGCATTGATTATTGGAATTTATGGCTTTGCAGGTTCGTATCTTCGTCAGGAGCTTGAACAGTATTATGACTGTTACGGTGTTGATGTTGTGTCGCGAGATGACAAAGTCGAAGCTTTGGATATGACCGATTATACTCAGGCGGAATCAGTTATAAGCAGAATAAAGCCGGATTTAGTTTTTAATCTTGCCGGACAGGCTTCACCGATGATTTCATGGGAAAAGATAAACTTTACGATGGAATTGAATGTTAACCTGTCGGTTAATATACTGGAAGCTTGCAGAAAGCATTGTCCTGAATCCAGAATACTGCTTGTTGGTTCTGCCAATCAGTACGATTTGAGTCAGTCCTCAGAGCCGTTTGTTGATGAGAATATACCGCTTGTTAATAATTCGCCTTATGCCGTTTCCAAAAACACGCAGGAAGCGTTGGTTAAGTTATATGTGAAGAAATACGGTATGGATGTTATAATGACGAGATCATTTAATCATATCGGTGTAGGCCAAAAGGTAGGATTTGTAATTACTGATTATTGTAAGAGAATAGTTGACCTTGAGAGAGGAGATATTGAGACATTTACTTATGGTAATTTGGATTCATGGAGAGATTTCTCTGATGCAAGAGATGTAGTAAAAGCATACAGACTTCTTGCAGAAAAAGGTGTATCAGGCGAGATATATAACGTCGGTTCAGGTAAAAGCAGTTATATAAGAGACTTGGTAGGTTATCTTGTATCAAAGAGTGAGAAGGCTTCTCAGGTGACGACTCTCCCGGAACGCTTGGATGATGATGCTTTGGTGCATTATGCGGCAGATATTACAAAGCTTAAGAATGATACGGGATTTGAGCCGTCATATGATTTGTACAGTACATTGGATGAGATTCTTGAGAGTTTTCGCAAGGCTTGATTCTGCAATCGACATATATCAATAAATTTATTGGAGACAAGAAATGAAAGATTCAGTAGTTAGTTTTTTTAAGAGATACGATGAGATTGAGAAGTTGGTTCTTGATCAGCAGATGGATTATTTTCAGGATAAACTTCAGGAGTTTGAAGGTGATGACAAAACATATGAGGAATTTGTTCTTGATCAGGTTTTGGCTAAAGCCAGGGAGCAGATGCTGAGTATGGAGGAAGCTCCTGCTGAAGAGCTCGGCGGAAAGTCATTAAAACAATATCTTGAAGAAATATCTCTTGCTGAACTTATCGAGATACAGGATTATTGTGCTGCTGAACTTGATTCAGAGGTCCCGTTTTCTGTTATTGATGCTGTTGCAGCATATGAGGATAGAAACGAAGTGATAAAAACAGCTACTGAGGCTATTGAGAATGCTTCTTGGACGGAAGAAGAATTGGCGGCAACCGAAGATGGTGAGGATAAGCTTTTTGAATTGGAATTTAATAAGGTAAAAGCTTGGTTTGATGTTCTGATAAAGTTAGGTTATTCTGATTTGACTGAAGGCGTTATAGACAGATTTATGAGTTATGAATTAACTCGTGAATTTGTTGCTGAGTCTGTATCTAAGTATGTTGAAGCTTTTCCCGATGTATCAATTCCAATGATAATAAGCAGACTTGATGCCAATAAAGATAACGGAATCAAAGGTCCATGTGAGGATTTGGTAATGATGCTTGCCGCTATCGGTAGAGAAGTAAAGAACGATGATATCTATATGGCATTAAAGTCAGCCTTCAGATACATGGAGAATAAGATTTATGCAGTAATATGTCTTGGTGAGTATGGTGACGGAAGAGCTGTACCTATGCTTAAGGGATATGTTAATCGCCATCAGGATACGATAGAGAGAGATGTTTTCTACGAGATTTTGTCTGCTGTACAAAAACTCGGAGGAGATATTTCAGACATTCAGGATCCTTTCCGTGATTTTGATAAGAACGGTAATTTATTGAATGGTGAAGATTAATTCTTTTACGGAGATGTTATGATGCTTCAGGTTTACAGAGATCAGGCTTGTACGGATTTATTGAGCAAATTGGAAGATCTTTCTTTCGAAGACAAGTTTTTATTCGGACAACAGAATGCTGCACATATAGGAGTTGGTATTAATGCCAAGGACGGAACAGAATCTGACATAAAAAATCTCACAGGCAGACATCCTGCTATAGTCGGGATTGACACGCTCAGTTTTTATGGATATGAGGGAACTTTTGACGCAGGTGTAAAGGTTGTAAAACAATTAAATAAGGAAGGCGTAATTATTACACTTTCTTCGCATATGCCAAATTTCTCTTTGGGCGGTGAGGGCTTTTACGATTATTCTCCTAATATTACAGATGGACATGTGGCAGCGAGAATTCTTCCGGGCGGTGATTTAAATACTAAGTATTTGCGCTTTTTGGATAAAATAGCTGATTTTGCCGAAGCGTGCATTGATGTAAGCGGAAACAGAATACCGATGATTTTCAGGCCGTTTCATGAATGTAATGGTTCATGGTTTTGGTGGGGTAAAGATTATATTACTGATGATAAATTTGTTGCTTTGTTCAGATATACTATTGATTATTTGACGGAGAACAGAGGCATACGTAATTTCCTTTACGCATATTCGCCTAACGGACCTTTTACATCTGTTGAAGAGTATATGAGTCGTTATCCGGGTGATGATTATATTGATATTATGGGTATGGATTTTTATAATGACAGACCTAAAGAAGATGATGATTTTTGGAAGAAGTTTACTGCTTCCTTAAGAATTGTTGCAAACAGCGCGCGGGAAAGAGGGAAATTGTTTGCCGTTACTGAGACAGGACCTCGTACGTTGGATTCTGCCAATGACGGGAAATATTATGAAGGAATAGCTCCTGATGAGAATACTGTTAAAGATTGGTATATGAGACTGCTTAAGACAATTATGTCGGATAAAAATATCAAAGGTATTACATATGTGTTTACTTGGGCTAATTTCTCTGAGACACAGTTTTGGGTTCCTTATAGGAAAGCAGATTTTGAACATGAGATGGTTGCGGATTTCCTTGAATTTGTTAATTCCGGTCATGTTCTTCTTGCTCCGTAATTGTATTTTAATAAAACAACCATATAAATCAGCATTTAAAAGAGCGGAATGTCTGCTCTTTTTTCTTTGTCGGATTTGTCGTATTTTGTCGGAAAAACGTAGGTTTTTTCTTCTTGAAAATTTGGTAGCATTTAGGTACACCATCTAAAAAATAATAAGGAGAACGTTATGGCAGAACAAAATTTACAGACAAATTTAACAGAAGATACCGTAGCTGTGGCAGAGGCGGTACAGCAGAATCAAAAGGAAAGCAAAAACAATAGTAAGGAAAAGGTTGATTTACATTCATTGTCGTCAGAGAATGCTGAGAAGTGTTATGTTTATGCAATAAGGCTTGTTGAGAAAGGTTATAATACATTGGCAAGTGAAGTTGTAAAACAGTCTTTGGAGAATGCATATTCATCTTCTTGTGTTGCAAGTGCAATATCGAGGGAAGGATTCTCGACTTATCTTGAAAAAGGATATTATTCAACTTGTAAACTATATGAGTTGTTTAATATGATTGCTGCTATGGGAATTAAGCAGGATAAACACGATGAAATTGCTGATTCCATATTAAGAATGCATAAAATGTATGCCGCATCAATAAGGACGATTCAGAAAAAAACAATAGCACCTCAGAACGGACACGGATTCTGATTGCTTTGAATTTGACACTCTACATTTACCCCCTTATATATGTGTTGGGAAGCAGACTGTTTTTTTATGACGGTCTGTTTCTTTTTTGCTATAATCGATATATATGATGATGTAAACAATGTATGAGGTGTGTTATGGCAAACAAAGAGTATTCAAAAGAAAAGTTATTGCTGCTTTATGATATATTTCGCAATGAGATGAAGCCTAACTGTGCAGATTCCAATATGAATATGGATTATCTCAAAAAGCGAATTGCCGATTTTATGAGAAATGTTGCTGATGATACTGATGACCTGAGGCTTTTGGATACAGATCGTAAGACAATGTATAAGTATTTCGATGCTATTAATAATTATGCTTATATTACCGGTCTGTTTAAAGAGGATGAATATTTTACCGGAGAAGACAACGATGAGAATCAGTATGGTTCATGGATAAAAAAGTATCATAAAAAATTTTATGTACGAGGTCCGTTGCGGGATGAACTCACGGAGACTGAATATGAGGCTATATCTGATGCAATAAGCTCGAGTGCTATCGTAAGCGAAGAAGCCTTCAGCCATTTTAAGGAGATGTGTCCTAAATCATTAAGTAAGTATCAGCAGAATGCAGTATATTTTCGTAAGGATTTTACAGATGAAGATTTCAGTAATAACATTTCACTTATTAAGCAGGCTATAAACGAGAAAAAAGTAATTAGCTTCGGTTACGGTTACAGAATAGGTTCCACTTCGAAGAAGTCACACAATAAATTATTCTCTGTCAGTGTTAAAACAATAAGCCCGATTAAGTTGGATTACAGTGATGGAAAATACTATCTTTATGCCATAAATACGGATTCACAGATTCGTAACTACAGATGCGACAGAATTGAGAATCTGAAAATTGAGAAGAATCAGAAGTATTATGATGTGAAGAATATTGACAAGATTCTGTATGAGAGAATAGAAGGTGCGGTAAATCAGTTTGCAACGGGGAAAGAGAAGAATTTTAAACTGACAATCAGCAGTAATAATCCTAAAGTGGCGGCTCAGGCATTTCAGAGTTTTGCAGATGAGGTTACGGTCAAAAGCATGATAAATGATGAGACCAAGTGGGAACAGGGTAGAATTGAGTTTTTGTGCTACGTTCAGTTATCTCCGGCATTTTATATGAGATTGTTTAATCTGGTAACGTTTGATATAGGATTTGACAGTACTGACGAGATAACTTTGGAAGCAACAATAGATCCTCAAGTAGGTGACGGACCTGAAGTTATAGAAGGCTTCAGCAAGTATTGTGAGAAACTGAATCGTTTCCTAAAAAAAGATTAGTCTGTTGATGTATAGCTGATTGAAAAAACAACGTATTCTGTTTATAATATTTTAGTTATTTAGCAAAAAGGAGTAACTTAGTTTATGGAGCCTTTAGGTCTTAATGAAATTAGAGAGAGATACTTAAACTTTTTTGAATCAAAGGGCCATTTGCGTTTGCCTTCGTTTTCATTGGTACCGCAGAATGATCCGTCTATTCTGTTGATTAATGCGGGTATGACACCGCTTAAACCATATTTTACCGGTGCGGAGACTCCACCGAGACTTCGTGTTACTACTTGTCAGAAGTGTATAAGAACACCTGACATTGAGAATGTAGGTCACACGGCTCGTCATGGTACATATTTTGAGATGCTCGGTAACTTCTCATTTGGTGATTATTTCAAGAAAGAGGTAATACCTTGGGCTTGGGAATTTCTTACCGAAGTTCTTGAGATGCCTGAAGATAAGCTTTATCCTTCCGTATATGTTGAGGATGATGAAGCTTTTGATATATGGAATAAAACTGTCGGTGTTCCTGCTGAGAGAATAACAAGACTCGGCAAAGAGGATAATTTCTGGGAGCACGGAACAGGTCCTTGCGGTCCTTGTTCTGAGATTTATTTTGATCGCGGAATCGAGAAGGGCTGCGGTAAGCCTGATTGTCGTCCGGGCTGTGAGTGTGACAGATTCGTCGAGATTTGGAATCTCGTATTTACTCAGTTCAATCGTGAGGAAGACGGTTCTTATACGCCGCTGGCTAAGAAGAATATTGATACAGGCGGAGGACTTGAGAGATTCGCTTGCGTTATGCAGGGCGTAGATAATCTCTTTGAGGTTGATACAGTAAGAAGAATTCTTGATACAGTATGTGAGAAGGCCAATGTTAAGTATGGTGAGAACAAAGATAATGACGTGGCTATTCGTGTTATTACAGACCATATGAGATCTTCGACAATGATGATTTCTGATGGTGTTCTTCCTTCAAATGAAGGTCGTGGATATGTACTCAGAAGACTTATGAGACGTGCCGCAAGATTCGGTAAGCTTCTCGGTATCGAGGGTAAATTCCTTACTGATATTGCAGAGGTTGTTATAGAGCAGAATAAGGATGCTTATCCTGAACTTCCTTCTAAGCAGTCATACATTATGACTGTAATCAGTAAAGAGGAGGATGCATTCTTAAGAACTGTTGAAGCAGGTACTGAAATTCTTAATCAGATGATTGCCGATGCAAAAGAAAGCAATAAGTCATGTCTTACCGGAGAAGAGGCATTTAAGCTTCATGATACATATGGTTTTCCTCTTGATCTTACAAAAGAGATTGCTCAGGATAATGGCCTTTCTGTTGATGAGGATGGTTTTAAAGCTTGCATGAAGGAACAAAAGGAGCGTGCTCGTAAGGCTACAAAGGAGAATGTAAGTAATACGGCATGGGGCGGAAACGAGCTTCCTGAAGAGCTTCTTAAGGATACTTCATCAACTGTATTTACGGGCTATGATAACCTTAAAGAATCAGCAAATTTGATATATCTCTTAAAAGCAGATGAAGAGGGTGCACTTCAGATGGTTGAAGAAGCATTCGCAGGTGATACTGTTATTGCCATTTTTGATAAGACTTGTCTTTATGCTACGATGGGCGGTCAGTGCAATGATTCAGGTAAGGTTTATTCTGACGACTTTAAAGCAGATGTTATAGCTGTAAATAAAGATGCGGCAGGAAAGTATTTACATACATTGAAGATAACAGAGGGTACTATTAAAGCTTCTGTAAAAGTCAGCCTTGAGACTGATAAAACAGTTCGTCTTTCAACTGCTCGTAACCACACGTCAACGCATATTCTCCAGAAGGCATTGAGAACTGTTCTCGGCGATCACGTAGAACAGTCCGGATCTTTTGTTTCTGCAGACAGACTCAGATTTGACTTTACTCATTTTCAAGCTATGTCAGCTTCTGAGATAGAGGCAGTAGAGCGTATGGTTAACGAAGTGATTCTTGAAGATATGCCTGTTATCACACGCGTTATGAATATTAACGAGGCACGTAAGCTTGGCGCTATGGCTTTGTTCGGTGAGAAGTACGGTGAAGAAGTACGTGTAGTAACGGTAGGTGATATTGATAATCCGTATTCAATGGAGTTCTGCGGTGGTACTCATTTGTCTCACAGCGGTCAGGCTGGACAGTTCAGAATTATTTCTGAGTCGGGTGTTGCTTCCGGTGTAAGAAGAATCGAAGCCGTAACAGGTATGGCTTGCTATGAAATGAGTAAAGCAGACAGAAGTCTTATAGATTCTGTTGCTGATACATTGAAAGTTAACAAGAATATGATTCTTTCTAAGGCTGAGGCTGTAGTCAGTGATGTTAAGTCTCTTGAGAAAGAAATAAAAGAGATGAAGAAAGCACAAAGCGGTGACAGTGCTTCTGAAGCAATTAAATCTGCTAAAGAAATCGGTGGATTCAAGGTTGTTGCAGCAGCAGTAGAATGCGATGATGCTGCTTCACTTCGTGACATGGCTGATTCAATAAAAGATAAGATTGGCAGCGGTGTCGTATTCCTTGCAGGTAACGGTGGTGAGAAGGTTTTGTTTGTAGCTATGGCTACACCTGATGCCGTAAAGGCAGGAATCCATGCAGGAAATATCATTAAGGAAGCTGCAAAAGTGTGCGGCGGCGGCGGCGGCGGTCGTCCGGATATGGCACAGGCAGGCGGTAAGGATGCAACTAAGATAAATGAAGCTATAGCAAAGGCTGAGGAAGTAGTTGCTTCACAGATTTAATTTATACAGCGTTGCGGAGGAATAATAATATGTGCATTTTTTGTGATATCTGTGAGGGTAAGATACCTTCAAAGAAAGTATATGAAGATGATTTAGTATTGGCTTTTGATGATATTAATCCGGTTGCTCCGGTTCATACTCTTGTTGTTCCTAAGAAACACTTTGATGACATTATTGATTTGTCTTCAAATGATGACGGAACATATTTGAAGGCTTGCATGAATGCTGTGACTAAGGTTTGCGAAGAGAAAAAACTTGAGCAGGGCTTCAGAGTAATTAATAATTGCCGCGAGAACGGTGCGCAATCTGTTATGCATGTGCATTTCCACATTATCGGCGGATTGAAGCTTTCTGAGAAAATGCTTTAAGAGTAAAGATGGAAGGCTTTATCAGGATTGACAGTTTAGGTAATATATCAGGTTTAACCGGGGAGGATGCTTTTCCGGTTGAACCTGTTTTTATTGATGAAGAAACTGAACTTCTGCAAGAGAATTGCATAAAATATCTGGGAAAAAAAGGCTGTAACAATGTTACAAATCCCGATATAATCGATGATTCGACATATGAACTTATTCAGGAGGGAATAGACGAGGCGAGAGCTTTATCTGATTTCAGAATGGCATTTTCTGTGCTTGATTTGGAGCATGTCGATGATTCTTATTCAGTAGCAAATCACGCAATTGATTTGACCGGAAAATCATTAAAGAATCTTTTTGATAAGAATCATTCTGAATGTGTGCTTATTACGGCTTCAACTTTGGGTGACGGTATAGATAAAAGAGTCAGTATATATAAAAACAGTAATACTGCCCGAATGGTTCTTTTGAATGCCTGTTCTTCAGCATATGTTGAGTATTTGACTGATATTTCGGAAAAATTGATTCTTCGAGCCTGTAATTTGATAAATCCGTCTTTCCGATTTGCACCGGGATACGGTGATGTCCCGCTCAGTCGTCAAAGACAGATTTTTTCCATTTTCGAAAAGCAAAGTGATAAACTGAAAATTGAATTGAATGATAATAATTTTATGTACCCGATTAAGTCAATGACGGGAATAACGGGGTGCAGGAGAGTAAGTGAAAAATGAAAAAGAAATTGGCATTTACAATTGCATTGTGTTTAATGTTTACATCATTATCAGTCGGTTGTAAGAATGATGAGAATAACCACAAGGAGCATTCATCGAAGCGACGAACCGAGCAGACTGTTAAAACTGCTTCAGTGTCGAGTACTGAGGAGACAACTTCAGCTGAGACTGTTGCTGAGACAACAACTACCGAGGAGTCAACCGCAGAGACAACAGAAGAAGTGACAATAACCGAGGAGACAACAACACAGACGGTTGTTGAGTCTTCTGAGGGAAGTAAAATAACTGAACCGGAAATAAGAATCATTGATAATTTTAATTTGGAAGAATATGCAGCCAATATAGATTACAACGGTGCTGTTCTCGTATCGGAGGGAAGAGAAGTTGTTTTCAGTGATGCATATGGTTATTCAGGATTTGATTTTTCTACCGGTGAAATAATGAATAATACAACGGATACTGTATTTGAGATGGGATCTGTTACTAAGCAGTTTACTGCAGTTGCAATAATGCAGTTGGAGGAGAAAGGTCTTCTTTCTACTGAGGATACATTGGATAAGTATATTCCTGAGTATCCTTACGCAGACAGGATTACAATTCACCAATTACTTAATATGACATCGGGTGTGGTTGATTATATAACCGGCGGACCGTATGGCTATGATTTGTATAATATGAGTGAAGAAGATTTTGCGTCTTTGAAGGAAGCAACAGAGATGTTTGCCGATGTCTGTATTAAAGCAGTTACACCTATAACTCCGGATGAGTTGGTTGATATGGTATCACCATATGAACTGAATTTTGAACCGGGTACACAGTTTGAATATTCAAATACCAATTATTATTTTTTGGGAATGATTATTGAACAAGTGAGCGGAATGAGTTATGACGATTATATAAGAGAAAATATCCTTAATCCGCTTGAACTGACTGAACTTTGGCCTGATTTGGACCATATTGATTCAACAGGTGCTTTCAGTGTGTGGGGAATAGATATTCCGGTTCCGCATCAGGATACTTCAATCAGTTATTCCGTAGGTGTGATGACCGGAACGGTTGAAGGCTTACTTAAGTGGGAATATTGTGTAATGGACAGAGCACTTTTGACGGAGGAAAGCTGGAATAAAATATTTGACGGTGGTGAGTTTGGTTACGGTTACGGCTGGTACATAACCGATGATTATGTTTATCATACGGGAATGACATTGGGTTATAATGCTGCAGTGGTAATCGACAGGGAGAATGAAAATGTAGTAATTGCGCTTTCAAATGTTCAGTCGGCAAATTTTAATGAAAAGGAACCTTCATCTAAAGAACTTGCTATGACAATTATCGGTAATATTTGATACAATTAATTTAATACTGTAAAGGAGACAATGATATGCCAAATCCATATTTAACTAATTGTGAGCATATTCCTGACGGAGAACCGAGAGTTTTCGGAGACAGAGTATATATATACGGCTCACACGATTTTCCTGCTTCGGCAGAGTTTTGTGACAACGCATTAAAGGTGTGGTCGGCTTCTGTAGATAATTTGGAAGAGTGGATCTGCCACGGGGTTGTATTCTCAACAAAGGATATTCGCGGTCATAAGACAGATACCGACTGGACTGAAGGTAAGCTTTTTGCTCCTGATGTTGTTTGTAAAGACGGAAAGTATTATCTTTATGCCTATATAGAGGGAGCTAAGGGATGTGTTGCGGTAAGTGATAAACCGGAAGGACCTTTTACCTTAATTTCTACTTATAAGTATAATATTCCTAACCACAGAGACGGTGGTATTTTTATTGATCCCGGCGTGCTTGTGGATGATGACGGACGAGTATATATTTATTGCGGATATTTGAAGTCATATATGGCTGAGATAAATCCTGATAATATGTATGAGATAATAGACGGCTCATATAAGGAAGATATCATTCCGGAAGAGGAACCGTTTGCCTTCTTTGAGGCATGTTCACCACGTAAAATCGGTGATACTTATTATTTGATTTATTCATCCAAGAGATGTCCTCAGCTTGTTTATGCTACCTCAAAATCACCGACAGGACCGTTTGAATATAAGGGAATTATTGTCGACAGCGGTGTTGACTTCCCGGGCGGAAATGATCATGGTTCCATTATGAAGATTAAAGATCAGTGGTACATTTTCTATCATAAGATGACTAACGGAAGTATAATGTCAAGACTCGGTTGTGTAGAGAAGATTAATATTCTTCCGGACGGAACAATTGAACAGGCTGAAATGACTTCTTTGGGCTTCAGTGAGAGTCTTAATCCGTATAAACCTGTAAACATGCAGACGGCGTGTGTTATGACAAACGGTGCCGTTATTACAGAGAAAAATATCTTTGAGCAGTATATTACCAACATTAAGCACGGATGCATAATGGGCTGGAAGTATTTTGACTTCGGCACAAATTCAGGAAGCGATATGGAAATAGTGTTGCAGATAGAATCCTGTTATCTTAACGGTAATATTTCTGTTTATATCGACGGACAGGATGAAGAACACGGCGGTACTAAGGTGGCTGTAGTTCCGTTTAATCACGGTGATACGATAATTAAAGGCAACATTGAGATTGACGGCCAAAACTTGCGTTCACTTCAGGGAAGACACAGCATTTTCCTTAAGGCTGAATATAATTATGTCGGTTGGGGTGCTGATTACTTTAAAGAACGTAATTTGTTTGATTTGAAGAGTTTTGTTTTTGTAATGTAAGCTGTAATTTTGTTCATGATAAAGACCTTCGGGAGAATTCTCGGAGGTTTTTGATTGCGCATTTGTTTGTGATTTCCGAAATTTATGAGAAGTTCAGGGATAATGATACGATTGTACCATCCTCAATTACGACATAATCCGTTCGTCCCCATCTGTCATACCAACCGTTATAGTAATTGTCATCATCGGGTTTGAAGAAATCTGTCATATAGTATGTATTTATTTTCTTCTCCAACGGAGAAGTTTTAGGGCTGTTTTGTAGAAGTTGTGTTTGGCGACGGCAATTCCGCAAGATGTGTCCATAGAATTCGAAGGAAAAACACTGATTCTTGCGGAATTTATGGTTGAAGGACAAAAATTCCCGAGAATCGAGCACGGAATTCAGAAAACATTGCAATTCTACGGGAATTCTTGGTTGTAAAACAGGAAATTCCCGAGATTCAGTCACGCTTTTTGATTAAACTTGTAATTTCACGGGAATTTTGTAATATAAATTGGCTCTTCACGTTTTTTGTGGGATTAACAAAAAACTGATATGTAATGACCTCCTGTCAAGTGTAAGTTACAAGAAATCACCACAA
>JAKSRF010000160.1 GCA_024403755.1 Clostridia bacterium
AATCCTTGTTTTTTGTCACTAACCAGGTGACAAAAATGCCTTGATTTAGTGAATCTGAGGCGGGGGGGGCAGGGGTGGCCGCCAAACCGACAAGAAGCTAACTCCAAATCACTTCACAGGCAATTGCCATTGTAAATTGTTTAGCAATCCATTTTCGAGATTTCCCAAGAAGACGTTTCCAAGAAAATGTAAAAAACAAAACAAAGCGAAGAACCACCCACATAAACATGAATGGCCCTTCTTTCAACAGGATATATTAACGAACATTGCTCTTATTTTATGCCGTCAGCCGCAGCGAAAATGAACGTCCTTTTATGGCACTTCTCATCCGTACTACCGCCGATAATCGGAGTTCTCACGTCAGTAGTAATGAGCATTTTTCCGTCAACTTCCTCAATATCGATATCGCACTTCGAAAGCTGAACATCCGCATCAACTTCTACAACCGTACAATAAGGACTTGAAGCCAAAGTCTCTTCATCTGTAATAATGTATTGTCCGCCTAAACAAATACATTTCGCATCGTCTAATTTATCAATATCATACTCATCAGAAAGGAATATGTAGTCACTCCTGGTCGCAATAATGTCATGCGGAACAGCACCTGCATCAATATACGAATTCATATCATATACACTGTAAGTAATCTCATACTCTGAAGCTTTAAGTCGACGACTCGGAGTAAACAAAGCAAGCACAAGACAAACTATCAATATACATGCAATAACACCTACAAAGAAATTGCGAATAGACTGATTTCTGTATTTACGATTTACCTTCTGAATAAGCTCCTTCTCATTTACAGGATTTACCTTCTTTACGGTCTTTTTCTCGCCCGCAAGCTCACTTCTCATATTATTGCAATACTCACGGCATTCACTGCACTCACACAAATGTGCTTTTACCAGTTCCCTGCTCTCTTCCGAACACAATTCATCTATATAAGACGGAAGCAAATCTTTAACTACATTACATGATAATTTCATTGTTCAGTTCTCCTTTTAAGTTTCTCTTTACATCTGAAATAAGTTACTCTTGACCAATTTTCCGTTCGCCCGATAATATCACCTATTTCAGCATATGAGAGTTCTCCGAATATCCTCAAATACATTACATCTCTCTCTGTCGGTTCCAAGGTCTGAAGCAACTTGTAAAGTTCAATTCTCGATTCCTTTTGAACCAGACTGTCTTCGACGGAACCCGGGGCTGCCGGTTCACTGAAATCCTCATCATCTATGGAAAGATTCTGCGATTCTTTACGACTGAGCTGATTAAGCAACGTATTCTTGGCAATGGTACAAAGCCAGGTGAACATATTCCCGCCGCTGAATGAATCAATGTTTTTAATGGCCTTATAAAACGTCTCTGCTACTATATCTTCGGCCATAAATTCATCGTGACACATGGAAACAATAAAATGCTTCAACGGTGTCGCATATCTGCGATATATTGCTTCCATGTCTTTGCCGCCGTCATTCACCTGTCTCACCTTCCTCTCAATAAACTGTTTCCTTCAAAGCAGTCCATCGGTCTTCACGCTGCCGGCTTTGCAGACCGGTTTTTCTGCTTTCTATATAGTTAAACCGCTGTCATTGGAAAACGTTACAACATTTCTATTAAAAATATATATTTTTTTTCGCTTTTATTCCATTTTCGAAAATATACACTACAACAACCGACATCACAATCGGCGACTTCCGTAAAAAAGCCTGTCAAAAATCGGCTGAAATACATTATTAAGAAAAGGATCTCTGCTGCTCATACTCGTAAAAGTATCAATAACCTTATCTTTCAGCACTGTGACACTGCTCTTATCTATATATGCATCAGCCTGACAAGGCAAAGGATAGTGTGTACCCTCTTTTGCGTTTTCTGCCAAATTTATGAAAATCGCCCTCAAAATGAAAACAATAAATGTAGCTATGAAGGCATAAATAACCGTTCTGAACAGAGTATTGAATATTATATATAAAGTAAAAACAGTGTCTGCAATTATGCTCAATATAATTAACACTGAAGCAAGTAGAACTACAAAAATATACGGTACGCCGGTAACAGCTTTGAACAATATTTCTCTTCTCTTTTTAATTTTGTTTTCTATCTCTGTACACGAAGGCAAATCACAAGCAATATTCCCCGTGCGTCCGTTGGCAATAACCGAGTACTTTTTTCCGTTAAACTCGTACTCCGCCAAATAAAATGGAAGATAACAACTGTCAAAACTCAAATCTTTATATTCAGATTCATTTGCTATGAAAACCACATCATTTCCGTATTTCTGATGAGCTTTCTTGCTGTAACTTTCCATTCCCTTTAATATTCTCATACTAACGTGCTCATCTAAATCTGCAATGTGCTCATTTAAATCAAGCACCTTAACATCAGGCGAAATCGCAGAAGGCGAGAACTCGCTGATACTGTTTAACGCAAAAGGCTCTGCCGCTTCCGCAAGTCCTCGCTGAATACTATTATTAAGACATACGGGAATACCTGCAAAATCCATTTCGGCTGCATGTTCATATGTAGTAGTTTCAGTCTTTAATTTCATCCAAAATTTCTTCTCGAAAGCAGAAACCTTACCATTCAAAACAGCTGTACCATGACAACTGATCAGTGCATGCGGGACCAGTATCTTTCGTATATTGGTTAATCTTACGGTCTCTTTAAATCGTGGAGGCATCAGCTTAAGCTCGGATTTCCATCTCTCGAATTCCATCTCCACATCCTTACTGTCTGCACTGAACGGCACATAGTATTTACATTTCAAATGTTCCTTGTCGGAAAATCTTGTATCCTCCTCAGTATAATAATCAAGTCTCCCGATTTTCTCCTTGTCAGACGAGAACATATAACCGCAATTCTTACAAAAAAACATACCGAATTCTTTACTTAACGATAAATCATGACCGCAGTTAGAACAAACATTATCATAAGTGTGAGCATGTTCCTTATTGGATGCATTACTGCGTAAAAAAGTTTTAGAAGAATCAACCTCCATAAAACTAACCCTCCCTCTTATATCTATCCAATTAGTGATATTACATTATTCGCAGAATATTTTCAAATATGTAGA
>JAKSRF010000161.1 GCA_024403755.1 Clostridia bacterium
CAAAACTTCTCCAAAATGACCTTAAAATTTCTCCATTGGAGAAGAAAATGCCTCGATTTGGAGAAATTACGACACGCAGCAGCCAAGGCAAGGCATGACGTCGCCAAAACATGCCTAAAAACTCGCTGTCGGCGACAAAAAACGCTGTTTTTGGCGACGCGGCGGTCGGGTAACTCCGTCATGCATAACAAATCACGATTTTTTGGATTTTGTTATGCATTTTCTCAGACTGATGCTTAAATATAATCAATTAAGCTCAAACATCCTTCCCTCTTACATAAGCCCGCAATTTCGATAAAACAACTGCCCCAAAACCATTACAGTTCTGAGGCAGTTCTCACTGTCAATTTACTTTTTCATCAAATCAGAAATCAATTCCGGCATCATTAAGCGAAGTTCCACAGTAATTAAACGTATACTCAAAAGCATTCATTATTGTTTCAATCTCGCTAAAGAAGATTTTCATAGCCTCATCCTCACTTATAGGATTCTTACCATCCGAATAAAAGTGATATTCTGAGTTGTTCTTCAATGTTTCCGGTGAACTAATTATTGACATAAGTTCTTCAGGCTTACATGACATTATGCAAATTTCTGATTCAGTACTCGGTACAGTCTCACCCGGAACTTTAGTCTGAACATAGTCAGTATTGATATCAAAAACAAGTTGAACTTCATCTTTGCTCAAGAAATATATTAAACAATCTATTCTGCAATCCTCTGAGACTGCTTTGTCTTCACCCCAATATTCAACAAAGAAAAAATCTTTCTTATCTAGTCCATCTGTACAGTTATACAAAGTAACATAATTCCAATCCTCTGCAAAATAATAATACGGTCCGTAAAACATATAGTTCTCTGAATCATCTCCATTAGAACATGCACTATCCAAGAACTTTGTTGCATACTTCATATAATCAATCCAATTCATACCGGAATCAGCATATGAGATAAGTCCGTTACGATAGTCATAGCTTGTGTATCCAGTCGTAGGATAGTTTGCATATGCGCTTCCTATAGTCAAACCATAAGTGTCCTTACTTGTTCCCCAATAATTAAGTGCCTTATCAAATGCTTTAATAAAACATGCATAAGTCAACTCTATATCAGCTTTCAGATTAGGCATTTCTTTTAATCTATCTTCTAACCACGGAGTATAGTAAGCATTTTCTCTGACAGTACTGTCGTTAGTTAACTTATAATCAGGTTCTGTTATATGTGCCAATATCTCATCTGCATCATTAATATCACATCTATAATAGATTGGGAAATACTCATACACGCCATCATGGTAAAAAGGGAAACTGATTCCTACTTCAACCCAAGTTGAATCCCTAAAAAAAGTTAACGATACTTCGGTTCGATTCATTCCGTCTGCACTATATGAGAATGTCACAGAATTCTCATCCGAGCAATAAACTGACAAAAATGACATTCTGTCAGCATCATAGTAATATACAGAAGATAAATAAATATCATTTCCTAATTGTTGATTCTCTTTTACAACATTATCATAAAAGTAATCAATCAATCTGTCCGTACCGCTCAATACATTCTCAGTACCCTGTCCGATTTGAGTGTTTTCTTGGTCGATGCTGCCGCGTTCAATACCGTAGCTGTTACAGAGATTCTCAAACTCTGCTGATTCTGCAAAACCCTTGAAAATCAAATTTTTACTTGCACCGCCGTCTAACTTCTCAGTCCATACAGCAAGTCCTTCAGGATCTGCCTCACGACCGAAGAACGCGTCATACATAACCTTTACAAATTCCTTGTTTGACAACTGTCTGTTCTCAAGCTCAGCACTGAAAATGAAATTCTTAGCTAATGAAGCACCGGTCTCTTCCTTATTAATAAGCTTCATTACCCATCCGGACTGACCTGCCTGATCAGGAAGTCTGTTAAGACAAGCCTTATAAAGTCTTGCTACAAAGCAGTTTACTCCGCCCTGCTGAGTAAGATCTATACCTTCTGCATAATATCCTGCGATTACGTCATAACGGGTACAAAGATTAAAAAACTCTTCGGAGTTAGCAAATCCGGCAAATACAAACTCTCTGGTTGCACCACCGTTAAGCTGTCCTACCCAGTAATTGAAGCCTTCCTGATCCGGAGTTCTGTCAAAGTACATAGAATATAAATCTGTAACATATTCATCATTGGTTCTGTTACGAGCTGTATATTCATCACTGAAAATAAAGCCAAATCCAATCTGTGCACCGCATGCTTCACCGTTGTTAAGCTTGTTAATCCAGTACTCAAGTCCGGCCTCATCAGCCTCACGTTCGAGTGCAACCTTATAACATCTCTTTACAAATTCACTTACTCCCTGAGCAGCATTACCGTTATCACGCAATACCAGATTAGTAAAAATATCCGAATTAGAAGTAATTACCGAAGCTCCGATTGCTGTCGGAATCATTGATACTGCCAGCGCACCTGACAACACTGCAACTGTTAATTTGTTTCTTTTCATACGACCTCCCTAAACATATATGTATTACATTAATGTCTATACCATTACTAAAGTTATTCTGTCAATACATGGTATACATTTGTCAACCGCATATTTCCCTTTTCGAAAAGGTGATTCCCAAAAACTCCACAACCGAGTCATATCCGAGACACAAGATACAATAAAAATGGTTGTCTCACTTCACGAGACAGCATAGAGGGTGCTCCGTTTCAGGTTTACCTCCTATTGCACAATAAAACCTGCTAACAAAAATCAAGAGCTTGTTGGCAGTTTTCTGTTTTGAAATAACTGGGCATAGCAAACAGACCGGAGTCAAATCCGGTTTTTGTTTTAGCATTTAAGGATTTATGCTGCTTGGTAGACCTCCATCACTCGTGCGTAGTATATGCGCAGAAACTTGTTTAAGCCCGCTATCTTGGCTTGCTTTTTGCTTTTACCTTCTGCTTCTTTCTTCAGGATATAGTTGTATACGGTGCAATCTTTGGGTGCCTGGTGGCTCTTAAGCACCCTCATAACCTCATAGCCCGTTTTACGCAACGTTGCTGAGCCTTTCT